>NZ_VJVX01000036.1:0-90686 GCF_008033685.1 Microbispora sp. CSR-4
CCTTCTCGGAGGCGGCGATGTCGAGCGTGCCGGCGAAGCTCATCGGCTGGTTGGCGACGACGCCCACCGACCGCCCCTCGACCCGGCCGAAGCCGACGACGATGTTCGGCGCGAACTGCGCCTGCACCTCCAGGAACTCGCCGTCGTCCAGCAGCGCGGCGACGACCTCGTGCATGTCGTACGGCTGGTTGGCCGAGTCGGGGATCAGCGTGTCGAGGGCCCGGTCGCTCTCGTTGATCTCCAGGTCGGCCTCGAACCCGGTGAACGGCGGCTCGTCGAGGTTGTTCTGCGGCAGGTACGACAGCAGGGCCCTGGCGTAGCCGAGCGCGTCGTCCTCGTCCTCGGCGAGGTAGTGGGCGACGCCGGTGCGGCTGTTGTGCACGCGGGCGCCGCCCAGCTCCTCGAAGGTCACCTCCTCGCCGGTCACCGTCTTGATGACGTCGGGGCCGGTGACGAACATGTGGGACGCCTCGTCCACCATGATCGTGAAGTCGGTGAGCGCCGGGGAGTAGACGTGCCCGCCCGCGCAGGCACCCATGACCAGGGAGATCTGCGGGATCACCCCCGAGGCGCGCACGTTGCGCTTGAAGATCTCGCCGTAGAGCCCCAGGGAGACCACGCCTTCCTGGATGCGTGCGCCGGCGCCCTCGTTGATGCCGACGATAGGCGCTCCGATCTTCACCGCCAGGTCCATGACCTTGCAGATCTTCTCGCCGTACACCTCACCCAGGCTGCCGCCGAAGACGCTGAAGTCCTGGGAGAACACGCAGACCGTCCGGCCGTCCACCGTCCCGTACCCGGTGGTCACTCCGTCACCGGGCACACGGGTGCGCTCCATGCCGAAGGACGTGCTGCGGTGCACGGCCAGGGCGTCGAGCTCGACGAACGAGCCGGGGTCGAGCAGCCGCTCGATCCGCTCCCGGGCGGTCAGCTTGCCCCTGGCGTGCTGTTTTGCGGCCGCCCGTTTCTCGCCGGCGCGGATCGCCTCGTCCAGGCGCTCTTCGAGCCGGCTGAGACTCCCCGCCGTGCCACGCGGTTCCATCGATCACCACTTCAGGGATATAGGACTGAGTTTCTTTCGGACGATACTTAGTCTCGCCGAGCCGGGACAAGCGGGGTCCGCGACAATGGCCGTATGGCCACACCGTCCATCAGCCGCCGCCTCGCCGAGGCGGCGGTGACCCTGTTCGACGAGAACGGTTACGAAGAGACCACCGTCGACGACATCGCGGCCCGCGCGGGGGTGAGCCGCAGCACCTTCTTCCGCTACTACCGGTCGAAGGAAGACGCGATCTTCCCCGACCACGACGCGCTGCTCACCATGGTCGACGCCCGTCTGCGCGCCTCCACCTCGGACACCGCGCTCGTCGCCGTGTCCGACGCGGTGCGCATCGTGCTCGCGCACTACGTCGAGAACGCCGAGGTGTCGCTGCGCCGCTACAGCCTCGTCCGCCGGGTGCCCGCGCTGCGCGACCGGGAGATCGCCAGCGTCGCCCGCTACCAGCGGCTGTTTCGCGAGTTCATCGGCAAGTGGCTGGCCGGAACCCCCGAAGCCGACCTGCGGGCCGAGCTGATGGCCGCCTCGGTCGTCGCCGCCCACAATCAGGTCCTGCGCGGATGGCTGCGGGCCGGAGGCACCTACGATCCTCTCGGCCCGCTGGACCGCGCCCTCGGCTACGTGATCGCCGCCTTCCGCCATCTGGAACGGCCGGAAGACGGCGGCGACGGCCAGGTGCTGGTGGCGACCTTCAGCAGCTCGGCGACTCCCGAGGCGGTGATGGACGCCATCCGTGCGCATCTGGGCCCCGCCGTCACGCGAAAGCCTCGCTGACGACCACCCGTGGTCACGCCGGCCCGGACCGCGGACCCGGACGAGCCCGCGCCGCGACGTGCGCGCGGCGGACGGCCGTCCCGGGTCCGAGCGGCCAGGTCGGAGCGGCGGAGGTCATCCCGCCGCCCCCGTGAGGGCGTCGAGCTCCGCATCCGACATCTGGAGCCAGTCCCCCAGCACGTCGCGGGTGTGCTCCCCGATGGCCGGGACTCCGTGATAGCGGGGTCCGGCGTATCCGCCGAGGTGCAGAACCGGCCCCGGCATCAGCACGGACCCCAGGATCTCGTTGCCCGTCAGCTCCACCAGCGTCCGCTCCCGGAAGTGGTGGTCGGCGACGATGTCGCTGGCGTCGTTGACGGGGGCCGACACCACCTCGTACTTCTCGAGGATCTCCAGGATCTCCTTCCGCGGGCGGGAGGCGACCCAGGCGACGACCTCCGCCTGGATGGCGTCGTTGTTGGCCATCCGGGCGGCGTTGGTGGCGAACCGCGGGTCCTCGATCAGCTCCGGCCGCCCCATCGCCTCGAACAGCCGCTTGGCGATGCCCTGGTTGGACGCGGCGATGCTCAGCCAGTTTCCGTCGGCGGCCCTGTAGACGCCGCGCGGCGACGCCGAGCCGGTGCCGTTCCCCTCGCGGCCCTGGATCTCCCCCTTGGCCTGATACTTGAGCACCATGTCGCCGAGGATGAACAGCAGCGGCTCGTAGAGCGCGACGTCGACGACCTCGCCCTCACCGGTCCGCTCCCTCCGGTACAGCGCCATCGCCGTGCCCATCGCCGCGGAGATCCCGGCGATGGAGTCGGCGAACCCGAAGGGCGGAGAGGTGGGCGGGGTGTCGGGCCAGCCGTTGATGAAGGCGAACCCGCTCGCCGTCTCGGCGACCGTGCCGAAGCCCGGCCGCTCCCGGTAGGGGCCGGTCTGCCCGAATCCGGACACCCGGGTCAGCACGAGCCCGGGATTGCTCTCCGAGAGCACCTCGTAGCCCAGCCCCCACGCCTCCAGCCGTCCGGGACGGAACGACTCGATGACGACGTCGACCTTCGCCGCCAGGCGGCGCACCACGTCACGGCCCTCGCCGGTCCGCAGGTCGAGCGCCACCGACCGCTTGCCGGCGTTCAACCGGGCGAAACCCAGCGACAGACCGTCCTTCTGCGGCGTCCAGTGCCGCGCGAAGTCGCCGGTCGCGGGGTCTTCGACCTTGACGACCTCGGCGCCGAAGTCGCGCAGCATCCGCCCGGCCGTGGGCGCGGCGTACATCGTGCCCAGTTCGAGCACGCGGACGCCGTCGAGCGGGCCCGTCCTCGTCTGCCCCTTCACCTGCATCTCCTCAAGGCCGTCGCTCAGATGCGCCACTGGATGTGCTTGACCTCGAGGTACTCGCGCACCCCCCACTCGCCCAGCTCCCGGCCCACGCCGGACCGGCCGTACCCGCCGAACGGCGCGTCCGGCCGCATGCTACCGCCGCCGTTGATCCACACGGTGCCGGCCCGGATCTGCTCGGCGACCCGCCGTGCCTCCACCGGGTCGTCGCACCAGACGTTCGCCGCCAGGCCGTACGGCGTGTCGTTGGCGAGGCGGACGGCCTCCTCGGTGTCCTTGAACGGCAGGATCACCGCCACCGGGCCGAAGATCTCCTGCTGCACCGCGCGGGCGTCCGGCGGCAGGTTGCCGAGCAGCACCGGGTTGACGAACCAGCCCTTCTCCGGCAGCGGGCGGGTCACCTCCAGCAGCTTCTTGCCGCCCTCGGCCACCGAACCGTCGATGAAGCCCTGCACCCGGGCCCGGTGGTCCGGGCGGATCATCGGGCCGATGTTGGTCGCGGGGTCCCACGGGTCGCCGACCATCATCTGGTCGAAGGCCGCCGCGCCCGCCTCCAGGAACTCGTCGTACAGGCTCTCGTGGACCAGCAGCCTGGCCAGCGCGGCGCAGCCCTGGCCGGCGTTGCGCGACCACCGCAGGTGCATCTCGACGGCGATCTTCTTCACGTCCACCCCGGGCAGCACGATGTTCGGCGACTTGCCGCCGAGCTCGAGCGTCACGTCCTTGAGGGTGTCGGCGGCCTGGGCCATGATCTGGGCGCCGACCGTGTCGGAACCGGTGAAGGAGACCTTGTCCACGCCGGGGTGCGACGAGAGCCGCTTGCCGACGTCGGCCTGGCCGATGATGACGTTCATGACGCCCGGCGGCAGGTCCGCCTCGCGGATGAGCTCGCCGAGGAAGAGCGTGGTCAGCGGCGTGCGGGGGGAGGGCAGGATCACCACGGTGCAGCCGGCCGCGAGCGCCGCGCCGAACTTGAAGACGGCCAGGTTCAGCGGGTAGTTGTAGCCGGTGATGGCGGCCACCACGCCGACGGGCTCGTAGACCACGTCGCTCATCGTCGGCACCGGGTCGTCCCACCGGCCCAGGTGCTGCGTGCGGTCGATCTTCGCGGCCTCCGCGGCCCACCGCAGGTGCTGCTCCACCGCCATCTTGACCTGGAGGTAGGAGGCCAGGGAGACCGGCGTGCCCACCTCGTTGACGATCGAGGGCAGCAGCCGGTCGGCGGCTGCCTCCAGCACATCGGCGAGGCGGTGGATGTGTCGCGACCGCTCCTCGCCCGACAGCCGCGACCACGGGCCGAAGGCCGCGCGGGCGGCGGCGACGGCCGCGTCCACCTGAGCAGGCGAGGCGCCGCCGACGGTGGCGATGACCTCCTCGGTGGCCGGGTTGTACACGTCCCAGCGCTCGCCCTCCGGCTCCACGAGCTCGTTGTCGATAGTGAGCTGCCGCACCGAGGGGATCCAGTCACGCATGGGGAACTGCTCGGTCATCGCACGCCTTCCTCGTTCTTGTCCGCCTCGACCGGCTTCGTCATCATCAAACCAACCCGTTTGCACAGGCAGACCAGCACGTCGTCCTGGTTGTAACCCCGGTGCTCGAACCACACGACGCCGGAGTCGTTCCGGCTCTTCGACAGCCGCTTGTCCAAAATCGTGGTCTCGGCGCGGAGGGTGTCGCCGTGGAACACCGGGTGCGGGAACTTGATCTCGTCATAGCCGAGGTTGCCGAGCGTCGTGCCCATCGTCAGCTCCGGCACATGGAACGCCCCGATCAGCGCCACGGTGAACAGGCTGTTCATCACCCGCCGCCCGTGGATCGTCGTCTTGGCGAACTCCTCGTCCAGATGCAGCGGCTGCAGGTTCATGGTGAGCGAGGTGAACAGCACGTTGTCCATCTCGGTGACGGTCCGGGTGAACGGGTGTCTGTACGTCCGCCCCACCTCGAACTCTTCGAAATAAAGGCCGCGCATCGTCATCCTTCCTCTCGGTCCGCCGGCTCGCGGTGCACGCGGGCGCCTTCCAGCCAGAGGAGCGCCTTGTCGTAGTGGGCCTTGTCGATGTGCAGCCCCCGGTAGCGCAGCGCGCCGCTCCCCTCGCGCGCCGCCTGCTCGTACGCGGCCACCATGCCCTCGTAGAACGCGATCTCCTCGTCCGAGGCCGAGAAGACGGTGTTGAGCACCGGCACGTGGCTCGGGTGGATCGCGATCATGCCGCGGAAGCCGAGCCTGCGGCCCTCGCGGGCGAACTTCTCCAGGCCCTCGAGATCGTCGATCCGCTCCCACAGCCCGGTCAGCGCGTGCAGCCCCGCGCCCCGGCAGGCGAGCAGGACACGGCTGCGCAGGTACAGCGTCTCCAGGCCCTCGGGCGTCCACTCGAAGCCCACCTCGCGGGCGATGTCCGCGTGCTCGGCGGTAGGCCCGATCATCGCGCCGACGCGCGGCGAGGCCGACGCGATCTCCGCGCAGTTCTGGATCGCCTTGACGGTCTCGACGGGCACGATGTATTCGAGCCCGCTCACGCCGTTGCGGTGCTCGAAGTGATCGAGGAGCGCGTCGTACCTGAGCACGTCCGTCGCCTCCTCGATCTTCGGTGCGAAGACAACGTCCAGTCCGGGGACGACGACCGCCTCGAGGTCGGCCCCGGTGAGCCCGGTGGGCAGGCCGTTGACCCGTACCCCGATGCCCACCGACTCGTCGAGCGACCGCAGATACCGGATCGACGTGGCCACGGTTTCCCGGGCCGCGGCCTTCTCCTCGGCCGGGACCGAGTCCTCCAGGTCGAGGATGATCGCGTCGGCGCCGGCCTTGAGCGCCTTCTCCGCCCAGGCGGGCTTGTGCCCGGGGACGAAGAGGATGGAACGGTACGGCCGCATCAGTAGCTCCTCGGCAGGCCGAGCACGTGCTCGGCCAGGTAGCTGAGCACCATCTCCTGGCTGATCGGGGCGATGCGCATCAGCCGGGCCTCACGGAAGTACCGCTCCACGTGATACTCCTTGCTGTAGCCGTAGCCGCCGTGCACGGAGATCGCGACGTCCGCGGCGTGGAAGCCCGCCTCTGCGGCCAGATACTTCGCCTCGTTCGCCTGCTCGCCCGGCGAGTGGCCGTTGTCGATGAGCCAGGCCGCCTTCTGGCACATCAGCTCGGCCGCGTCGAGCCGCATCTTGGCCTCGGCGAGCTGGAAGGCGATGCCCTGGTTCTGCCCGATCGGACGGCCGAAGACCTTGCGCGTCTTCGCGTACTCCGTGGCACGCCGCAGCGCCGCCTTGCCCAGGCCGAGCGAGGCGTTCGCCGAAATCACCCGCTCGGCGTTGAGCCCCGCGAGGATCGCCTTGAAGCCCTTGCCCACCTCGCCGATGACGTCCTCGTCAGGGACGAACAGGTCGTCGATGAACAACTCGTTGGTGTCGACCGCGTTGCGCCCCATCTTGGGGATCCTGCGGATCGTGACTCGCTCGCGGTCCAGCGGGGCGAAGAACAGCGTGATGCCGTCGGTCTTCTTCGCCGACTCCTCCCGCCGTGCCGTACGGCACAGCAGGAACATCCGCTCCGCCTCCAGCGCCTTGCTGATGAACACCTTCTTGCCCGACACGAGCCAGCCGCCGTCCACCTTCCGGGCGAAGGTGGAGATGTTGGTGGTGTCGGTCCCGGCGTCGGGCTCGGTCACCGCGAAGCACACGTGCAGGTCGCCCGACACGGCCCGGGGCAGGAAACGCCGCTTGAGGTCATCGCTGCCGTACTTGATCAGCGGTTCGAAGCCGAAGATCCCGATGTGCACCGAGGTGCATCCGCCCATCCCGGCGCCGGAGGCGGAGATCTCCTGCTCCACGATCGCCGCCTCGGTCACGCCGAGGCCGCCGCCGCCGTACTCCGCGGGGATCGTCAGACCGAGCCAGCCGGCCTTGGCGACGGCGTCGTAGAACTCCCAGGGGAATTCCTTGGTCTCGTCGTGCTCCATCCAGTATTCGTCCGGGAAGTCGGAGCAGAGCTTGCGCACCGCCTGCCGGATCTCCTCATGCAGGGAATCGGGCTCGAAGTCCATCAGGTGGTCCAATCCTTCCGAGTGGGTCAGTGGCGGCCGAGCGCGGTGCGGTCATGGGTCGCGGAGGTGACGCCCTCGTCGCGGAGCGCGGCCTTGCGCACCTTCTCCGACGGCGTCTTGGGCAGGGCGTCGACGAACCGGATGAACCGGGGCACCGCGAAGGCGGGGATCTTGCCCTCGCAGAAGCTCCAGATCTCCGCGGCATCGACCGGGCGGGAGGTGACGATGACGGCCATCACCTCGTCCTCCCCCGCCTCGATGCCGGCCGCGACACCGATCACCGCGCACTCGAGCACCGCGTCGTGCTGGAGGATCGCCTGCTCGACCTCGTAGGAGCTGATGTTCTCGCCGCGCCGGCGCAGCGCGTCCTTGTAGCGGTCGACGAAGTAGAACCACCCGTCGGCGTCCTTGCGCAGCGCGTCGCCGGTGTGGAACCACAGGTTCCGCCACGCCTCGACGGTCTTGTCGGGCATCCCGTAGTAGCCCATGCTGCACGTCCAGGGGTGCTTCGGGCGGACCACCAGCTCGCCGACCTCGCCCACCGGGACCTCCTCGTCGGTCTCCGGGTCGACCAGCCGGATGTCGAACCAATCGGCCGCCTGCAGACCGGCGGCGCCGGGCGGACGCTCCTCGCCGTACGGCGACAGGATCGGGGCCGAGGTCTCGGTGAGGCCGAAGACCTCGACGAACGCCTCGATGCCGAAGCGGTCCTTGAACTCCCGCAGGATGGACGAGGCGGTCGGCGCGGCGAAGACGGCGCGGAGCCTGTTGTCCCGGTCCTCGTCCCTCGGCGGCTGCTTCCAGACGAAGTCCATCATCACGCCGAGCAGGTTGGTCACCGTGACGTCGTGTTCCCGCAGGTGGTCGATCCAGCGGCTCGCGCTGAACTTGGGCCGGACCACGAGGCGGGCGCCGGCGATCATCGCGGGGTAGGCCGCCATGAACTGGGCGTTGCCGTGGAACAGCGGGGTGCAGGTGAAGTAGGTGTCCTCAGCGGTCAGCCGGGTGAGGGAGACCACCTCGTCGCCGAAGAAGTACATCTGCGCGTGCGGCATCGCCACGCCCTTGGAGGGCCCGGTCGTGCCCGACGTGAAGAAGATCGACGCCAGGTCGCTGGGGGCCGGCTCCTCCCCCGCCTTCGGCGTCGCCTCCTCGAACGCGTTCCACGACTCGGCGGCCCAGCCGTTGCCGCGGAGGATCTCCAGCGCCGCGTCGGCCCGGCCCGTGTCGACCACCCAGAACTTCTCGATCGACGCGACGTGCTCTCGGATGGCGGCGAACCGCTCGGCGAAGACGTCGTCGATGACGGCCCACCGCGGCCCCACCGTCATGCTCTGGTGCCGCAGAAACTCACCCTCGTACGCCGTGTTGATCGGCACCTCCACCAGGCCGGCCACCGCGCTGCCCAGCCAGGTGCGGATGAACTGGGAGGAGTTGGCCGCCATGATCAGCACACGGTCTCCCATGGACGCGCCGGCCGCGAGGAACCCGCCCGAGACGCGCTCGGCGGCCTCGAGCATCTCGGCGTAGGTCCACTGCCGCCCCTCCTCGGGCGCGATCAGGAACGTGGCGTCCGGGCGACACGACGCCTGATGCCGCAGGACCTTGGGCGAGGTCCACGAACCGGTGTCCGCGAAGGTCGGCTTGAGATCGGTGTACGTGCGGGTCATCGCGGCAGAGCCTCCAACGACGGTGCGGGGGCCGGGTGACCCCGGCACGGGAAGGTACGAATCGGGGGCCGGCCGGCCGGGCGACGGCGGACGGGCGGTCCGGGACGGACGGTCGGCGCTGGTGTCACTTGGCCGTCAGGCCGCCGTCGATCGGGACCGTGATCCCGGTGACGAAGCTGGCGTCGTCGCTGGCCAGGAAGGCGACGACCGAGGCGATCTCCTCCGGCTGGGCGCCGCGGCCGAGCGGTATGCCCGCCACGAACTCCTTGGTGAGCGCCGACACGTCCGCACCGCGCTCCCGGCCGAAGAAGGAGGCGAGCATCGGCGTGTGCACGGTGCCGGGGGCGATGCAGTTGACCCGGATGCCGTCGGGGGCGCCCACCAGCGCCAGCGCGCGGGTGAACCCGACGAGGGCCGACTTCGTCAGCGAGTAGATGGGGCTGAAGGGCGAGCCGACCAGCGCCGACGTCGAGGCCGTCATCGTGATGGAGGCCTTCTTGTCCGCCCGCTTCAGCAGGTCGAACGCCAGCGTGGCGCTATAGAAGACGCTCTTGACGTTGACGTCGATGTTGCGCTGGAACTCCTCCTCCGAGACGTCCAGGCCCCCGGCGCCGGGCATGCCGACCTGGTTGTGCACGATGTGCAGGACGCCTTCCTCCGCCTCGATCCGCGCGTAGAGCGCGCGAAGCTCCGCGACGCTGGTCGCGTCGACCTGGGCGGGCACGGCCCTGCCGCCCCGCTGCTCGATCTCCTTGGCCACCGCCTCCGCTGCCTCGCCGCTGAGGTCGGCGACGTAGACCTTCACGCCCTCCTCGGCGAGCCGGTGGCCGATGGCCCGGCCCATGCCGGATCCGCCGCCGATCACCACGCCGATCCGGCCGTCAAGTCGTGAGGACATTCGCACTCCTAAAAAGGGTTGGGATTGTCGGGCTGAAGTCAGCTCCGCTGGTTGAAACCGCGGCCCAGCAGCTCGGAGACGATCCGGATGCGCTGCATGGTGGGCGTGCCGCCGGCGAGCGCCCATCCGTGCGCGTCCCGGTGCATCCGCTCGATGCCGTACTCCTCGGTGTAGCCGTTCCCCCCATGGAGTTGCATGGCGAGATCGGTGACGCGCTTGGCCATCTCGTTGGCCGTGCACTTGGCGAGCGAGACCTCAAGGGGGTTCGGCAGGCCGTCGCCGGCGTTCTCGACGGCCCGCCGGATGAGCTGCCTGGCCGCCTCCACCTGCAGCAGCATGTCGGCCAGCGCCATCTGGATGCTCTGAAACTCGATCAGAGGCTTGCCGAACTGCTCCCGCTCCTGCACGTAGGCGATGCTGCGGTCGAGGGCGGCCTGGCCGAGGGCGAGGCTCATCGTCGCGTTGCCGAGACGCTCGATGGAGAAGGCGGTGAACAGCTTGCGGAAGCCGCCCGGGCCGATCAGCAGGTTCTCCACCGGCACCTGCACGTCGTCGAAGATCACATCGGCGGACGGAATGCCGCGGAACCCCATCAGCCGCTCGCGCTTGCCGAAGCTGACCCCGGGGGTGTCCGCGTCCACGATGACGGCTCCGATGCCCTTGGCGCCCGACTCGTCGCTCATGCGGGCGTACACCAGGTAGTGGTCGGCCTCGCTGCCGTTGGAGATCCATCGCTTGAGGCCGTTGATCGTGAGCGTTCCGCCCGATTTGGTGGCCCGGGTCGTCATGTCGGTCGCGGCCGAGCCGGCGTCGGGCTCGGAGATCGCCACCGCCATGGTGGCGTCGCCGCTGATGATCCCGGGAAGGTAGCGCTGCCGCTGCTCCTCCGCGCCGAGGAGGTTGATCACCTGAGCGGGGCCGGTGTTGGCTTCGAAGACCTGGAACGCGGCCGGCCTGCACTCCTTGGCCAGCTCCTCCACGACGATCAGGGCCTCCTTCAGCGAAGCCCCCGCGCCGCCGAAGCGCTCCGGCAGGGCGATGCCGAGATATCCCAGGCTCCCCAGATAGCGTCGCTCGTCGTGCGGAAACGGGGTGCGATTCAGATCCCATTCCTCCGCCCGCGGCGCGTAGCGCTCTTTGGCCACCTGAGCGGCCGACTCGCGTAGCGCTCGCTGCTCCTCGCTTTCCCCATCGGGCATTCGAGCGATCATCAAGACCCCCTTCTCACGTCTTATCTATGATATTGGTTCACATGGATTATTCGTCAAGCCTCGACCTGGCCACAGTGACACTGTATATGGTAATCATATACATAGATAGGAGGCGCTGTGCCAACTGCCGTGATCATCGACGCCGTCCGGTCCCCCATGGGCCGCGGCAAGCAGTCCGGGGCCCTGGCCGGGATTCACCCCGTCGACCTCCTCGCACAGGTGCTGTCGGCCCTCGTGGAGCGCCAGGGCGTCGACCCCGGCCTGATCGACGACGTCCTGGTGGGGTGCGTGGGCCAGGCGGGCGAGCAGTCGGCCACCCCCGGACGCCAGGCCCTGCTCGCCGCCGGGTTCCCTGAGCACGTGCCGTCCGTGACCATCGAGCGCAAGTGCGGCTCCGGCCAGCAGGCGATCGACTTCGCCGTCCAGGGCGTCGTCGCGGGGGCGTACGACATGGTGATCGCGGCCGGGGTCGAATCGATGAGCAGGGTCCCCATGGGTTCGGCCCGCATGGGCCAGGACCCCTTCGGCGTGGGAGTGCGGGCCCGCTATCCCCTGCTCGTGCCGCAGGGCCTGTCCGCGGAGCTCGTGGCCGACAAGTGGTCCCTGTCGCGGGCACGGCTCGACGAGTACGCCGCCCGATCGCACGCGCTGGCCGCGCGGGCCGCGCGCACCGGCGGCTTCGGCGACGAGATCGTCCCGATCACGCTGCCGGATGGCGGCGTCGTGGACCGCGACGAGACGATCCGGCCGGACACGACCCCGGAACGGCTGGCCGCCCTGGCTCCGGCCTTCGCGAAGAGCCCCGATGCGGCCCACTTCCCCGACCTGGAGTTCAAGATCACGGCGGGCAACTCGTCCCAGATCACCGACGGCGCGAGCGCGCTGTTGATCACCAGCGAGGAGCGCGCCAGGCAGCTCGGCCTGCGACCCCGGGCCCGCATCGTGGCGTCCGCCGTCTGCGGTGACGACCCGTTGCTGATGCTGACCGGGCCGATCGCCGCCACCGCCAAGGTGCTCGCCCGCGCCGGGCTGTCGATTCACGACATCGACGCCGCCGAGGTCAACGAGGCGTTCGCGAGCGTGCCCCTCGCCTGGCGGGCCGAGCACCCGATCGACGAGGCCAAGCTCAACCCGCGCGGCGGCGCGATCGCCCTGGGACACCCGCTGGGCGCCTCCGGCTGCCGCCTGATGACGACCATGATCAACCACCTCGAGCAGAGCGGCGGGCGGCTCGGGCTGCAGGCGATGTGCGAGGCGGGCGGCATGGCCAACGCCTCGATCGTCGAGATCCTGCCCCACTGATCGTCGAGAAAGGATCCCCATGAATCTCGCCAACAGTTCGGCCGTCGTGACCGGAGGCGCCTCCGGTCTCGGCCTGGCCACGGTGCGGCGGCTGACGAAGGCCGGTGTCTTCGTCGTCATCGCCGACCTGCCGACCTCGGCGGGCACCGAGGTCGCCGCCGGGTTCGACGGGCAGGCGGCCTTCGTCCCCGCCGACGTGACCGACCCCGAGGCGCTGTCGGCCGCCTTCGACAAGGCCGAGGAGCACGGCCCGCTGCGTACGCTGGTGCACTGCGCCGGCCGCGGCGCCACGGTGCGGGTGGTCGAACGCGACGGCAACCCCGGCTCGCTGGAGGTCTATGAGAACATCGTCCGGATCAACCTCGTCGGGACCTTCAACGCGCTGCGGCTCGCGGCGGCGCGGATGGTCGCGAACGAGCCGGTCGACGGCGAGCGAGGGGTCTGCGTGCTCACCGCGTCGGTCGCGGCGTGGGAAGGCCAGATCGGGCAGATCCCGTACGCCTCCGCCAAGGCCGGGGTGGTCGGCATGACCCTGGTGGCCGCCCGCGACCTCGCCCGCAAGCTCGTCCGGGTGAACACCATCGCCCCCGGCGTCTTCGACACCCCGATCATGAGCAGGCACCCGCAGGAGGTGAAGGACCGGCTCGCCGCCTCGACGCCGCACCCCGCCCGGCTCGGCCAGCCGGACGAGTTCGCGGCCCTCGCCCTGCACATCCTGGAGAACCCGATGCTGAACGGCGAGACCATCCGGCTCGACGGCGCGATCAGGATGCAGGCGCGATGAGCGAGCAGCCGGTCCTCCCCGAGCGGCGCGGCAACGTCCTCGTCGTCACGATCAACCGCCCCGCCGCGCGCAACGCGATCAACACCGCCGCCGCCGAGGCGATCGCCGCGGCCATGGCGCGCCTCGACGAAGAGCCCACCCTGTTCGCTAGCGTGATCACCGGGGCGGGCGGCACGTTCTGCGCCGGCATGGACCTCAAGGCGTTCCTCGCCGGCGAGCGCCCCTCCGTCCCGGTGCGCGGGTTCGCCGGCATCGTGGAGTCGCCGCCGGACAAGCCGATCATCGCCGCCGTCGAAGGGTACGCGCTGGCGGGCGGCTTCGAGATCGCCCTCGCGTGCGACCTCATCGTCGCCGCGGAGAACGCCAAATTCGGGCTGCCGGAGGTGAAGCGCAGCCTGGTCGCGGGCGGCGGCGGTCTCATGCGGCTGTCGGAGCGCATCCCCTACTACAAGGCGATGGAATGGGCCCTCACCGGTGACCTCGTCGACGCGGCCCGCGCCGACGAGGCCGGTCTGATCAACCGGCTCGTCCCCGCCGGGCAGGCGCTGGAGGCCGCGCTCGAACTGGCCGGCCGCATCGCGGCCAACGGGCCGCTGGCCGTACGCGCCAGCAAGCAGATCATCATGAAGGCCCGCGACTGGGACTCGTCCGTCGCCTTCGACGAGCAGCGTAGGCTCTCCGAGCCGGTGCGCTCCTCGGAGGACGCCCGTGAGGGTGCCCGGGCCTTCACCGAGAAGCGAGCGCCGCGGTGGCGCGGACGTTGACCAACTCCTCCTTGCATCGGACATCTGAGAGGCGTGTGACATGGAGTTCGGCATCCTCATGGGCGACGAGCGGGTCGAGGTGCCTCCGCGCGAGCACCTCGACCTGCTGCTGCGCGTGGCCGAGGCCGCGCAGCGCAACGGCTTCACCTATCTGACGATCGGGCAGCACTTCCTGTACGACGGCTACCGGTGGATGCAGCCGGTGCCCCTGCTGTCCCGGCTGTCGGCCGAGCTCGACGAGGGCGTGCGGCTCGGGACGAGCATCATCATCGGCCCGCTTTACCACCCGATCATGCTGGCCGAGGAGCTGGCCACACTCGACATCCTGACCGGCGGCAGGCTCGTGGTCGCGGTCGGCACCGGCTACCTGCCGCACGAGTACGAGCGGATGGGCGTGCCCTTCAAGGAGCGCTACCAGCGCCTGGAGGAGTCGCTCAACCTCCTGCGGCAGCTCTGGTCGCAGGACCGGGTGACGTTCTCCGGCAAGTTCTGGCAGATCGAGGACGCGCCGGTGCACATCAAGCCGCTGCAGCAGCCGGCTCCGCCGATCTGGCTGGGCGCGCAGAAGGAGTTCGGCGTGCGCCGCGCCGCGAGGCTGGGCGAGACGTGGACGGTGACGCCGCAGCAGACGGTTGAGCAGACCGACGCGCTCGCCCGGGTGTTCGCCGCCGAGCGCAACGCCCTCGGGCTGCCGCTCAACCAGCTTCCGCTGCGCCGCGAGCTGATGATCGGCGCGGACCGCGACGACGCGCTGAACCGCTTCGCCGCCGTCGCCCGCGGCAAGTACGAGGCGTACGCCGACCGGGGCATGCAGGCCCTGTCGCAGGAGCAGGTGCGGGCGCGGTTCAACGCCACCGTCCAGGACCACGTGATCCTGGGTGACGCGGAGGAGTGCCGGCAGCAGATCCGCGAGGTGGCCCAGCGGCTGCCGATCGGGCCGCTGCTGGTGCGCCCGCACTGGCCCGGCATGTCGGCCGACGAGGCCGTGGCCTGGCTCGACGAGGTCGGCCGGGAGATCGTCGAGCCGCTGCGCGAGGTGCAGCCGGTGAAGTTCGCCGACTTCCTCAACCCTTGACCAGACGTGCCCGGGCGGCTGCTTGGCCGTCCTCAGGGGCGGCAGCGGGTTGCTCTGGGCCGCCGCGCCGGGCATGCGGGCGAGGGCGTCCGATCGTCGTGGACGCCCTCGCCCGTCGTTTTCCGCAACCCTGCGCGAAAAACCTGCGTAAAACGCCGCCGCCCCGTGCGACGTGCCGGGGCGAGGTCGTACGGGGCGGATTCGGCCGCTGGAACGTTCTACAGGCGGACGCTGACGCGTAGTTCCTACACGTAGTCCCTGAGGAACGAGTTGCCCGACTCGGAGTACAGGACCTCCGGCCAGTCGGCCGGGCGGCGGTCGCCGTACGCCCGCATGCTGTCGCGGTCACCCAGCCCCCCAGGGAGTTCGGCGATGGGCATGTAGTACATGTACGACATCAGGCGATCCGCGAAGCGCCACTTGCCGTCCACGCGGCGATAGACGTCCTTGTATCTGAGCGCGACCTGCATGGCGACGCCGTCCCGGGTCACCTCCGCGTGCGAGGCGAGGAGCCCGGTCGCCATGTCGGGGTCGTTCGCGTCGAAGCGGATCACGTGACCGTGCGAGAAGTGGTTCGTGGGCCCGAGCGCGGCGAAGCGGCCGAGGTAGGTCTTCACGATTTCCTCGATGCCCTCCGCGGCGAAGACGCCGTCCTGTGAGCGGAGCGTCGCGTCCTCGCAGAAGATCTGCCGGATGCCCTCCTCGTCGCGCTCGTCCATGATGAAGCCGTACAGCACGGCCAGCTCCTCGATCGCCTTGCGGTCCTCGAGCCGCCTGACGCGGTCCTCCAGGGAACTCACTGCCGACATCACTCACTCCTTCACGAGATGGGGTCCTGGACGGGTCGCCGGGTCATGCTGGATCGCGGGCCACGGGGCGGCGCGGGCGGGGCGTCCCGGCGGGTGGCGGGCGGCGGGGCGACGCGGGGACGACCGCCGGACCGTGCGCCGAAACGGCCCCGGGCGCCGCCTCCGGCGCAGGGTGACGCCCGGGTGCGATAGCGTCGCCTCGGTGTCCGAATTCGCTGGTCAGCCGCTGTCGAGGAGCGCCCCCGTGTCACTTGGCCTGGTCGTCCCGGGGCAGCCGGCGCGGGCCGGGGGTGAAGCGCGCCGGGATCTTGTGGAAGCCGATGTTGACACCCTGGCGGGCGTAACGGACCAGCCCGTCGAGATCGATCGTGTAGTCGGGCATCCGCTCCAGGATCTGGCCGATGAGGCTCTTGGCCATGGCCCGCCCCAGGTGAGAGCCGGCGCAGCGGTGCTGCCCGATGCCGAAGGCGGTGTGCCGATTGGGCCAGCGGTCGATGTTCAGCTCGTCGGGGTCGTCGAAGCCGGCCTTCTCGTCCCGGTTGGCCGAGGCCCACGAGAGCAGCACCCGGTCGCCCGCCTTCATCGGGCAGCCCTTGAACTCGACGTCCTTGGTGACCGTACGGGCCAGCGCCTGCGTGGGCGAGAAGTAGCGCAGGAACTCCTCGATCGCGCGGTCGAGCAGGCTCGGGTCGTCGATGAGGCGCTGGCGGACGTCCTGGTGCTGGTAGAGCCACACGAGGGTCTGCCCCACGAGAGAGGCGGTGGTGCCGACGCCCCCCGAGATCAGCAGGTCGACGATCGAGAAGACCTCGTCGTCGGTGAGCGGCCTGCCGTCGACCTCCTGCCGCACCAGGAAACTGATCGCGTCGTCGGCGGGGTTTTGCCGCCGCTCGGTGATGACGTCGGCCATCTGCTTGTGGAGATAGGGAAGGTCCACCTCGACCGCCCGCCGATACTCCGGGCTGTCGGTGAAGGCCGCGAGGGTGGCGCGGTGCGCCGAGGAATAGCGCTCCCACTCGTCGACCGGAAGCCCCAGCCAGTCGATCGTCACGATGGAGGGAACACCGATGATCTCGGCGAAGTCGCACTCGCCGGTCTCTATGACACGGTCGATGAACCACCTCGTGTAGTGCTCGATCATGTCGAGCATCCGGCCTACCGCGGCGGGAGCCGTGAGCATGTTGACGAGCTTGCGATACTTGCGGAAGTCCGGAGGGTCGATCTCGATCGGGATGTGCAGGACCATCGGCGTCTTCGGGATGACCACGCTCAGCCCCTCCCCGCCGTGGGGCGAACGCGCCGACGAGAAGGTGTAGTCGTCGCGGGCCGCCTCGAACACGCTCTCATAGTCGGACAGCACCCAGTAGCCGCCGTGTGCCTCCGTCCAGGCGACAGGGTGCGTGGCGCGCAGCGCTCGGTAGGCGCCGACGGGGTCGGCCGCGTGCTCAGGGGAGTTGTGGTCGAAATGAACCACCGGGCATCGGCTCATCAGATGCACTCTTCCTTTCGAAGGCTTCCGGCATATGGTAATCATGGTTATACTGAATTCGGATGTCAATAACCCAGCGCCGATTGCGGCCACGAGGAGGAGCCATGCGGGTGTCCGTCGACCTGAACGTCTGCCAGGGGCACGGGGTCTGCTACATGACCAACCCGGAGATCTTCCAGCCACGGGAGGAGGACGGTCAGGCGCTTGTCGTCATCGATGAGATCCCCGCCGACCTTCAGGACGCCGCGGTCCTCGCTCAGCAGAGCTGCCCCGAGCGCGCCATCAGCGTCACGGAATGAGCCATGGCCCCGAAGCCGCCCAGCCGACGTACGGACAGGCACCCGGCACGCCGTCCGTGGCCGCCACCGTGGCCGCCACCGTGGCCGGCCGCGCCGACGACGGTGGGCGCGGGCACGCGGGGCCGCTCCCATCCCTCCTTGTTCCTGTGAGGCAGTTGCTGTGACAAGCGTCAAGACAGAGGTCGTCGGCTCCGCCTTGTGGATCCGGTTGAACAGGCCCGAGCGGCGGAACGCGTACGACGAGGCGATGGCCCGCGAGATCGCCGAGATCCTGGACGATGCCGCCGCCTACCGGGCGGTGGTGGTGACCGGCGAAGGCGGGAGCTTCTGCGCCGGCGGCGCGCTGGGCAACCTCAGCCGGCCGACGAAGAGCGAGATGCGTCGACTGTACAGCGCCTCACTGAAGCTGTTCGACGCGGTGCGTGGTTGCCCGCGTCCGGTGATCGCGGCGGTCAACGGCCCCGCGGCCGGCGGCGGCAACGAGCTTATCGTCGCGTGCGACCTGGCCGTGGCCGGGCGCTCGGCCACGTTCGGCCAGACCGGCCCGCGCGTCGGCAGCGCACCGGTGACCGGGGCGACGAACGTCATGGGCGTCCAGATCGGCGAGAAGCGCGCCAAGGAGCTGTCGCTGCTGTGCCGCCGCTACTCCGCCGAGCAGGCGCTCGACATGGGCCTGGTCAACGCGGTCGTGGACGACGACCAGGTCGAGGCGACCGCCCGCGCGTGGTGTGAGGAGCTCGCCGCGCTCAGCCCCCGCTACCTCGAGATCGCGAAGATCAGCTCGAACATCTGGTGGAACGCCGCGCGCGACTCCTTCAGCAACGGCGTGGGCATGCTCATCCAGGCCATCGGCAGTGAGGACATGATCGAGGGCGCCACGGCCTTCCTCGAAAAGCGCAAGCCGACGTTCGACGCCCCCGAGTAGCGTCCGGTCACGTGCGGGCCCCCGGCGAACGCTCCGCCGGGGGCCCGCACGTCTTCTCACGCCTGCGCGTGCCCGCGGCCGTGCCGGCTGCCGAGGTACGCCTCCTGCACCGCCGGGTGGCGGACCACGGCCCGCGGCTCGCCTTCCGCGATCAGCTTGCCCGTGGTCATCGCGAAAAGATGATCGCAGGTGTCCACCATCATCTGAACGTCGTGCTCGATGATGAGCTGGGTCAGCCCCTCGGCCTGGAGCCCGCGCATCAATGCCGAGATGTCCTCGCGCTCCTGCCGGTTCATGCCCGCCGTGGGCTCGTCGAGGAGCAGCAGGCGGGGGTTCATCGCGATCGCCCGGGCGATCTCCACCCGCCTCTGCATGCCGTACGAGAGCTCGGTGGGGCGCAGGCTCTGCACCTTCGTGAGCCCGATGCGCTCGATGGCCTGGTCGACCCGTTCCGCGACGGCCCGGCGGGCGGCGCGGCCCCTGATGAGGTGGTCGTCCGTGGCGAGCAGCACGTTCTCCCGCACGGTGCGGTCCTCCAGGAGCCGTACGGTCTGGAAGGTGCGCGCGATGCCGCGCCCGGCCATCGCCCTGGGCGGCTCGTGATGGTACGGCTCGCCGCCGAACAGCAGCTCGCCGCGGGTCAGCCGGACCAGCCGCGTGACGGCGGCGAGCATCGTGCTCTTGCCCGATCCGTTCGGGCCGAGCACCCCGAAGATTTTGCCGGCGGTGAGCGAGAACGACAGCCCGTCGACCGCCTTGACCCCTCCGAAGTGCACGGCCAGGTCGCGGACCTCGAGGACCGGGACCTCCGGTTTCGTCGTCGCGTGGACGGCGGTCATGTCAGCGGCCCTCCCCGGGTACGGCGAGTTCGTCGAACTCACGACCTGTTACGGCGCCGGGGCCCGCGCCCGGCCCGCCCGCGCCCTGCTCACCGTCGGCCGCACCGCCGCGGCGCCCGCTGCGCAGCCTGCGAAAGAGGCCGGTGGCGAGGCCGAGCACGCCGCCCGGCAGATAGAGGGCGGCCAGGACCACGACGACGCCGTAGACGACGGTCTCCCACTCCCCCACGAAGTCCAGCGCCTTCGGCAGCCACACGAAGATCACCGCGCCGATGAGGGCACCGGCCCAGGATCGGAACCCGCCGACGACGATCACGGTCAGCGCGAGGACGACGAGCTGGAAGTTGACCTCCGCCGGGGTGATGCTGGAGCGCAGCAGGATCGTGAGCGCGCCGGACAGGCCGCCCACCAGCCCGCTCACCAGGAAGGACATCCGGCGGTAGCGGGACACGTCGACGCCCATCGCCGCGGCGAGCTCGGGGTCCTCGCGCACCGCGTCGATCCGCCGCCCCAGGCCGCCCGTCTCCGAGAGGGCGAAGACCACGACGACCACCAGGGTGACGGCGAGGATGCTCCCCGTGGTGAGATCGCCGAGCGCGCCGAACAGGCCGGCCGCCCCGCCGGTGAGGCTCCCGCCGTTCACCGCCAGGATGGCGATGATGAGGGTGAAGGCGATGGTCGCCATGCCCAGATACAGCCCGTTCAGTCGCTGGATCAGCAGCCCGAGCAGGCAGCCGGCCACGCCGGCGAGGAGCGTTCCCACCGCGATCGACGGCCAGGTCGGCATCTCCAGCCGGGTCATGCAGATGGCGGCCGCGTAGCCGCCGATGCCGTAGCAGCCGACACCGGCGAAGGAGAAGACCCCGACCCGCAGCGGAAGCTGGATGCTCAGAGCCAGCAGGAAGGTGGTCATCGTGCTCTGGACGAGCACAATGTTGGCCATGTACCAGTCGCTCATGTGCGCCGCACCTCCCGGCGGCCGAACAGCCCCTGCGGCCGGACCAGCAGCATGAGGAAGATCAGTCCGAAGGAGACCGCGTCCGCCCAGGTGCCCCAGTTGTTGACGATCACGAACGTCTCCGCGATGGCGATGAAGTACGCGCCCGCGATGACACCGGCCTGGCTGCCGAGCCCGCCGAGCACGATGGCGGCGAACGCCTTGATCAGCAGAACGTCGCCGGTCTCCGCGGAGATCGCACCGAGCTGGTAGGTCAGCAGCGCCCCGGCCAGACCGGCCAGCGCCCCCGCCACGGCCATCGTGCCCAGGGCGAGAGAGGTGCGGTTCGCGCCCATGAGGGAGGCCGTCTCGGGGTCCACGCCGATGGAGCGCAGGGCGAGCCCGCGCTTGGACGCCTTGAGCCACCAGGCCAGCCCGATGCCCAGCCCGAGCCCGACGACGATGACGACCAGCGCCATCGTGGTCAGGCGCAGCCCGCCGACCTGGTAGACCTGCGCCTGCTCGGCCGCCGAGCCGAATCCGAACGGCGCGCCGTTGGTGAGGCGCTGGGCGATCGCCAGGGGGATGACCGCCACGCCGATGCCCGCGATCAGGATCTGCATCTCCGCGGCCCGGGGATTGCGCGCTCGCCCGAGGATCGACTGGAAGACCAGCGCCTGCACCAGGCAGGAGATGAGCGCGCCGACGGCCGCGGCGAGCACGACGATCAGCGGCGCCGGCAGGGCGACGCGGTCCGCCACGAGATGCGCGGCGAAGGCCGAGAACATGAACGTCGCGCCGTGCGCGAAGTTGAGGACGCCGATGGTGCCCCAGGCGAGCGCCATTCCCAGCGCGAACAGCAAGTAGATGGAGCCGAGCACGACCGCGTTGAACACGTCCTGCAGCACGGCACCTTCCTTTCTTCCGGACGCCGGTCCACTGTGCTCATGGCCGGCGCGCATGGGCTGCCGGCCAGGAGCATCGGTGGCCGAACTCGCCGATCACGGAGTGGTGGTCACGACCTTCTCGGCCTCGCCATCCCATTCGACGAGTACGCCGGGGACGCGCATGTCGTTGCCGTCGAAGCCGAGCCGTCCCATGGCGCCCTCGAAGCCCTCCGCGGCGACCTTGGCCAAGCCCTGCTGGATCCCGTCACGGGTGGCCGATCCGGACGCCTTGATGGCCCGGGCGAGCCACCACGCCGCGTCGTATCCCTCGGCCGCGTACTGGTCGGGGAGCGCGTTGAACTTGGCCTGGAAGTTCTTGATGAACTCCGCCGCCTTGCCCTGGCTCTGCGCGGGCGAGAAGTCGGTCGGGTAGACGACCCCCTTGCCGTACTCCCCCGCGCTCTTGAGGTTGCCGCCGCCCTGCACCGAGGTGCCGAGGACCAGGCCGTCGTATCCTGCCTGCCGCAGCTGCTTCAGCGCGGTCACCGACTGCGGGGCGGTGAGGAAGAACAGCGCCGCATCCGGCTTCTTCTCCGCGATCAGCCGCGTCGGCGAGGTGAAGTCCTGCGTCGTGGCCTGTACGGCGGTGCTGGAGACGACGGTGAGGCCGCTCTTGCCCGCGAGGTCCGGCATCGTCTTCTCCGCGAGCTGGGCGAAGGTCGGGAACGTGGCGTTGTAGAGGACGGTGACATTCTTCAGGCCCTTGGCCGCCAGATATTCGGTGGCGAGGTGGTAGTAGGTGTCCATCGGGGACGTGGCACGGAAGGTGTACTTGCCGATCACGACGCCGTCGGAGCCGGCCTGGGTGAACACGATCGGCGTCCTGCTGCGCTCGGCGACCGGGGCCACCGCCGCCGCCTGCTGGCCCGCGGCGGGCCCGAGAATGGCCGCGACGCCGCTGTCGGCGATCGCGCTGGTGACCTCGCTGGACGCCGTCTCGATGCTGTTGGCGCTGTCCTTCTCGGTGACCGTGATCTTCACGCCTTCGCCGAGGAAGTTGCTGTTGTTGATCTCCTCCACCGCGAGCTGCGTGCCCTTCACCGCGCCCAGACCGGCGTAGGCGACCGGCCCGGTGGTGTCGCGGACGCCGACGAGCTTGATCTCGGCCGGCAGCTTTCCCTCCCCCGCCGACTCAGCCGCCGTGTTCTCGCCGCCGCTTCCGCAGGCGGCCGCCACCAGCGACAGTCCGGCGATCATCGTGATGCCCGCGCCGCGAGCCCATCTGAGCCGAAGTGACATCGGTCGCTCCAAGTATGCAAATGATAAGCATGAATTGGTTTTCCCAAGATAGGTTTGCGCCGGGCCGATGTCCAGGCTTGCGCGGGTGTTACTTCCGCGTGACATGCGGGCGGACGCCCGGCCGGTGAGGCGCGGGGGCCGCGTCGCCGTCCGCCTCCAGCAGACGTCCGGTGTGGCACACGCGCCCGCTCCGGATGCGGGCCGCCAGGTCGCCGGCGATCCGACCGAGCAACCGGCGGCCGTCCTCGGCGGTGGCCGTCGCGTGGTTACCGAGGACGGCGACGTCTCCGGACGAGCGCCGGGACATCGGCCGGGCCTCGACCGGGCTCACCAGGCCGGGGGCGAGGTGCAGCATGAGCGAGGTCGTGACGTGACCGGCGGGCAGGTCGCCGTTCTCGGCCGGACAGGGCACCCAGGCCGCGTCGCGCCCTTCGTGCCGCGACTGCACGACCGCGGCTGCGACCGCGTCCAGGTTGCCGTCGCAGCCATTGATGATCACGGTTCGCCCGGCCCAGCGTGACAGCGACCGGATCAGCTCCACCAGCAGAAGCTGGAGCGTGTCGGTCCCGATGGACATGACGCCCGGGAAGTTCGCGCGAGCGTCCCCGTCGGAGCCGGGACGCGCGCCGAGGTGGTCGTCCCCCGCACCGTACGCGATGGCGGGCGCCACGACCACGGATTCCTCCGGGCACACCCGGCGCAGGCGGGCGGCCGTGGCCCGTGCCCCCGCCGTCGAGATCACCGTGTCGGTCTGCGGCGGCAGGCACGTGCCGGACCGCCCCGTCGATCCGAGCGGGACCAGGACGGTCGGCGCGTGCGGCGACGCGGGCCACGCCACGGCCGCGAGGCATTGTTCGTCCACCCCGCCCGCATGGGCGGCCAGATCACAAGCGGGCGCGATCCCGCCCCCGGCGTTCTCCTCGACAGCCCCGGCGTGCGGCGAGGCGCCATTGCCACTTCCCATCGTTTCCCGCCTCCTTACCCCCACTCCCATCTTATATAATCATTATTATAGTTTGCGAACACGCCGCTCGAAGGATAGAGCGAAGGAGAGCAGTGCGCGCCGGGCGGGAGCCCGGCAGCGCGTAACGGCACCCACCGAGCTTTCAGGCGTACTCCGCGGGGGCGGGCAGCCCCCTGGCCGGCCAGCCGCCGTCCAAGGGCAGCGTGACGCCGTCGAGGTCGACCCCGACCACGGGATGCCCCTCCTCGGCGAATCGCGCGGCGATCGCCCGGCCGATGCCCCGCGCCGCACCGGTCACGACGACTCACGGCTCCGGCTGCTCTCCATCGCGCCGGCCTCTCTCCTCTTCCCATAACCAAAGTAATCATTACCATAGTTAGGGGTCCTCCCGAGAGAAGAGATGCACGTGGAAGCAGCCATCGGCGCGCGGCCTCCCGCCGCCCTCCACACCTCCCACACGGACGCTCCGGCTCACCGGACCCCGGCGTCGCCTCCCTCCGATCGCCGGCGGTGGAGGGGGCGCGCGGCTGAACACGCGTTTTCGATGTGATCGTGCTCGGCACCGGCGCGGCGAGGCTCATCGCCGCGCTCGCCGCCGCCGAGTCCGGCGCCTCGGTCGGTTTGTACGAAAAGAGCCGGTTGATCGGCGGCACCACCTGCCTGTCGAGCGGCGTCGCCTGGATCCCCGTGAACCCGTACGCCGCGGCCGCGAGCTGGTGATCAGCGACGGCGCGGTGACCGGCGTACGGTTCGAGGGCGGGGACGGCGAGTTCGAGGTCGGCGCGGACCGGGCGGTCATCCTCGCCACCGGCGGCTTCGAATGGGACCGCGTGACCTGGTCCGCGACTTCCTGCGCGGCCCGATCGACACACCCGCAGGCGTGCCCGCCAACACCGGCGACGGGCTGCGGATGGCGATGAAGGCCGGCGCGATGCTCGGCAACATGCGCGAGGCGTGGTGGGTGCCCGTCGTCGAGCTTCCGGGCCAGCGGAACTACGGCGAGCAGGCGGTCAGCCTCGTGCTGCGCGAGCGGACGCTGCCGCGGTCCATCATGGTCAACCGCACCGGCCGCCGCTTCGCCAACGAGGCCGCCAACTACAACGCGCTCGGCGGCTCGGCGTCGACGGCGCCGTGATCCCCGGCCTGTTCGCCGCGGGCAACGCGACGGCGGGCGTCACCGGCATGGTCTACGGCGGCGCGGGCGGCACCCTCGGGCCCGCCCTGGTCTTCGGCTACCGCGCGGGCCGCGCCGCCGCCCGCGCCTCACGCGGCGCCTGACAGCGCGCCCCCCGGCCCGCCACCGCCGGTGGAGCGGCTTCCGCGTCCGCCGGCGGGGCATACGTCCCGTGGCTCAGGCGGGGGCGACCCCGGTCCACTCCCGGGTCCCGCCGACGGCGGCCACCCGCTCGACCATGATCCGCTTGTGCGCGAACCGCAGCTCACCGCCCACCTCGCGCAGCGAGTCGGAGTATCGGCCGATCACGAAGCGGGTGCCGTCCGGGTCGAACATCACCGCCTGGAAGTACGCCTCGGCACGGACCAGGCCGCCGTCCTCCGGATAGGCCCGCACGTTGGTGATCATGTGCTTGCTGCCCAGCGTCGGCGAGTCGCGGAAGGCCCGGTAGACGTCGAGAAAGGGCTCCCTGCCGGTGTGCGTGCCGTCGACGCGCGTGATCGCCACATCGTCGGCGATCAGCTCGCCGAGCGCGTCCACGTCGCCCTCGTCCACCGCCCGAGCGTAGGCGTACAGCAACTGCGCCACACGGGCCGACAGGTCGGGGTCCGCCACGGCGCGGAATCCGCCGCCGTCCGTCGTCACGGTCTGGTTCTCCACTGTCCGATCACTCCTTGGAATCGGCCCGTCCGGCGGAGCCCGAACCGCCGCGGCCGTCGCCCGGCATCTTGCGCGAGTCATGGCTGACGGCGATCTTCACCGGATGCACCTCGAAGATCACCCGGTTGGGACTGTCCAGCAGCCGGACCATCGCGGCGGGATCGCCGGGCGCCAGCTTCGCCGCCAGGCGCGGCAGCATCCGCCGCTTGGTCTCCTCGTCGTCCCGCCGCAGGGCGATGCCGCGTACGGCCAGCATGCGGCGGCCGGGGAGCGTGGTCCCCGAGTTGGAGACGACGAGCGTCACCCGCGGGTCTCTGCCGATCGCCTCGGCGTGCGCGCGTCCCCGCACCGCGGTCAGCCAGAAACGGCCCTCCTCGTACAGGAAGCTCATGACGACCCCGGCGGGCCAGCCCTCCGCGGCGGTGAAGACGAAGGTGCACTCGCTCTGCGCGGTCAGCAGCTCATGCCGGCCGTCGGCGTCGAGCCGCAGTGACCGCAGGTCTTCTATGTCGTCGATGCCCACCCGGCCCATACGCGTGTGCGCTCCTTCCAGTTCGGTCACGGTACGGCGAGGCCGGGGCATGCCCTCGCCCTCGCCGTACCGGATCAGCTCTCCGAGACCAGCGCCGCCTCGCCGAGGAAGGCGCGCAGGACCGATGAATTGGAGCGGGCGTCCTTGGCCGTGCCGCTGAAGACGACCTCGCCGCGGGCGACGACGGCGACGTCATCGGCGACCTCCAGGCCGGCTTCGGCGTTCTGCTCGACCATCAGCACCCCGATGCCCGAGTCGGCCATGGCGCGGATGCTGCCGAGCACCGTGTCGACCATGGTCGGGGCCAGGCCCATCGACGGCTCGTCCAGCATCATGATCTTCGGCTTGGCCATGAGGGCCCGGCCGAAGGCGAGCATCTGCTGCTCGCCGCCGGACAGGAGCCCGGCGGCCCCGTCCTGGCGCTCCTTGAGCACCGGGAACATCTCGAAGACGCGGTCCAGGATGGCGCCGGTCTCCCCGCGGGCCGTGGTGTAGCCGCCCATCCGGAGGTTCTCCATGACGGTCAACGGGGCGAAGACGCGGCGGCCCTCGGGCACCAGGACCAGCCCGCGCTTGACGATCTTGTGTGCCGGCAGGCCCGTGATCGTCTCCCCGTCCAGGACGACGGAGCCCGAGTCGGGCTTGTGCAGGCCGGCGGCCGACCGCAGCGTGGTCGTCTTGCCCGCTCCGTTGGCGCCGAGGACCAAGGTGACCTTGCCCGGCTCCGCCGACAGCGTCATGCCGCGCACCGCGGTGACCTTGCCGTAGCTGACGTGCAGGTCCCGGATCTCAAACATGCTGGCTCCACCGCTTTCCCAGGTACGCCTCGCGCACCGCCGGCTCCCGTACGACGCCCGCCGGATCACCCTGCGCGATCAGCTTGCCGAAGTTCATCGCGAACAGGTGGTCGCAGGTGTCGACCATCATCTGGACGTCGTGCTCGACGATCAGCTGTGTCAGGCCCTCCTTCTGCAGCTCGCGCATCAGGGCCGAGACCTCCTGCCGCTCCGACTGGTTCATGCCGGCCGTGGGCTCGTCGAGCAGCAGCAGCCTCGGCCGGGCGACGATCGCGCGGGCGATCTCCACCCGCCGCTGCACGCCGTACGAGAGCTCGCCGGGCCGGTGCCGCTCCAGGCCGTTCAGCCCCGTGCGCTCGATGGCCTCGCGCACGCCGTCCGCGCCGCCCCGCCCGCCGGCCCGGTCGGCGCCGAGCCGGATGTTCTCCTCGACGGTCAGGCCGGGCAGCAGCCGTACGGTCTGGAACGTTCGGGCGACGCCGCGCCGCGCGACCCGTGCGGCCGGGAGGGTGTGGTATTCCTCCCCGTCCAGGAGGAGCGCGCCGGCCGTCAGCTCCACGAACCGGGTGATCGCCGCCAGCAGGGTGCTCTTGCCGGAGCCGTTGGGGCCCAGAATCCCGAAGATCTTGCCCTCGGTGAGCTCGATGGACAGGCCGTCCACGGCCTTCACTCCCCCGAAGTGGACGGCGGCGTCCCTCACCTGGAGCAGCGGGGCGCCACTCGCCCGATTCCCCGTCATCGGCTCGCCTGTCATGCGGGCGTCCCCTCCGCTCGCGGGGACGCCGTCCTGCGGTCCCCGTCATCCGGTCCGGCGTCCCCCGGTCCGGCCGCCCTGCGGGAACGCTGCCAGGAACGGTAGGCGTCGGTGACGACACCGATCAGACCGCCCGGCACCCAGATGGCCGCGAGCGCCACGATCACGCCGTAGATCACCTTCTGGAACTGGCCGGAGAACTCCAGCACGCTGGGCAGCCAGGTGAAGATCACCGCACCGATGAACGCCCCGGCCCAGGAGCGCGACCCGCCCACGATGATCATCGTGAGGGCGAGGGTCACCAAGGAGAAGCCGATGTCGGTGGGGGCGATGGTGGTGCGCAGCAGCACGTTGAACCCGCCGGCGCAGGCGCCGAGCAGCGCACTGATCACGAAGGCGAGCTGCCGGTAGTAGCGGACCTCCACGCCCATCGCGGCGGCGAGCTCGGGGTCCTCGCGCACCGCCTCCACCCGGCGGCCGAACCGGCCGCGCTCGCTGAGCGCGAGCAGCACGACGACGACCAGCGAGGTCAGCGCCACGTGCACGGTGCCCACGTCCGAGATCGCGCCGAACAGGCCGCTGGGGCCGCCGGTCAGCTCGCCTCCGTTGGCCACGACCACCGTGACGATCAGGTCGAACGCGATGGTGGCCATGCCGAGGTAGAGGCCGCCGAGCCGGCTGAGGACCAGCGCGAGCAGATAGCCCGTCACCGCGGCCAGCAGCATGCCCGCGCCCATGGCGAGCGGTGCCGGCCAGCCGAGGCGGATGACGATGATCGCCGTGGTGTACGCGCCGACGCCGTAACAGCCGACCCCCGCGAAGGAGAAGACGCCGAAGCGGATGGGCACCTGCAGGCTCAGGGCGGTGAGCAGTCCGACGAACGTGGACTGGATCAGGATGATGTTGCTGTCGTACCAGGCCGTCATGTCCGGCGCACCTCTTTGCGGCCGAAGAGCCCCTCGCTCTTGAACAGGAGGACGGCGAGGATCACGCCGAACGAGACCGCGTCCACCCACAGGCCGGAGGTCTGGGTCAGCACGATCGTCTCGGCGAGGGCCAGCACGTAGGACCCGACGACGACCCCCGCCATGCTGCCGACGCCGCCGAGGATCACCGCGGCGAACGCCTTGATCAGCAAGGTGTCGCCGCTGTCCGGCGTGATCGCGCCGAGATGGTAGGTGAGCATCACCCCGGAGAACCCGGCCAGGGCTCCGGCGACGGCCATGCTGCCCAGTCCGAGCACCCGCCGGTTGACGCCCATCAGCGAGGCCGTCTCCGGGTCGACGCCGAGCGACCGCAGCGCCAGGCCGGACCGCGACATGCGCAGCCAGGCGATCACGGCGACCGCGATGAGCAAGGCCGCGGCGACCACCAGGATCTGGGTGTTGGTGATCCGGAAGCCCAGCAGGACGTAGGTCTTCGTCGCGTAGCTGGACGCGGAGAAGCCGAAGGGGTTGCTGCCGGTCTCCTCCTCGGCGACGGCCAGCGGGATCGCGGCGACGCCGATGCCGCCGATGAGGATCTGCATCTCCCCGCTGCGCAGGTCCTTGGCGCGCTGCAGGATCGGCTGGAAGGCCAGCACCTGGACCGCCACCGAGAGCGCCGCGCCCACCAGGGCGCCGATCACGATCAACGCGAGCATGGGGAGCCGCACCTGCTCGACGATGACGTAGGACGCGAAGGCGGCGAACATGAAGATCGCGCCGTGGGCGAAGTTGAGGATGCCGATGGTGCCCCAGACGAGGCTCATCCCGAGTGCGAAGAGCAGATAGATCGACCCGAGTGACAGGGCGTTGATCAGATCTTGGAGCACGGGGATTCACCCCGTTTCGCGCTGTCGCAGCGTCGCACGTGCGCCTCTCAGGCCTTGGAGGGGAGCAGGGTTTCCCCGGCGGCGTCCCACTGGACCGGCACGCCGGGAGGCCGCAGGCCGCGGTTCTCGAAGGTCAGCGTGCCGAGCGCCCTCGAAGCCCTCGACGGCCACGGCGTCCAGGCCGGCGAGCGTGGTGTCCCCCAGAAGAGCGAGCCCTCTCCTGCGTGTCAACGCGATCCCTTCTCGATTCACCCGGACCTCCAGGGCCGTTCTATGTTTATGATTATGATTATTAGGCGGTAGGGTATGTGTTCTGGCAGGTCGTGTCCAGGGTTCGCGGAAGACCGGATTCCAGATGGGTCACCCGCGCGGTGCCGGAGGGGGCGGGCGGCGAGCCGGGCGGAGTCCGCCGCCCGCTCCCGGTCAGGAGGCCGAGCCGGCGAGCACCTCCTCCGTGCCGTTCCACTCGACCACCGTTCCGGTGAGGCGCATGTCCCGGCCCTCGAACGCGATCTTGCCCATAGCTCCGTCGAAGCCCTGGGCGGCCACCGCGTCGAGACCCTTCTTGATGGCGTCGCGCGACGCGCCGCCCGCCTCCTTGACGGCCCTGGCCAGCCACCAGACCGAGTCGTAGCCCTCGGCCGCGTAGTTCAGCGGCTCCTCGCCGTACTTCGCCTTGTAGAGCTCGACGAACTTCCGCGACGACTCGCCCGGCTGGTCCGGGTGGAAGTCCGTCGGCCAGGCCATCCCGGCGCCGTCCTCGCCGGCCGGCTTGAGGTTCCCCGCACCGGCGGCCGTGTTGCCGAGGACCGGCCCCTCGAACCCGGCCTGCCGCAGCTGCCGCATCCCCGTCGGGTTCTGCCCGCCGACCAGCAGCAACGCGACCGCGTCCGGCTTGGTCTTCAGCACCTGGGAGATGGGCGCGGAGAAGTCCTGGGTCGTCATCTGCACGGCCACGCTCGCGGTGACCTTGTATCCGACCTGCTCACCGATCGAAGGCAGCACCTTCTCAGCGACCTCCTTGAGCGTGGGCAGCGACGTGTTGTAGACGACGCCGAGAGACCTGATGTTCTTGGACTTGATGTAGTCGCCGATCACCGGGTAGTAGCTCGTCATCGGCGGAGTGGCCCGGAAGGTGTACTCACCGATGACGACGCCTTCGCTGCCCGATTGCGTGTAGATGATCGGCATCTTTCCGCGCTCGGCGATCGGCGAGGCGGCCGCGGCCTGGTCGCTCGCCACCGGCCCGAGGATCGCGGCGTACTTCTGGTCCTGGATCGCCGCCGTGACCATGCTGGCGGCGGTCTGCGCCTTGCCCGCCGGGTCGCGGTTCTCCACGACCAGCTTCGTGTCGCCCAGGAACCTCTCGTTGTTGATCTGCTCGACGGCGAGGTCGATGCCCTTCAGCGTGGACAGGCCGGTGAAGGCGACCGCCCCGGTCTCGTCCTTGATCGCCATGACCGTTATCTCGGACGGCAGCCCGCCGTTCGCCGCCGCGCCGCCGTTCGCCGCGGCGCCGTCGTCCGCCGTGCCGCCACCGCCGCACGCCGCCAGGATGAGCACGCCGGCGACCGCCAGTGCCGCCGGAACGCCCCGCCGCAACGAGGCGCGCCTGGGTCCGCCCATCTTTCCTCCTGAAGCTCATGATGGTAATCATGCTTATGATTACCATCAGGAACGTTAGAGGGATCTCACGGACGTTGTCCAGAGTTCACAGTCTGTCAACAGCGAGTTGATGCGCAGGAAAAGCGGAGCCGGCTCACAGCGTCCAGCTGTCCCCGCCGCGGATGAGCGCGTTGAGCGCGGCGTCGTCGCCGGGGGCCTCGTTCCTCGCCGCCTCCATCTGCTCCCGCAGCAGGCGGTCATAGCTCGGCCGCTCCACGGAGCGGAAGACGCCCATCGGGGTCAGCCGCGGGTCCCGTTCCGGCAGCCGCGACAGCGCGTAGGCGTAGCTGGAGTCCGCGGCGTGCGCGTCGTGCACGACTACCCGGGGGTCGCCGGGCTCCACCCCCTCCGCCACCATGAGCGTGCCGGTGCCGGGGTCGCGTACGACGGCCTTGTCACCGCCGGCGCCGAAGCGGATCTCCTCGCCGTGCACGAGGGGGACGATCCACTCCCGGGCGCTCTCGGGCGACTTGAGCAGGTCGAAGGCGCCGTCGTTGAAGATGTTGCAGTTCTGGTAGATCTCGACCAGCGACGCGCCCTCGTGCTCGGCCGCCGCGCGCAGCACCGACGTCAGGTGCTTGCGGTCGGAGTCGAGGGTCCGCGCGACGAAGGTCGCCTCCGCTCCCAGGGCCAGCGAGACCGGGTTGAACGGGTTGTCCAGCGAGCCGTACGGCGAGGACTTGGTGATCTTCCCCCGCTCGCTCGTCGGGCTGTACTGCCCCTTGGTGAGCCCGTAGATGCGGTTGTTGAACAGCAGGATCGTGAGGTTGACGTTCCGGCGCAGGGCGTGGATGAGGTGGTTGCCGCCGATGGACAGGGCGTCGCCGTCCCCGGTGACCACGAATACCGCCAGATCCGGGCGCGAGGTGGACAGGCCGGTGGCGATCGCCGGCGCCCGCCCGTGGATGGAGTGCATGCCGTAGGTGTTCATGTAGTACGGAAACCGGGAGGAGCACCCGATGCCCGAGATGAACACGATGTTCTCCCGGGGGACGCCGAGCTCGGGCAGGAAGCCCTGGACGGCCGCGAGGATGGCGTAGTCACCGCAGCCGGGGCACCAGCGCACCTCCTGGTCGGTCTTGAAGTCCTTGGCCTTCAGCGGCACGTACGGAAGGGCCGGGACGGATCCGGCCGCCCGCTCCGCGACGGTGTCAGTCATCCTCGATCACTCCTTGCAGGGTCTGGGCCAGGTCCGCGGCGCGGAAGGGCATTCCCCTGACCTGGGTCACGGAGACGACGTCGACCACGAACCTGGCCCGCAGCAACAGAGCGAGCTGGCCGAGGTTCATCTCGGGAACGACGACCTTGTCGTATCGGGCGAGGATCTGCCCGAGGTTGGCCGGGAAGGGGTTGATGTGCCGCAGGTGCGCCCGGGCGACGGCGTGACCCGCCCGCCGGACCCGCCGGACCGCCGCGCCGATCGATCCGAAGGTGCTCCCCCAGCCCAGGACCAGCACTCTGGCGTCCGCGCCGGGGTCGTCGACCTCCACATCGGGGACGGCGACCCCGCGCACCTTCGCGTCGCGGAGGCGCACCATGCGCTCGTGGTTGTCCGGGTCGTAGGAGATGTGGCCGGTGCCGTCGGCCTTCTCGATGCCGCCCACCCGATGCTCCAGCCCTGGCGTGCCGGGGACCGCCCACGGCCGGGCCAGCGTCGTCTCGTCGCGCAGGTAGGGCAGGAACGTTCCGTCCGGCCCGTTGGGCGCGGTCGGGAACTCCACGGTGAGGTCGGGAAGCTGCTCCAGGGCCGGGAACCGCCACGGCTCCGAGCCATTGGCGAGGTAGCCGTCCGACAGCAGGAAGACCGGGGTCCGGTACGCGGTCGCGATACGGATCGCCTCCACGGCCGCGTCGAAGCAGTCGGCGGGTGAGCACGCTGCCACCACCGGCACCGGCGCCTCGCCGTTACGGCCGAACATGGCCTGCAGCAGGTCGGCCTGCTCGGTCTTGGTCGGCAGGCCCGTCGAGGGGCCGCCGCGCTGCACGTCCACGACCACCAGCGGCAGTTCGAGGCTGACCGCCAGGCCGATGGTCTCCGACTTGAGCGCGACGCCCGGCCCGGAGGTCGTGGTGACGCCGAGCGCACCTCCGAAGGAGGCCCCCAGCGCCGCCCCCACTCCGGCGATCTCGTCCTCGGCCTGGAAGGTCGTGACGCCGAACCGCTTGTGCTTGCTCAGCTCGTGCAGGATGTCGGAGGCGGGGGTGATCGGATAGGAGCCGAGGAACAGCGGCAGCCCCGCCCGCCGCGCCCCGGCGACGAGCCCGTACGCCAGGGCGAGGTTGCCGGTGATGTTGCGGTACTCCCCCGGCGGGAGCGGCGCCGGCTTGACCTGGTGGGCGACCAACGCCTCCGTGGTCTCCCCGTAGTTCCAGCCGGCTTTGAAGGCGCGCACGTTGGCCTCGGCGATCCGCGGCGTTTTGGCGAACTTCTGGCGCAGGAAGCGGATCGTGCCCTCGACAGGCCGGGAGTACATCCAGCTCAGCAGGCCCAGGGCGTACATGTTCTTCGCGCGCGCCGCGTCCTTGCGGGTGAGGTCGGTGCCGGCCAGTGCGTCGAGGGTGAGCTGCGTCAGGTCGACGGCGTGCACGGTGAAGGCGTCGAGCGTGCCGTCCGTGAGCGGGTCGGAGGTCCAGCCCACCCGGGCCAGGGCGCGCGAGGTGAAGTCGTGGGTGTCCACGATGACCGTGGCACCCCTCGGCAGGTCGCCGAGGTTCGCCTTCAGCGCGGCGGGGTTCATCGCGACCAGCACGTCGGGGCGGTCGCCCGGCGTCAGGATGTCGTGGTCGGCGAAGTGGAGCTGGAAGGAGCTGACGCCGTGCAGCGTCCCGGCGGGCGCGCGGATCTCGGCGGGGAAGTTGGGCAGGGTGGACAGGTCGTTGCCGAAACGCGCGGTCTCGTGCGTGAAACGGTCGCCCGTCAGCTGCATGCCGTCGCCGGAGTCGCCCGCGATCCGGATGACGACACGTTCGAGTTGTTCGAGGTGGACAGACATGTGCTGATCCCTGTCGGTGAGAAGCTCGGGAAACGACGGGAAACGACGGGCTACGCCCGGGGAACGCCCAGGCCGGGCACCCATTCGGCCCCCCGCAGGAGAAGCGTGCGGTAGCGCATCGCCTCGGCGAGCGCGCCGAACGCCACCACCGCGTGCAGCCGCCCCGCGCCACCGGTGATCGCCGCGAAGCGTTCCTCCTCCGGACCGCCGAGAACGAAGACGACCTCGTCGCCCGGCATGACGCGGCCGAAGATCTGCAGCCGGGCGCCCGCCTGGTCGGACCAGACGTACGGCAGCGAGTCGAAGGCAGTCGGCGTGCCCGTGATGGTGGCGGCCACCGCCATCGCCTGCTCGCCCGCGGCGGTCCAGTGCTCGACGCGCACGGGACCGCCGTACCGCGTGGACCGCCAGCTCGCCACGTCGCCGACGGCGTAGACGTCCTCCGCCCCGGTCGCGCGCAGCAGGGCGTCACAGCCGACGCCGTCGGTCAGGTCGAGCCCGGCGCCGTCCAGCCAGCCGACCGCGGGCTCGGCGCCGATGCCCGCGACGACCAGGTCCGCCGCCACGACCGAGCCGTCGTCGAGGACGAGCTCCTCCACCCGAGACGACCCGCGCGCCTCGCGCACGGTGCGGCCCATCCGCAGCGCCACGCCGAGCGCGCGGTGCCTGGCCGCCATCGCCTCGCCCAGCACCGGGCCCAGGCCGCGCGTCATCAGGGTGGGCGCGGAGTCGACGAGGGTCGTCTCCAGTCCGAGGGCGCGGGCGGCGCACGCCACCTCCGCACCGATGAAGCCGCCGCCGACGACCGCGACCCGCGGCCCGCCCGCCAGCGCGTCGCGTACGGCCACCGCGTCGTCGATCGTGCGCAGCACGTGGACGCCGGGCAGCTCGACCGGCGGCGTGCGCGGCGTCGAGCCGGTCGCGGCGACGAGGATGTCGTACGGCACCGCGTCGCCGCTCCTCAGCCGCACGCGCCTGGCGGCGCGGTCGAGCGCGGTCGCGGGCTCGCCGAGGCGCAGCTCGAGGCCGAGATCCTCCGCCTGCTCGGCGGTGAGCAGGGTGAGCGCCGCGCTGTCGGTCTTGCCGAGCAGGAAGTCCTTCGACAGCGGGGGCCGGTCGTACGGCAGGTGCGGCTCGGCGCCGACCAGCGTGATCCGCCCGTCGAAGCCCTTGCGGCGCAGCGCCTGGGCGGTCCGCACACCGGCGAGGGACGCGCCGACGATGACCAGGTCCATCTCAGTCCGCTTCCACGATGCCGAGCAGCCTGGCGAGCGTGCCGCCGAGGATCGCGTCCTCCTCCTGCCGGGTGAGCCCGAGCGCGCGGACCGCCGCGATCTCGGCCGCCGGGTCGGCCATCGGCCAGTCGGAGCCGAACACCATGCGGTCCGCGCCGTGCGCGGCGACGATGCGCCGCAGCCGGTCCGGGTCGAGGTCGGCCAGCCGCGGCGGCCAGGAGGTCTCCAGGACGACGCGGGAGCCGACGACCAGCTCCTCGGCCGTGTCGAGCCGGTGGTAGCCGCCGTAGTGGCAGGCGATGAGCGTCAGGTTCGGGACGCCGTCCGTGAGCGCGCGCAGGTGACGGGGGTGGCCGCGCTCGTTGGACGCCTCGTCGCCGCCCGCGCCCGCGTGGGTGATGACGACGATCCCCTCCTCGGCCAGCGCGTGCAGCAGCTCCACGACGGCCGGGTCGCCCAGCGAGAGCTCCTGGAACAGCGGGTGCAGTTTGACGCCGCGGATGCCGTGGCGCTTGAGCGACGCCAGGTTCTCCTCGATGCTCAGGCCCGGGTGCACTGTGCCGAATGGAATGAACCGCGACCGGTCGACCGACCCGATGAACTCGTTCGTACGGTCGACGGTACGCGCCAGGTTGGCCACGCCGAGGCACATCGCCATGTCGATGCCGGCGGCGTCCATGGTGCGCCGCAGGCCGTCGAGGGTCCCGTCGTGCACCGGATCCAGCCCGGCCGGCCGCCCGGCGAGCACCTTCGCCGCGATGTGGTCCGGCCACACGTGGCAGTGGGCATCGATGATCATTGCGTGTCCTTCCGCAGGTGGGGCTTGACCAGCTGCTTGGCGAGCGAGTCGAGGACGACCTCGGTCGCGCCCTCGTAGATCCGCATCGGCCTGGCCTCGCGGTAGAGCCGCTCGATCAGGCTGCCGCGGACCAGGCCGAACCGGCCCATGACCTGCACGGCGCGGTCGACCACCCGGCCGGCGACCTCCGTCGCGCCCACCTTCGCCATGGACGACAGGTGCAGGTTGGCCAGCGGGTCGCGGGCGGCGGCCGCGGCGGCGCGGTAGGTCAACGACCGCGCCATCTCGATCTCGACCCAGGACATGGCGAGCAGGTTCGGCACCGGGCCGAGCCGGGCGAGCGGCACCCCGAACTGGTCGCGTCCCGTGGTGTGCCGCACCGCCTCGTCGAGCGCCGCCTGGGCGAGGCCGATCGCGGCGCCGGCGACCGAGACGCGAAATGTGGCCAGTGTCGCGAGCGCAAGCGTGAACGCTTTGCCCGGCTCGCCGATCCGGTGGCCGGCCGGGACCCGTACGTGGTCGAAGATCACGTCGCCGAGCACGTGCGGGGCGATGATCTGGTGCGGATGGGCGACGGAGACGCCCGGGGCGCCGGCCGGGACGAGCACCATCGAGTAGCCGTCGCCCTCGCGGCCGAGCACGAGGTAGAAGGTCGCGTCGCCGGCGTTGGTGATGAAGGACTTGTGCCCGTCGACCACGATCTCGTCGCCGGTCGCGGTGATCGTGGTGGTGATCGCCTTGAGGTCGGAGCCGACCTGGGGCTCGGTCAGGGCCAGGGCGCCGATCGCCTCGCACGCCGCGACCGCGGGCAGCCAGCGGCGGCGCACCGCGTCGCCGCCGCCGGCCCACAACGCGTAGCTGCCGATGCCCTGCATGGCGTAGAGCGAGTCGAGGTGGGCGCTCACCCCGGCGAGGGCCTCGCGGACCACGGTCACCGCGAGCGAGTCGACCTTGTCGAACCGGCCGCCGAACTCCTTGGCCACCACGGTGCCGGCCAGCCCGCTGGCCGCGAGCGCCTCCCGCATCACGGGGTCGATGTGGTCGGCCTCGTCCGCGACCGCGGCCCGGTGGGCCAGCCCGGCCGCGAGCCGCCGGGCCTCTTCCTGCAGGTCCCGGTAGCGGGACGGGAGTTCGAAGGGACCGGCGTCTTGCGCGTTCATCGGATCACCCGCTCGGCTCGTCTTGCTTATCTATGCGAACCATAGCAATGATTAGGTTAGGCTGAAACACCGACCCTCCCGTGTAGAAGGAGCCGCGCATGGCACCCCAGAGTCCTTCTTTCGACCTGTCCGGCAAGGTCGCCCTCGTCACGGGCGGCAGCAGAGGGCTGGGCCGTGCGATGGCCGGCGGCTTCGCCGCCGCGGGCGCCGACGTGGTGATCGCCAGCCGGGACGGCGCGAGCTGCGCCGAGTACGCCGAGGAGATCGCCAGGAGCACCGGCAGGCGCGCCCTGCCGTACGCGGTGCACGTGGGCCACTGGGACGAGCTCGACGGGCTGGTCGACGCGGTGTACCGGGAGTTCGGCCACGTGGACGTGCTGGTCAATAACGCCGGGATGTCGCCGGTCTACGACGACGTCACCGACGTCACCGAGGCGCTGTTCGACAAGGTGATCGACGTGAACCTGAAGGGCGCGTTCCGGCTGACGGCGCTGGTGGGCAGCCGGATGGCAGGCGGCGAGGGCGGCTCGATCATCAACATCAGCAGCGCGGCGGCCGGCCGCCCCCGCCCGGATGTGCTGCCCTACGCCGCGGCGAAGGCCGGCCTCAACGCGCTGACCGTGGGTTTCGCGCACGCCTTCGGCCCCAAGGTGCGCTGCAACGCGATCATGGCGGGCACGTTCTTCACCGAGGTCAGCAAGCACTGGGACATGGCCGCCTTCGAGGCGCGGGCACAGCGCTTCGCCCTCAAGCGCGGCGGGCACCCCGACGAGATCGTCGGCACGGCCCTCTATCTGGCCTCCGACGCGTCGAGCTACACGACCGGCGCGATCCTGTCGGTGGACGGCGGCCAGCCCTGAGGCCGTTTCACCTGCCGCGGGCGGCGCGGAAGGCGCGCACGGCCTCCCGGTGCTCGGCGGTGCCGAACAGCAGCGCCACCGCCTCGCCCGACTCGTTGAAGCCGCCGCCGGTGTCGCGGTTGACGAACGCCTTGCCGACCCGCACCGCCAGCGGCGGGTTGGCGGCGATCTCGGCGGCCAGGTCCAGGGCCGCGTCGAGGAGCGACTCGTCGGGATGCACCTCCTGCACGAGCCCCGCCCGCTCGGCCCGCTCCGCGTCCACCACCCGGCCGGTCAGCGCGAGGTAGCGCGTCCAGTGTCTGCCCATCACGTCGGGGCCGCGGACGACGCCGTACCCCGGGGTGAGCCCGACAGTGGGCTCCTTGAAGGCGAACCGGGCCGACGCCCCCGCCAGCACGATGTCGCAGGCGAGTGCCAGCTCGGTGCCGCCGCCGAAGGCGAGGCCGCCCACCGCGGCGACGACGGGGACGGCGCACCGCTCGACGGCGTGGAAGGCGTCGTAGACCAGGCGCAGATGCGGCCGGACCTTGGCGACGTCCCCGGCGAGGTCGTGGAACATGTCGATGTCCCCGCCCGCGGAGAACGCCCGGCCCGAGCCGGTCAGCACCGCCGCCCGCACGCCGTCGCCGTGTCCGAGCCCGTCCATGAGCTCGCGCAGCTCGCGGAACCAGGTCTGGTCCATCGCGTTCAGCTTCTCCGGCCGGGCCATGGTGATCAGGGCCACGCCGTCCTTCGGCCGGGTCACCTCGAAGCGCACGAAGTCACCGGGCATCGGAGGCCGCCTCCCTGTCCCAGGTGCCGGGCGTCACGCCGTCGGCGCGGAGCTTGTACTTCTCCACCCGCTGGCTCGGCGTCATCGGCAGCTCCTCCATCACCCGCACGTAGCGGGGCACGGCGAAGGCGGTCAGCCTGCCCGCGCAGTGGCCGATCAGCTCGGCCGGGTCGATCCGGGCGCCCGCCGCCGGCACGACGGCGATCATGACGTCCTCCTCCGACAGCTCCGAGGGCACCCCGTAGGCCGCCACGTGCGCCACCGCGGGGTGCTCGGCGACGACCCGCTCGACCTCCCAGGAGGAGATGTTCTCCCCGCGCCGCCGGATGGTGTCCTTCACACGGTCGAGGAACACCAGGAAGCCGTCATCGTCCAGCCGCCCGCGGTCGCCGGTGTGGAACCACAGGTTGCGCCAGCTCGCCGCGGTGGCGTCCGGCATGCCGTGATATCCGGAGAACATCCAGCCCGGCTTCTTCGGCCGTACGACGATCTCCCCGGGGACGTTCGGCGGGAGCGGCCGGTCGAGCTCGTCGACGACGGCGACCTCGTAGTTGACGGACTCGTTGCCGGCCGTGCCGATTTTGCGGTCCCAGGGCGGCATGTCCGTGACGATCGACACCTCGGTGCTGCCGTAGATCTCCGTCAGCCGCAGGTCGAAGCGGCGCTCGAACGCGTCGAAGATCTCCGGCGGGCAGGGCGCGCCGAAGGCCAGCCGTACGGGGTTGTCGGCGTCGTCGGGCCGCGGCGGCTGCTTGAACAGGATGCTCATCATCGCGCCCTGGTAGTTGAACGCGGTGATGCCGTGCGCCCGGCAGATGTCCCAGAACCGGCTCGCCGAGAACTTGCGGTCCAGCACCTGGTCGGCCCCGGCCTCCATCGCCGCCATCACGCTGCAGTAGCGGGCGTTGCTGTGGAAGAGCGGGAAGACGCTGTAGAGGCGGTCGTCCCGCGTGTATCCGAGCAGGTCGACCGTGTGCCTGGCGAGGTTGACGTTCGCCTGGTGGCTGAGCAGCACCCCCTTCGGCGGCCCGGTGGTGCCGGACGTGTAGAGGATCACAGCGGTGTCGTCCGGCTTGACGGCGGGCAGGTCGCCGGCCGGATGGGCCGCCAGGTCGGCCAGGAGGTGGCGGGCCACGCCGCCGGTCTCGGGGATCTCCGGCTCGGCCTCCCCGTTCACCACCAGATGGGTGATCGCCGGCACGGCGGCGGCGTGCTCGCGCGCCAGGGGCTCGAGGTCGGCGTCGCAGACCAGCACGGTCGCGCCGGAGTTCTCCAGGTAGTACCGCAGCAGGTAGGACCCGCTCGCGACGTTCAGCGGCACCTCGACCAGCCCGGCCCTGGCCAGGGCGAACCACACCTGCACCGCGGCGACGCTGCTGCGCATCAGCAGGCAGACGCGGTCGCCAGGGCGCAGGCCGAGCGACAGGAAGCCCGCCGCGAGGCGGGAGGCGGTCGCGTCGAGCTCGCGGTAGCCGGTGCGCTCCCCCGCGATCAGGAGGAACGCGTCGTCACTGGCGCGTCCGGCCGCGCCCGAGAGCCAGTCGCCGATCGTCACCGCGGGCGCGGCCGCGCGGGAGTTCGTCACACCGCTCCTTTCCACTGGGCCTGCTTTTCACTGGGCCTGCTTTTCACTGGGCCGCGTCTCGGCGGCGGTAGGTCGTCCACGTGGGCAGCGACTCCGGGTAGTCGGCGGGCTCCGGCGCGGTGCCGGGCCAGCGCATCCGGTGGGTCCCGGACAGGCCGCCGGCCAGCTCGTCCGCCGGCACGGCGTACATGAAGGCGATCGTCCTGCGGGCGAACAGCCAGCGGTCCCCCACTCGGCGGTACTCGTCGTCGTACCGGTAGGCGGCCAGGACCGTCGTCCGCCGCGTCACCAGCTCGGCGTGGCCGGCCGCCCAGCCCACCGCCGTGTCGTCGCCGGTGAGCTCGACGACGTGCGCGTCGAGCGTGTGCAGGGTCGTCCGGTAGATGTCCATCGCCCCGGCGTACGCGGCGCGCAGGGCCGCGTGACCGGCGGCGACGTCGCCGTGCCGGTCGAACACGCCGTCCTTGGTGTACATGCCGACCACGGTGTCGATGTCGTGGTCGTCCACGGCGCGGGTGTACAGCAGGGCCAGGTCGCGGATCGCCTCCCGGTCCCGCAGGCCGCGCAGCTCGGCGAGCAGGCCGGCGAGGTCTCCCTCCCGGAGGTGGCGGACCGTCGTCCGGGCCGCCACCAGCCCGGCGAGGTCCGCCGCCGGGTCAACGCCCATCGCGCGCCCCGAACCGGGGGCCGGGCAGGGTGCGCAGCAGCGCCTCCAGCTTCTCGGGCACCGGCGTCTTGTTCCACTCCAGGTCCCGGCAGGCGTACGTCATGGTCCCGCGGGTGACCAGCTCGCCGTCGCGGGTGAACTCGTAGCCGACGGTGTAAGAGCTGCCGCCGATGCGGTCGAGCACGAGCTGGCAGGTCAGCTCGTCGAAGACCTTGACCGTCTGCAGATAGTCGCACCCCGAGTTGACGCCCACGGTGACGATGCCGAGCTGCTCCTGCATCTCCCCGCTGCGGATGCCGTTGGCGTACAGCCAGGAGGTGTACGCGCGCTCCATCCACCGGTAGTAGATGGCGAAGTACGCGATGCCGACGACGTCGCAGTCGCCGTAGGCGAGCCGGAAGGTGAGCTGGTCGGGGCGCTGTGTCACGGTTTCTCCTCAGTCACGGGTTCCAGGGCGACGGTCGCGGTCCCCTTCAGCACCGGCTCGCCGCCGGCCCCGGTGAGGACGACGTCACAGTCGGCCAGCCGTACCCTGTTCTCGGTCCGCACGGCCGTCACGACGCCGCTCGCGCACAGCTCGTCGCCCGCGAAGACATTGCGCAGGAAGCGGACCCGGAAGCGGCGCAGCCGGTCGTGGCCGCCGCTCCAGGCGGCGAGCATGTTCATCACATAGCCCATGTTGAGCGGCCCCTGGTTGACGGGCCGGTCGCCCAGGCCGAGGGCCCGCACGGCGGCGACGTCGAAGTGGATGGGGTTGGGGTCGGCGAGCAGGGCCGCCATCGTCTTCATCTTCTCCGCACTGACCGAGGGCACCCGCCATTCGGGCAGCACGGCGCCCACCTCGACGTCCATCAGCCCCTCCTCGGGAAGATGATCGAGTTCCAGCAGTCCGCGACGTGGACGCCGTCGGCGGCGTCGTGGAGCCGGAGCCGGTAGCCGACCACGTCGAACGGGCCGGTAGACCGGCCGCTCTTGCGGTCCACGCTGGTGATCTCGCCGCTGACCCGGTAGGTCGCCCCGACGCGCAGCGGGCGGTGCACGGTGGTCTCGTGTTCGCCGAACATCGGGCCGTCGTCCGCGGTGGCGCCGAACCACGCGAACAGCTCGTCCCAGGTGACGCCCATCGCGCCGGTGGCGGCGAGCCAGACGAACAGCGGGTGCGCCACCTCGCCGCCCGGCTCGCCGAGGACCGTGTCCGCGACGAGCCAGGCGCGCCACGGCTCCACGGTGAAGACTCCCCCGGGGAACCGCCGCCCGACGTGCTCGCGCGGGTCGGCGGGCGACGGTCCCGGTGCGGTCCGCTCAGACATTGCGCTCCCGCTCGGCCCAGTACGGCGCGCGCAGCTCACGCTTGAGGATCTTGCCGGTGGGCGCCTTCGGCAGCTCGGCGACGAAGTCCACCGAGCGGGGCTTCTGGTAGCTCGCCAGGTGCTTGCGGGCCTGGTCGATGATCTCCTGCTCGGTGGCCTGCATACCGGGCTTGAGGACCACCACCGCCTTGACCGACTCGCCCCACTCCTCGTCCGGCACACCGATCACCGCGCACTCCAGCACGGCGGGGTGACGGGCGATGGCCTCCTCCACCTGGACGCTGTAGATGTTCTCGCCGCCGGAGATGATCATGTCCTTGGCCCGGTCGACGATGAAGACGTACCGGTCCTCGTCCCAGGTGGCGACGTCGCCGGTCCACATCCACCCGTCGCGCAGGGTCTGCGCGGTCAGGTCCGCGCGGTTCCAGTAGCCGATCATGTTCGCCTCGGAGCGGACGACGATCTCGCCGGGCGTCTTGCCGTCCCGCGGCACCTCGTTGCCGGAGGGGTCCACCACCCGCACGGTGGTGATGAAGCCCTCGCGGCCGCAGGAGCGCAGCCGTTCCGGGCGGATGCCGGCGATGGCGCTGGCGTGGTCTTCCTGGGACAGGAAGCACATGGTGGTGCCCTCGGTCTGTCCGTACCCCTGGATGAGGGTGCACGGGAACATCTCCAGGGCCTGGCGGACGATGCTCGACGGCATGGGGCCGCCGCCGTACTGGATGTTGCGCAGGCTGGAGATGTCGTAGTTCTCGAAGCCGGGCACGGCCATCATCCAGTTGAGCATCGTGGTGATGCCGAGGAACGCGGAGACCCGTTCCGCCTCGATGATCTCCAGGGCCTGCTTGGCCTCGAAGTTCACCAGCACCAGCGGGCAGCCGTGCTTCATGTAGTTCATCGCGAGCACGATCGGGATGTGGTACATCTGCCCGGTGAGCATGTAGACGTCGCTGGGCACGATGCGCTCGGCGACGGTCTGGTTCAGCATGCCCGCGGCGGCGCTGCGATGTGTGTGCAGCGCCCCCTTCGACTGCCCGGTGGTCCCGCCCGTGTAGAGAATGAAGAACGGGTCGTCGTCGGCGACCTTGGACGACCCCTCCGGCTCGTCGTCGGAGGACGAGGCGATCAGGCGGTCGAGGCTTCCGTCGCTGTCGTCGCCGAACTGCAGCCAGTTCGGCACGTCGACCTCACGCTGGAGCTGCTCGATGACGCCCGACCACTCGGACGCGCTGATCACGGCCTTTGGCGAGGCGTCCAGCACGATGGAGGCGAGCTCGGGGACGGCCAGGCGCCAGTTGAGCGGCTGGGTCACCAGCCCGGCGCGGCCGGCCGCGAAGTACAGCGCCTGGTATTCCACGCAGTTGCGCGACAGCATCGCGACCCGGTCGCCCGGCTGCAGGCCGAGGCCGCGCAGCCCGTTGGCCAGCCTGCGCACCATCGCGTCGAAGTCGCGCCAGGACACGCGGCGGTCGTTCGGCACGTCGTAGACGGCCTGCCCGTTGGGGGTCAGCGCGGCCCACTTGGCGGGGATGAGCCCTTGGTTCATGTGAACACCTGCCTCGGAACGCTCAGTACGGAAGGTCGAGGGCGATGTGCCGCTTGCTCAGGCGCCACACGCCGTCCCCGCGGACCAGCTCGTCGTCGTACTTGGCGGTCGACAAGACGTTGAGCTTCTGGTCCTGGATGGCGATGAGAGTGAGATAGGAGACCGCGGTCGCGGTGTCGTCGCCGGTCTGGCGGATGATCAGGTTGGTGGTCAGGTGCCGGCGCTGGTCGTTCTGCGAGGCGAGGGAGTCCTTCATCAGCTGGACGATCGCCTCGCGCCCCTCGAAGGGGCCGATGAGGTCGCCGTCCTGGATGCGCATCGTGAGGACAGCGTCCTCGGTGAAGCAGTCGGCCATCTCCTCCATGTCGTTCTCGTCGTAGGCCAGGCTGTAGCGATTGAGAACGTTCTCGATGGCGCCATGGTCACACATGCATGCTCGCTTCCTGAGGGCGGCGGAGCCCACGCACACACCGCCTTTGCTGTGCACTAGCTGCGGATCATAAGCATCAATATTCAGCCATGTCCATACCTTGCGGAGGACTCTGAGAAACAGATGCGAAAGCGTCGTTGATCGACTGGAAGCGCAGGTCCGAGCGGTGAGCCTTGACAGAAACCATGCTCATCATATTCCTTGTTAGCTGCTTCACATCCCTTGAAGGAGAACGGATGACGGTCGACACGAAGCAGGAAGAGGCCCGCACGGAGCCGGTCATCGTCGTCGGCGCCGGGCTCTCCGGTCTGGCCACGGCGCTCGGAGTAGCCCTGCACGGGCGGCCTGCGATCGTCCTCGAAGCCAGCGAGCTCGTTGGGGGCGCGGCGGCGTACTCGGGCGGCCAGGGGTGGTGCGGCGCGAACCACGTCGCCGCCAGGGAGGGGATCAACGACGACCTGAGCACCACGGAGCGCTACGTCAGGGCCATCGCCCACGAACACCCCGAGGTCCTCGACGAGCAGGCGTTGCTGCGCTGGCTGAACACCTCACCACTGGCGGTCAAACACTGGGAGGACGTCGGGGCCATCCGGTGGACCGTCATCCCCGGGCTCGCGGACTACCACAACGAGGCGGACGGCGCGCTCGATGCCGGGCGTTACCTGACCAACGAGGTGATCGACGGCAGCGTGCTCGGCGAGTGGCGGGAGCGGCTGCGGGTCAGCCCCTACTTCCCCATCGGCACCACCTACCGGGACATGCTGCTGAAGGGCCGCCGGGCCTCGTACGTCGAAGACTCCGAGGAAGACACCACGATCGCCGACCACGCGGGGGTGCCCGCCTTCGGCCAGGCCGGCGGGCGCGAGCACCACCACCGGCAGGCGGCGGGCGGCGACCCGCTGACCTTCGGGACCGGCGTCGTCGCGTGCTTCCTGGCCCGGCTGCTCAAGGAGGACCTGGTCGAGATCAGGCTCTCCCACCGGGTCATGGAGCTGCTGCGCGACGACGGCGGACGGGTCGTCGGCGCCCGCGCCGAGGGGCCGCAGGGGCCCGTCGAGCTGCGCGGCCCGGTCGTGCTCGCCACCAGCACCTATGACTGGGACCCCGAGCTGGTCCGCGAGTTCCTGGGGCTCGACCCCGAGGACTTCGGCAGCGTGGCCCCCGAGTCACTGCGCGGCGACGGCATCAGGCTCGCCGCCTCGGTCGGCGGCGCGATCGCGAAGATCCCGGCGACCAGCGTCCCGATCCTGCCCGGCTGGAAGTCGCAGGTGGGCACCGGCTACGGCTACGGTCCCGAGTTCGCGATGCCGCACAGCATGATCGTCGACCGTACGGGGCGGCGCTACTGCAACGACTCCTACTGGGTCGACATCGTGGCGAAGACCCTCGACCGGGACGACAGGCACCTGCCCTTCTTCCTGATCTGGGACGACCGGCACCGCCAGAAGTACGGGCTCGCGGCCACGCCCCCGGGCGGCGAGTATCCCGAGGGCTGGGTCGTCTCCGAGCCGACGCTGCGCGAGCTGGGCGAGGCGCTCGGCATCGACGGCGAGCAGCTGGAGCTGACCGCGGCCAGGTTCAGCGAGCACGCCGCCCGCGGCGAGGACCCGGACTTCGGGCGCGGCACCGTCACCTACGTCAATCGGTTCGCCGGGGACCCGCAGAACCAGCCGAACCCGGTGCTCGGGGAGATCAGCCGGCCGCCGTTCCACGGCCTGCGGCTGAAGTTCGTCGGCACCGGGATCGGGTCGAGCGGGGTCCGCATCGACGGCGACGGCCACGTGCTCGACGACGCCGGCGCCGCGATCCCCGGCCTGTACGCCGTGGGGTCCGTCGCGGCGCTCACCACGATGGGCAGCGGCTACAACAGCGGCTTCGCCCTCGGCCGGGGCATCACCCTGGCCTACCTCGTCTCGGGCGAGCTGGGCGGCGCGTCCACTCCCTGAACGCGTCCTTCTCCCTTCTCCCTTCTCCCCCGACCGTACGGCCGCGACCACGACCAGCCCGGCCGTACGGTCCGTTCGCCGCCCGGTGCGGGCCGGACCGCGACAGCCGTACAAGAAACGGAGAACTGTGAAGGCAGACCGGACGTCCGTGGCGACGAAGGCCGGCCGGAACGCCGCGGGTGTCCGCCCGTTGCCCGCCTGGCTGCTCCTGCTGACCGTGACCGTCATCGGGCTGAACCTGCGAGCCGGCATGGGTAGCATCCCCCCGCTGCTCGGGCGGATCAGCGACGACCTGCGCCTGCCCGCCACCGCGCAGGCGCTGCTCACCTCCGCCCAGGTCGTCTTCATCGGGCTGTCCGCCCTGGTCGTACGCCGCCTGGCCGCGCGCACGGGCGCGGAGAGCGCGACGGCCGTGCTGCTCGGGGCGCTCTCCCTGAGCTGCCTCATGCGGTTCCAGGCCACCTCGATCGCCGTGCTGCTGGTGTCGGCGGCCTTGGCCGGCCTCGGCATGGGCGGAGTGTCCGTGCTGATACCCGGCCTCATCACCCATCACCTGCCCCGCCTGCCCGGCCTGGCGACCGGCCTGTATTCGACGGCGATGGCGGGCGGGGTCGCCCTCGCGGCCTGGACCGCCGGGCCGCTCGCCGAACGGCTCGGCGGCTGGCGGCCCGCCCTCGGGGCCTGGGGCGTCGCCGCCGCGCTGACCGCGCTCGCGTGGCTCGCCCTGCTCCCCCGCCTGTCCCGTACGCCCGCCGCCGAGGCGGCGCGGGAGAAGCCGCGACGGTCCCCGTGGAAGAGCGCGACGGCCCGCTGGATCACCCTCTACACGGTGCTGCAGACGATCGTCGGGTTCAGCGGCCTGGCATGGATCGCCCCCTCGTACGTGGAACGCGGGCTGCCGGCGCAGGACGGGGCGGCGCTGTTCAGCCTCTTCCAGCTCGTCCAGTTGGTCGCGATGCTCACCCTGCCCCCGATAACCGACCACACCCGGGACCGGCGGCCCCTCCTGGCCGTCTCCCTGGCGTGTGTCGCCCTCGGGCTGGCGGGGATGGTGGCCGCGCCGGCGGCGCTCGCGATCCCCGCCGTCGGCCTGTTCGGCCTCGGCATCGGCGGCAGCTTCTCCCTCGGGCTGGTCCTGATCATCGACGCCGCCGCGGACCGGGACGAGGCCACCCAGCTCAGCGCCATGGTCACCCTCGTCGGCTACATCGGCGGGGCCTCGGGCCCGCTGATGCTGGGCCTGCTGCACGACCTCACCGGCGGCTTCGACGCCGGCTACGCCACGCTGCTGGTCATCAGCCTGGTCATCCTGTGCATCGTGCCCGTCTTCCGGCCGGGCCGCGGGCTCGGCTCCCCGCTCCCCGCACGCCCCGCCGCGTCGCCGGGCCGGACGGCGGAAAGCTCGCCGGGCGAGGGGTGAGCCCCGGCCGCACCGGAGCACCCGGGCGGCGAGGTGTGCCAGGAGCCGGCATCCGTCACCGGTGGCGTCTCCGGCGCGGGCGCCTTCCCCTACTTCTGCAGCTCCTTCGCCAGCGCGTACGCCTGGCGGGTGGCGGCGACCAGCCGGCGCGGGGCGAACGCGTCGCCGAGCACGTGCACCTCCGGATGCCGCGACCGGAGCGCCTGGTAGAGCGCGTCGTCCGCGTCGCCTCCGCACGCCAGGACAACCGAGTCGACGCCGGCGATCTCCTCGGTCCGCCTGGAGTAGACGTTGGCCACCCGGACGGCTCCGTCCGAGATCCCGGTCACCTCCTCCAGGAAGCGGAGCCGCACGTCCCGAGAGTACAGCCGGGCGAGGATGCCGCCCACGATGTAGCGGCCGAGCAACTGGGCGGGCCCCGGCGTCGCGTACACGAGCATCACCTCGTGCCCGCGCTCGCTGAGGTAGTCGGCCACGCTCAGCGGCGGCAGATGGTCGTCCTGGGCCACGACGACGACGCGCCGCCCGACGGCCGCGCCGCGCAGCACCGCACGGATGTCGTGGACGTTCGCGCCGTCGACCCCGTCGATCGGCGGCCGGTGCGGGGTCACGCCCGTCGCTACCGCCACCACGTCCGCGCCGGCCGCCAGGACCGCGTCGGCGTCGGCCCGTATGCCGAACCGGATCTCGACGCCCGCCCGCTCCAGCCGGCGCGCCTGCCAGTCGAGGTAGCGGCGGTACTGGTCGTAGCTGGGAGCCTCGGCCGCGATGCGCAACTGCCCGCCGAGCTCGCCGTCCGCCTCCCACAGGCTGACCGTGTGCCCGCTCTCGGCGGCGAGCGCGGCGAGCTCCATGCCCGCCGGTCCGCCGCCCACGACGAGAACGCGGCGCGGGCGCGCCGCGCGGGCCCACGGCCCGTCGACCTCCTGGCCCGCGTGCGGGTTGACCGCGCAGCCGAACGGCAGCCCCTCGACGTAGCGGCGGCTGATGCAGTCGTTGCCGCCGATGCACGGCCTGATCTCGTCGAGGCGGTTCTCCCGCGCCTTGGTCAGCATCTCGCCCTCCGCGATGAGGGCACGGGCCATGCCGACGACGTCCGCGTGGCCGTCCGCGAGCACCCGCTCGGCGACGTCGACCGAGGTGACCCGGCTGGTGTAGACGACGGGGATGCGCACGCTCCTGCGGATGTCGCCCGCGAGCGCGGACCACTGAGCCGGGGCGTAGTACTGCGGCTGGATGTAGCTGGGGTCGCCCCAGGTCGAGCCGACGACGACGTGCAGGAAGTCGACGAGCCCGGTGGACTCCAGATACTGCGCGATCTCGACGCCGTCCGCGGCGTTATAACCGCCCGGCGCCTCCTCGTACGCGTTGAAGCGCACGCCGAGCATCATGCCGTCGCCGATCTCCTCGCGTACGGCCGTCAGCACCTCGACCGCGAACCTGGCCCGGTTCTCCAGCGAGCCGCCGTACTCGTCGTCGCGCTGGCGCCGATAATCCTGAGCTGGGACGTCAGCACCGCGCCGCCGCGATGGACGACCTCGGCGAGCTGCTGGACCCGCTCGACGAAGAAGGGCAGCCGGTAGAAGCCGAGCGTCTCGGCGCTGTAGCCGTGCGGCTCGAACCCGGGGATGAGAAGGTTGCGGATCCGCCCGCTGCCGACGTGCCGTCCCGTGCCTCAGCCATGGTCGTGTTCCTCCTGGAGTCGCCGCACGGGATCACCATGCCAAACACTACTAACTATTATAATAGTATGGTTCAAGCGGGAGGAGCCGGAACGGCGGCGACCGGGCAGGGTTGCGGAGCGCACTCTCGGCAAGCCGTATGTATGGCGTAATGGTTCGCATAGATAGCTCTTGCCTGTGACCGCCGCGCTTCGGCCTGGCTGTCATGAACGACGTCCCGCCCGTCCCGCCCGGCCCGCCCGGCTCACCGCGTCGCGCGGGGGACACGGGCAGACGCGCGCGGCATCGGGCATATGTGGAAGGCGACGAGCGGACGCGGGAGCAGGTGAGGGCGGCACGCGATGCCGGCTACTCATCGGTCTGAGTTTTCAGGACTGCCCGGGCAGCAGGCCGGCCCCGCAGCCGCTGCCGGCGCGCGCCGCTCGATGGCGACATGGACTTCGGCGCCGACATGTTCCTGCTGCCGCTGATGGCGGGGCCCCGCCGATCCGGCGCGCCGTACGGCGAATTCAGCGAGAGGAAATCGAGCGGCTCGGCCGCACGCGAGACCGCGACGTGGTCACCCGACGCGAGCCGCTGATCGATGACGACGCGGACAAGGCCCGCACCGGGGCCGACTGCTCGCGGCGCCCTCGGCGACCTCGTCAGCGCACGAGTCGCGGCCCTCCCTGACCGTGACCAGGAGAGGTCCCGCGTACGGCGGGGGAAGGCTCAGCGAGGGCGCTTCTCGTGCCTGGAATGAGACCGCGAACCGGCCGGTGCGAGATGACCCGGGCGGTCGCCGCGGCTCTCAGTGCCAGCCCACCACCTCGTTCATGAGGACGGGGTGGCGACGCTTCACGTAGTTCGCGTACTCCTCCATGTGCTCGCGCATCAACCGCTCGGCCGAGTCGGCGTCGCCCTCCTCGATCGCGCGGGCGATCTGAGCGTGGACGTCGCGCACCTCGGAGCGCCGCGATTTGGGGAACAGCACCCCGCTGACCTTGGCCCGGAACATCTCGCTCAGCGCGCCACCGAACAGGTTGAGCATGCCGTTGCCCGACATGGACGCCACGAACTGGTGGAAGTCCCTGGTCGAGTCGAAGTAGCGCGGCTCGTCGTCGACCGGTGTGCCCTCGGCTATCCGGCGCAGCTCGGCCAGCTTCGCCGGGTCGCGCCGCTCCGCGGCCAGGCGCGCCATCACCGGCTCCATCACCAGCCGGGCCTCCACCAGCTCGCGGAAGGTCATCTGCTGCGCCTGGAAGTACAGCGTGGCCATCTGGCCGAAGGCGACGGGGCTCACCCCGGTCACGATCGGGCCGCCGCGCGGGCCCGGCTTGAGCATGATCAGCCCGTGCACCTCGAGAATCCGCAGCGCCTCGCGCAGCGAGCCGCGGCCGACGCCGTACTCCTCGAGCATCTGCGACTCGGGAGGCAGGGGCGTGCCCGGGGGCATCCGCTCCGCGCCGATTTTGCGCACGATGTCCTGAGCAACCGCCTCGGCCACCTTGAGCCCCCGTTTGATGTGCGGCTGAGACATTTCACCCCTCTAAGCCAACCCGTCGATCATTACCAATACAATGATACATATATTTTCGCACGGTCCGCGGATACATGCCACGCCTCGTCATACGAGAGCCTCACGGCGAGGCGGGCACCCCATGCGCCGAACGAGGGAGAACGATCCGCCCACTCGCTCGGCGCGCTGCGAGTCGTTGACCATAAATTCGATCACAGCTTAAGTGACCGGTCAACGCAGACGGAAACGTTCATGAAGCGATGACCGGAGGAAGCGCCCCTCCCGTCCGCGGTACGCCATTCGACCGGACAAGACGCCAACTATTCCACGGGATCGCGAGTACCGCAGGCTTCCTTCCGGCGCTGCGGCCGACTTGCCTTCCCGCCGGCGGCACGATCGTGCTGTTTGGCCTGCGGCTGGAACACTGCTCGCCAGCGGACATGCGGGACCAGGACCGGTCGGGACGGGCACGACCGCAACGGGCTTCTTCTCAGGCGCGGCCAGCATCTCCTCACGGAGGAAGCCGGTGCGGCACGACGGCTCGCACGGACAGAGTGAGTGCGCCACGACGACGCCCGGCACCGGAGGAAGAGCAAGCGCAGGACAGTGGTGGGTATTCGGGACGGAAGATCCCACCGAAATCGCCGCCCGAATTCCTTCACCCGGCGTTGACGGCCCTTTGTGATTTTTCTCGCTTCCGACAGGGCGGACGGTGACGGCCGCCCGCGGACGGCCCTGCAACACCGACCGAGCCCTGCGACCGCATAGGCACTCGATGCGTGCGTTCATCGACTGGGCCAGGTGATCTGGACCGTTCCCGCGCCGGCACATCCGCGAGACGCTGGTCACTCACCCTCACACACCAGTTAGAATGACTATCATTAACATGGATAATGGAACATGGACAGTTGCCGCCGTACCGCCGCACGATCTCCGCACCACGCCGCCCTCGGAAGGGATCACGAGGCGTAGGTTGCGTGACCGGCCACAAGCCGGACCACCGAGGGCCGGGCTCCCCGGCGCGGCCTGTCGCGGGAAGGAGTTCCCCGCCGTCCCTCACCGGGGCTACGAATTAGCCGATCGTTCCTTATAATGGTGACTATGGTAATCTTCGAAAGGTAGCCGCCGTGACCACCACCCGCGCACCGAAAGCGGCGATGCTCGTGGCCCAGCGCATCCTCCGCGACGCGATGCGAGCCGGCCTCTCCCCCGGTGACCTGCTGCCGTCCGAACGCGGCATGCTCGAACAATACGAGACGGGGCGCGGCACCCTGCGCGAAGCCCTGCGTCTGCTGGAGTTTCAGGGCGTCATCACGTTGAAGCCCGGGCCCGGTGGCGGCCCGGTGCTCACCGCCCCGACCGCGTCCAACCTGGCCAACACCCTGATGCTGCTCATGCAGCTCAACCACGCGCAGTATCGCACCATCGTCGAGGTACGCAACGCGGTCGAGCCGATGATCGGCAGGCTGGCCGCGCAGCACATCACCGACGCCCAGCTCGACCAACTGGCCGGCACGATCGAGTCCATGCGGTGCAGCCTGGACGACCGCGAGCTGTTCCTCGAGGAGAACAAGAAGTTCCACGACATCATCGCGTGGTCGTCGGGCAACGTGCTGTTCGCGTACCTCGTCGAGTCGCTTCTGGGCATCCTGGACGGCACCGCGATCGGAATCGACTATCCGAGCCACCGCCGCTCCGCCATCCTCAAGGCGCACGAGGAGATCTACCAGGCGCTGGCGAAGCGCGACGCCGCCAGCTCCGAGGAGCGTATGCGCGAACATGTCGAGGCCTACACGCGATACGGGATGAAGAAGTTCCCCCACGTCCTTAACCAGGCCATCACCTGGAACCATCTGCTGAGCTGAGCCCGCCATAGGGCCGCCTAATGCGGTTCGGAGCGGAGAGAAGACGCCGCGCCCCAGTCCGTGACCCCGGCCGGCGGCCCCCCGGTCCGCGGCACCGGTCCCAACCGACCGGCCGACGTGCCGGGCTCGGCCCGCCCCATGGCCGACACCGCCGTCCCACGGTGATCATTGGGGCCGGCGATGTGGACGGTCGAAGCTCGGGCCGCCGATGTGGGCGCAAGGGTGAGGCAAAGGCGGCGTGACCACCACGTCCACCTCGGGGAAGAGCTTCCGCGACGATCCCCGGCCGCCGTCACTGTGGTGGGCTTGTCGTACGGAGCAGACAGAGCGGATTCCCGGGCGGCCGGAAATGCTCGTCCCTGCCCGGGTGATCGCACGTCACAGGCGATACACCCGCGCGACCGTGCCTGCGAACACGGCGTCGCGCTCGGCGCGCGGGATGGGCGTGGCGGCCGGAGGTCCGCAGACGATGACACCCCCTGTGTCGACCTCACGCTGCGATCGACCCCGACGCCGTCGTCTCGACCGTCACGCTGTGACGGTGATGCCGGGTGACCGCCGCGCTTTCCACCACCGCCGTCGGCGCTTTTCGACGCGGACGCGCCGTCAGCGCTTCTTCACCAGAAGCTCGGTGTTGCGGTCACCCGGCATACCCGCCAGCCCGCTCCGGAGGCCCGGTGAGTTGAACGAGAGCTCCCGATAGAGCGCGGCCAGGCCGCTCTGGGACAGGTCGGTGAAATCCGTACGGTGCGGCGCGGCCGACTCCACCAGCGTGGTGAACAGCGACAGCGTCCCGTCGTGGTTGTCGGCCAGCTCGATCACCCGCGCCAGCTGCGGATAGTCGACGTGGGAGGCGGTGGAGATCTCCCAGAAGCCGTCATGCGGGACGATCCTGTTCAGATGGGAGTGACCGTTGATCCACGCGGCCACGTTGCGGTGCTTCCGCAGCACCGCCAGCAGCTCCCGGCCGCCGTGGCGCTTCTCGTGCGGGCGGGCGGGATCGGGCACGAGGTTGGTCATGGCCCAGCTCGGGTGGTGACTGAAGATCAGCGCGACGTCGGCGGCGTGGGTCTTCAGCGTCCGCTCCAGCCAGGCGAGCTGCCGGGTGCCGACCGATCCGCGGTAGTCGCCGCCGCGGTCGGTCGTGTCCAGGCTGATGCCGACGACCCCGTCGGCGATCCGGAAGGCGTAGTCCAGGCGACCGCTGTCGAGATTGTCGCGGGTGTAGCCGTGGCCGACCGGTCCCGGCCCGGCGTACGCCGGATCGAGGTGAGCGGCTATGTACGCGTGCGGGCTCACGGGGGCGCGGCGCTCGTCGGCGGTGACCGTGCGGGCCCTGCGCCGGTAGTGCCGCCACACGGCGCGGAAGCGGGCGCCCGTGGGGTCGCCATGGCGCAGTGCCCGATAGACGGCGCCGGCCTCGGAGGCGGGCAGGTCGAACAGCTTGCGCGAGCCGGTGGCCAGGTCGGCGAAGAAGCCGCCGGCCGCGGAGTAGGCGCCGCCGAAGAGCCGGTCGTGGTTGCCGATGGTGGAATACCACGGCACGGCCAGGCCGGGGCTGCTCACCTCGCGGACGGCCGCCTCCAGGAAGCCCTCCAGGTGCGGGAACCCCGCCCGCTTGTCGATGTCGCGTACGCCTGACTCGGGCTGCCAGTAGAGGCCCAGGCCGGAGCCCTGCACGCCCTCGTACGCGCCCGGGTCGCCGGTGCCGGGGGTGAAGCGCCCGCCGCTCATGGCGGTGAGGAACCACTCCAGCTCGATCCGGGAGTTGTTGTCGGTGTTGTCGCCGGTGGTCATGACGAAGCCGATCGGCGCCCGGGTGGCCGGGCCGTACCGCAGGGCGTTGACCTGTTCGATCAGCGCGACGGCTCCGACGGCGGTCAGCGTCTCCTGCGGGCGCCAGGAGCCCAGGTCGGCGGCGCGCAGGAACTCGTAGCGCTGCGGGTTCTGCACGTCGGTGATGTGCAGGTCGGTGAACTGGACGAAGCAGGCGAGCGCCGTGCGGCGTTCGGCCCTGCCCTTTCCGGCCCCGGCCAGCTCGGTGCGGGTCACCCGCCGCCAGCCGGGGCCGTCGGACAGCCGGCGATACCCACTGGCGCCGCGCGGTCGCGCGACGGTGTGGACCGTCGTCATGAGTGCGGCCGTCGACGGTGTCACGGCCGAGGAGGCGGCCGGGACGGAGGAAAGCGCGATGTCCAGCGCGACCCCGGAGGCGGTCATTCCGGAGGTGAGGAGGAAGGCACGGCGGCTGAGGGCGGGATCCATGATGCTCCCCGGTGGCGGCGAGGCGAACGTCCACCGGGAATGGTCGACAGCCGGAATGACTGCCGCGCTAACACGACCGAAACGCCGTCCAGCCATCTGCGGCCGAGAAATAGCCGTACGCGAGCCGGACGCCTGACGGCAGCGGACCGGAAGCCCGCCGCTTTCCCGCCGTTCAGAAGTGTGTGAGCGAGGCCATGACCGTCGCCGCCGGGCAGGTCGTTCCGCTGCCGCAGAGCGGGATCACGTTGAAGACCACCTCGTCCAGGGCGGGCACGGCGCAGGTGCGGCCGGCCGCCGTCAACATCGGGCCCTCCCCCACCGCGCCGATCACCGAGTGCGAGGTGCGCCGCCTGTGCCGGGCTCCTGTCACGCCGCCGTCTCCGGTCACGGTGAGCAGGCCGGCCACGACGGCGCGGGGGGTGATCAGTCCTTGCTGTGCCCGGGGTTGCGGCGGGCGACGTACAGACGGTCGCCCTCGGGGCCGGTCCACTCCAGCCGTACGACGCCCGGCACGGCGGCCTCGTCGATGCGCGACGGGTCGGCCCAGTAGCCGGCGTTGGGGTTGCGAAAGAACGTCGCCCACAACTGGCCGCTGCGGTCCGCGAAGATGTTGTTGTGGCCGGCGCCGACGCCCAGGGTCCACCGCTTGGAGTAGGGCCCCTCGAACCTGTCGGCGACGGCGACGATCGCGTCGTACTGGTACTGCACGCGGCCGGCGGCCGCCGTGTCGTAGGCGTAGCGCGTGCCGCCGTCGGGGCCGGCCGACGACCGGTCCCACGCGGCGTGGACGAGGTAGTACTTGCCGCCGTACTTGAACACGTACGCGCCTTCGAGATAGGGCTCGGGCGCGTAGGGCGTCTGCTGGAACTGCGGCAGGTTCGTCGTCGGGATGATGTCCTCCATGTCATCCCGGAACTTCGCGTACAGGTTGTTGTGCAGCACGAGCCACGCCTCGTCGCCCTCGCTGAACATGCCGCCGTCAATGTGGTGGTAGGCGCCGGGCTTGATGAAGGCAGGCCCGCCGATGAAGGAGTCCCCGAAGGGCTTGTCGTAGTTGCCCTGGATGAGCCGGTAAGGACCCTCCACCCCGCCTTCGCTCACGAGCATGAACGAGCCGACCTTCTGGGAGTGGTCGCCCATGCACGCGACGATGTACCACTTCCCGCGGAAGTAGTGCACCTCGGGCGCCCACGCGTTGCCGCGCTTGCCGAACTGGTCGTCATACCAATATTCCTGCCAGGGAGCGACGACCGTGCGGCCGGGCCGGTTCTCGCCGACGAACTCGGGCGACCATACCTTGCCCTTCTCGGCGTCCGGCCGGATGCCGGTGGTGTCGGCCAGCTTCCACGGCCCGTGCAGCGACGTGGCCGTCCACACGAAGATGCCGTCGTTCCACGGGCCCGCCGCCGCCAGCCCGGGCACCCGGGTGGTGCCGGTGGCGACGTAGACCGGACGACCGCCGACGTCGAAGCAGTTGACGTAGGTGTCCCGCATCCAGACCCGGCCGAGCTCCTCGTCGCGGGGGCGCAGCTCCAGCGGGAGGATGAAGGAGTTGTCGTCGCGCGGCCACAGGTCCACTCGCGTGTCCGCCAGGCCGTACGGCGTGGGCTCGGGCCAGTTCGACGGGTAACGCCCCTTCGGCCCGCCCCCGTGCGGCAGTTCCTTCGGGTCCGCGTGCGCGGCGGCCGCGGGCAGCGCCGCCGCTCCCAGCAGGCCCGCGACACCGGCCAGCACGGACCGCCGGCCCACATGAAACCCGTTCTCGGCACCAGTCATCGGTAAGGGTCCTCCTTTTCCACGAAGGGCGCGGGCGCCCTGCCGGGAGGACACGGTAGTAAGACTCATTTCGACAGTGAACAGACGACAAAAAGGTGCTCGGCGCACCGGTCGGCCTGGCGTCGCGCCGAGACCTCCAGCCGCCGTGAACGAGGACCGAGACGGCGCCGAGGCCGCGACCACCGCAATCGAATTCGCTTTTCCGCGCGGCGAAGCGCGGAAAAAGAATCAGCCGGAGAAACGGAAAGCCGGCAATCGGAGAATCGTTCTCCGTGATTTCGCGACGCCGTCTCGCGGGGGCCGAAAACCGGTTGCGGGAGACGACCCGAACGCGGAACCCTCACCGGCGTGAAGATGCATACCGGCCAGCTGACGGTGACACCGGAGACCGTGCGCGCCTTGATAGCCGAGCAGTTCCCGCAGTGGCGGGGCCTGCCTGTCACGGGCGTCGCCTCCCACGGAACGGTCAACGCCATCTTCCGGATCGGCGACCACCTCGCCGCCCGCTTCCCCCTGCAGCCGGGGCCGGTCGACGAGACGCGCCGTTGGCTGGAGTCCGAAGCGGAGGCGGCCCGTGAACTGGCGGGCGCCACCCGCTTCCCCACCCCCGAGCCGGTCGCGCTCGGCGAGCCGGGTGCGGGATATCCGCTTCCGTGGTCGGTGCAGACATGGCTGCCCGGCACCGTGGCGACCGACGAGGACCCGGGCGAGTCGGTCGCGTTCGCCCACGACCTCGCCGATCTCATCACCGACCTGCGCGCGGTCGGCACGCGGGGCCGTACGTTCTCCGGCAACGGCCGGGGAGGCGACCTCAAGGCCCACGACGCGTGGATGGAGACCTGCTTCGGGCGAAGCGAGGGACTGCTGGACGTTCCCCGGCTGCGCCGCATGTGGGACGCGTTCCGCAGCCTGCCGCGCGAAGCGGCCGACGTGATGAACCACGGTGATCTCATCCCCGGCAACGTGCTCGTGTCCGCCGGCCGGCTTGCCGGGATTCTCGACGGCGGCGGGTTCGGGCCGGCCGATCCCGCCCTCGATCTCGTGAGCGCCTGGCATCTGCTGGAGGCCGGGCCGCGCGAAGTGCTCCGTCTCGACCTGGGGTGCGACGACGTCGAGTGGGAGCGGGGCAAGGCGTGGGCCTTCGCACAGGCGATGGGACTCGTCTGGTATTACCTGGAGACCAACCCGGCCATGAGCCGGATGGGCCGCCGCACCCTGGATCGCATCATGGGGACCGCATCAGGGGGACCGCATCAGGGCGGACGGCGGCCCCGCTGACTCGGACGAGGCTCAGCCGCGGGTGATGTCGACACCGCCGATGACGCTGTAGTTGCGGACGCGGACGACACGGCCGGAGGCGTCCGGCGTGTCCGGGGGTCCCGGCTCCACCGAGCGGCCGCCGATCAGGCTGAAGCCCTCGACCTCCACCGTGACGTCGGCGGGCACCCGCAGGCGCACGCCGCCCAGAAGCGAGATCTTCGTCACCGAGGTGACCTCCTCGATCCGTGCGTCGCGCAGGTCGAGGTCGGCTCCCCCGACGGGAGTGATGACGACCGTGTCCGCGGGCATCCGCTCCGCGCCCCTTCGCTTCAGGCCGCCGATGAGGGAGACGTGCCAGTCCGTACGCTGCGATGATGTCGTGTTCGTCATGACCTTTACGGTACGGATCGGCCGGTGCGGCGATCAGTGCCGCACGTCGCGTCCTGACCATGACACCCGTCATATCCGCGGCTCGGCCGTCGTCGGCCGGGATGGCCGGCTCCACGGCGGACCAGGTGTGCGGCGGACCAGGTGTGCGGCGGACCAGGTGTGCGGCGGACCAGATACGCGGCGGACCAGTGCGCGCGGAGAGTGGGGCCGACCTGCGGTGACGCCGTGTCCAGGCGCGATAATGGTTGGGCTCACGCGGAAGGGGGCCGCACCGATGAACGACGACGCCGTGCCCGCGATCCCCGCCGGCGAGCCGTCGATCCTGGTGTTCGACGTCAACGAGACGCTGATCGACTTTGAGTCGATGAACCCGCTTTTCCAACGCGTATTCGGCGACGCCCGGGTGATGCGCGAATGGCTCGGCCACCTTTTCCTGTATTCGATGGCCATCACCGCGGCCTGCCTCTACGAGCAGTTCTTCACGCTGGGGCAGGGGTTGCTCAGAATGCTCGGCGACATCCACGGGGTGATGGTCACCGACGCCGACATCGAGCAGATCAGGCGGGCCATGCTGGCCATGTCACCCCATCCCGACGTGGAAGCCGGCCTGACCCGGCTCGCGGACGCCGGTTTTCGCCTGGTGACGCTCACGAACTCGCCCTTCGACGCCGACGGCCGGAGCCCGCTGGAGCACGCCGGTCTCGCGCACCACTTCGAGCGGCAGTTCAGCGTCGACACGGTTCGCGCCTTCAAACCGGCACCCCGGGCCTATCACCTGGTCACGCAGTCTCTGCGGGTTCCCCCGGCCTCGTGCTTCCTGGTCGCCGCGCATCTGTGGGACACGATGGGCGCGCAGAGCTGCGGCTACACCGCCGGACTGATCACCCGGCCGGGGCACGCCCCGCTGCCCGTCGAGTCGCTGCCGAGGCCGAACCTGGTCGCGCCGGACCTGCCCGGCCTGGCCGATCAGCTCATCCGGTTCCGGCGCTGACGGCGAGTTCCGCGCGCCGGGATGATGCCGGGATCACGCCGGGATCACTGCGGGATCACCGCGGCACGCATGGCGGCCCCGGACATCGCAGGTCGAGACCCGGGCCGCCCGGAAAGGACCGGCCCGTTATTGCGTACGTAACCTTGACGTTACCTGTGGCCGATGCCATAGTGTGGGCAGTTGATCAAGGTCGACCCCGCTCCCGACTCCCTCTCCATTGACGAACCCGTTGACGCGATCGCTTTTGTTAGCGCTAACAGAGCGCGGTCAGCGGAGACCTGCCGAGTGCCGACCGAGACGTCCGGCGCGGGATCGTCCATGCCCGCGCGACGGTGTCCGCGGTCGCGTAACCGGACATCGGCAGGCCACGCCCCCGCACGTCGGCTCAGTCGAGCGAGACGCATGGAGGAGTTGATCCGACATGTTCAGACCCCCCATCGAACGCGGACGCCTCAGAACCCTGGCCGGTCGTACGGCGACCGCACTGGCGCTGATCGGCGGCGCGCTCGCGGTGACGCCGCAGGCGCATGCGGCGCCGCCCGCCGCCCCGGGCCGGCCGCAGGGCCCCTGTGACATCTACGCCGCCGGCGGCACGCCCTGCGTCGCCGCCCACAGCACCACGCGCGCGCTGTACTCGTCCTACAACGGCCCGCTCTACCAGGTCATGCGCACCTCGGACAACGCGACCAGGGATATCGGCGTCGTCCGCCCCGCCGCCCACCCCTCCCCGGACTCCGGCGGATACGCCGACGCGGCCGCCCAGGACGCGTTCTGCCATGACGTGGTCTGCGTGATCACCAAGATCTACGACCAGTCCGGCACCGGCAACGACCTCTACCAGGCTCCGCCCGGCACGTTCCGGGGCCCGGCCGCCGGCGGCTACGACACCCTCGCGATCGCGGACATGGCGCCGATCACGATCGGCGGCCACAAGGCCTACGGCGTGTACATCATGCCGGGCATGGGGTACCGCAACAACAACGCCACCGGCCTCGCGAAGGGCGACGAGCCGGAGGGCATCTACTACGTCATCGACGGCACCCACTATGACAGCGGCTGCTGCTTCGACTACGGCAACTCCTCGACGAACAGCCGCGCCGTGGGCACCGGCACCATGGAGACCACGTACTTCGGCACCGCCACCGCCTGGGGCAGCGGCAGCGGCCCCGGCCCGTGGATCATGGCCGACATGGAGGCGGGCCTGTTCTCCGGGGACAACGCGAAGCAGAACCCGGCGGATCCGACCATCGACTCCTGGCGATTCGTCACCGCGGTCGTCGACGGCGGCGGCGGGAACCAGTGGGATCTGCGCGGCGGCAACGCCCAGGACGGCCCTCTGACGACCTTCTACAGCGGGATCCGTCCCGGCTCGCTGACCAACAGCAACTACTACCCCATGCACAAGAAGGGCGCCGTCCTCCTCGGCACCGGCGGCGACAACGGCAACGGTTCGTCGGGCACCTTCTACGAGGGAGTGATGACGAAGGGCTACCCGTCGGAGGCCACCACCGACGCGGTGCAGGCCAACATCGTGGCCGCCAAGTATGACGTGACACGTCTGGCGCTGTCGCGGGCCACCACGTTCACCCCGCGCTCCGCGCAGGACGTCACCGAGACGTTCACGAACACCACGGGCTCCGCCGCGGTGGGCGTCAAGCTGAGCCTGTCCGCCCCCGGGGGATGGACCGCCTCGGTCAAGGACACCCGCGACAAGTCGGCGACGTTCCCGTCGGTCGCACCGGGTGAGACCGTGAGCGCGACCTTCACGGTCACCTCCGCGGACAGGACCGGCGCCGGCTACCTGACCGGCAGGGCCGAGTGGACGAACCCCGCAGGCCCGGTGAAGGGCCGCCAGTCCACGGAAAGCGCGCAAGCCGTACGCAACGCCCTCCCCATCAAGATCAATGAGGTCCGGTTCCGTACGAGCAGCAACGCGACCGACCAGTTCGTGGAGCTCTACAACCCCTCCGCGAACGACGTCGACATCTCCGGCTGGACCCTGACCACCACCCCGAGCGGCTCGCCCGGCACCACGCTGGCCAAGATCCCTGCCGGGACGCGGCTCGCGAGCGGCGCCTACTACCTGCTCGGCCTCGCCGGCTCCGGGCTGGCGGCCCCCGCGGACCACAAGGACACCACGATCAACCTGAGGAGCACGACCGGCTTCGCGGCCGGCCAGCAGATCGACATCGACACCGGGCGCGAGCGGGAGACCCGCACGATCCAGTCGGTCGGGACGGCCGCCAGCCCGGCGACGACTCTGTTCGTTCCCGTCTCCACCGGGCCGTGGATCACGGTCCCCGCCCACTCGACCAACGTGCCCGTCACGAACGCGACCGGTTTCACCGTCGGGGACAGGATCGGCATCGGTTCGGGCGACGACTACGAGCCTGCCACGGTCACCGCGGTCGGCAAGGCGGCCACACAGACGACCCTGTCGGCCGACGCCGCCGAGGGCGCGACCAACATCAAGGTCGCGGCCGACGCCAACATGACCGTCGGCGACACCCTGACGGTGGACACCGGCGAGAGCAAGGAGACCGTCACGGTCGCGAACGTCGGCACCACCGGCGCGAACGGCACGGGCGTCGACCTGGCCGCGCCGTTGCGGCTTGCCCACGCGTCGGGCGTCGACGTGTCCGACCCCGGCACCGGGATCAGCTTCTCGCCGCCGACCCGTCACCCGCACACGAGCGGCGAGCCGGTGCAGGCGCTGGGCGGCGGTCTCACGCTCGACAAGCCGCTCAAGGCCCACCCGATCGGCGCGGCCGTGGTCAACCCCCTGGTCACGACGGCGGGCTACCAGGGAACCCCGGCACCTGACCAGTGGTTCGGGAGCGCCCTGTCCACCAGCGCCGGTTCCATCGCGCTCCTCGACGAACGAGGCGGCGTGGTCGTCGACGCCGTCGTCTACGGCTCTCAGCAGAGCAGTTCGAGCGGCAACGGAACCATCGCCACCCCCGAACTCGCCGTCATGGAGGCCGACCAGGGCCAGGGCGGCTGCATCGCCGTTGTGCCCGGCGCGGCCGCCGGCGCGGGCCGGAGCAACGCCCGCTGGCCCGACGGCACCGACGCCGACAGCCTCTGCCACGACTTCGTCACGTCCAACGCGCCCACACCGGGCGGGCCCAACTCCAGGTAGCCCGATCGGTCCCTCGCCTCCTGTGGTGCCCGCGGTTTCCCGCGGGCACCACAGGAGTCCGGCGCGGCGGGCGTGTCTTCTCGACCGGTGCGGCCCGTGCCCGATAGGAGTAGGGATCTCTCCCCCTTCCTGATCGAGATCGGTGATCGATTGTGCCAGGGGCGGGGACGCGCAGAGGGCTTCTGGTCTCCAGGCGCTGGATCCAGGCGGCGGCGCTGGTGTCGGTGTTCGGGTTCTTCGTCATGGGCGTGCTCGCCCTCCGTACGTACGCCGCGAAGCCGCCCGTGCCGCGGCTGGTGGCGAGCGAGTCCGGGCAGGAGGTGTTCACCGGCCGCGACGTCGCCGACGGGCAGCAGGTCTTCCTCGCCAACGGGCTCATGCAGTACGGGTCGGTGCTCGGGCACGGGGGCTATCTCGGGCCGGACTACACGGCCGACTACCTGCGCCGGGCCGCCACCATCGCCCTGCGGGCCCACGGCGGCGGCGACCGTGCCCGTGAGCAGGTCAGGCAGGAGTTCCGCGCCAACCGTTACGACCCCCGCTCAGGGGTGCTGACCTACACGCCGGCGCAGGCGGACGCCTTCACCGCCCTCGTCGGCCACTATCGCGGCTACTTCGCCGACCCCCGCACCGGCAAGGGACTGCGTCCGTACGCGATCACCGACCCGCGGCAGATCCACCAGCTCACCGCGTTCCTGTCCTGGACGGCCTGGATCGCCGCGGCAGAACGCCCCGGCGCGGGCTACTCCTACACCAACAACTGGCCCGGCGAGCCGCTGGTGGGCAACGCGCCCACCGCCGACGCCGTGCTGTGGAGCGTGGTGTCGCTGATCGCCCTGCTGGCCGGCATCGGGGCGCTGTTCGGGGCCGTCGGCCGGTGGGGCGCCCATCTGGGCTGGCGCGGCCGTCAGGCGGAGGCCGTCGACTTCCGCTCCCCCGACCAGGTGGCGCTCACGCCCGCGCAGCGGGTCACCGCGTTCTTCTTCCTCGTCGTCGCGCTGCTCTTCCTCGCCCAGGTGCTGCTCGGCGGTGCGACGGAGCACTACCGGGCCGACCTCACGAGCTTCTTCGGCTTCGACCTGGCCGGGTTGCTGCCGTTCAACCTGGCCCGCACCTGGCACCTGCAACTGTCGCTGTTCTGGGTGGTGGCCGCCTTCCTCGCGGCCGGCATCTTCCTGGCTCCGCTCATGGCCGGGGGCGAGCCACGCGGTCAGGGGCGGCTCGCCTGGACGCTCCTGATCGCCCTGGTGGTCGTGGCGTCCGGCTCCCTCGTCGCGGAGGGGCTGAGCATCCACGGACTCGTCCCGCCGGGCAGCTTCTGGGGCAGCCAGCAGTTCGAATGGCTCGATCTCCCCCGCGTCTGGCAGATCCTGCTGGCCGCCGGCATGGCGCTGTGGGCGGTGATGATGTGGCGGGTGCTGCGCGGGACCCTGGCGAGGGACAGCCGCGGCAACCTGCCCTGGTTGTTCTTCCTGGCCGGCCTGGCGATCCCCGGCGTCTACGCGGTCGGGCTGCTGGCCCGACCGGGCGACACCTTCACCGTCACCGACTTCTGGCGGTTCTGGGTGGTGCACCTGTGGGTGGAGGACTTCCTCGAACTGTTCACCACCGTCATGGTCGCCTACATGTTCGTCCAGCTCGGCGTGGTGCGGGAGCGGGTCGCCCTCGTGGTGATCTATCTGGACGTCATCCTCTATTCGGCGGGCGGCGTGATCGGCACCATGCACCACCTGTACTTCAGCGGCGAGCCCGTGGAGCATCTCGCGCTGGGCGCGTTCTTCTCCGCGATGGAGGTCGTCCCCCTGACCTTCCTGACCGTGGAGGCGTGGTCGTTCGTGCAGCTCGGAGCGCGTCAGCACATGGAGTCGCGCACGCCGTTCCCGCATCGCTGGGCCGTGATGTTCCTGGTCGCCGTCGGCTTCTGGAACTTCCTCGGCGCGGGCGTCTTCGGCTTCCTGATCAACCTCCCGATCGTGTCCTACTACGAGATCGGCACCGGCCTGACGGCCAACCACGCGCACGGCTCGATGATGGGCGTCTACGGCATGCTCGCCGTCGCCCTGGGACTGTTCGTGCTGCGCTACCTGATCCCCGCCGGCCGGTGGCCGGAGAAGTGGGCCAGGGTCTCCTTCTGGTCCCTCAACATCGGCCTGGCCTGGATGTGCTTCGCCACCCTGCTGCCGCTCGGGTTCCTGCAACTGCACGAGTCGGTGGCCTCCGGCTATTTCGAGGCGCGCTCGCTCGGCTACCTCACCGGCAGCACCACCACGCTTCTGGAGTGGCTGCGGCTGCCCGGCGACGCGCTGTTCATCGTCGGCGGCGTGCTGCCCTTCTGCTGGATCGCCTGGCTCGGCGTACGCCACAGGGGCCGCCAGGCCGCGGCCGACCCGGCCACCGGGCTCACCCCCGCGCCCCGGCTGTCGGACGTCCGGGAGCCGGTGGACAGCGCATGATCGGTCCCTTCGTCACGGAGTCCGTCCTCGCGTACGGCTACGCGGCCGGGCTGCTCGTCACCGCCGCCGGGCTGGACCTCCTGGCCCGCCGCGTCGCGGGGCGTTCCGAACGCCATCGCGAGCCCGGCCACGCTCCCTCGCACGACGGACACGAGATCGTCCGGGGGCCGCGGCCCTGGCCGCACTCCGAGGCGGGGCGCTTCCACCGCGGGCTCGCCCTCGTGCTGGTCGTCCTGGCCGCCTCGCTGACGCTCGTCGAGGCGGTGCGTCACCCCGCCTGGCCCGACCTCGCCCTGGCCGCCGCCGCGCTCGCGGCCATCGCCGTCACGGGACGATGGCTGACCGGCCACCTGCGCGCCATCCCCGCGGACTTCCCCGAACCCGGGCAGAAAGCCGCGAATCACGACCGGTAGTGCCTTTCCGGGGCGTCAACTGACGGCGTACTCGCTGAAGCCGCCGCAGGGGATGAAACCAAGACGGCGATAGACGGGTTCCCCGGCCGACGACGCCTGGAGGACCACGGTGCGGTGCCCCTCGTCGTACGCGACGCGCAGGACCGCCGAGGTGACGGCACCGCCGTATCCGCGCCGGCGGTCCGGCGCCACGGTGGCGATGTTGTAGATTCCGGCGACTCCCGCGTGGCGGAAGACCTCGGCGGAGCAGACGGGGCGGCCTCCCACGTAGCCCACCAGATAGCGGGCCGGGCAGCCGGGGGCGAGCGCCCGTGTGGCGGCATCCCCGAAGAACCGGCGCACCGTGACGGCGGGCGGGTTCCAGTTCGCCGCCAGGACGCTCGCGTAGTCGGCCAGTTGCCCGGGAGTGGTGACGCGGCGGATGTCGAGTTCCCCGGCCCGGGGCACGGACGGCGCCGCGTGCAGGGCCTTCCACATGCCCGTCTCGGTCTCGGAGGGCCGAAGGCCGGCGTCTTCCAGGAGCGAGGCGAGGTTCGGCGGTTCGGGGCCCGCGCGCGAACAGCGCGCCGTCCCCCGAGCAGCGCGGTGCCTCTGCTCAGGGGACGGCGTGGTCGGCGGCCGGAAGGCTCCGGGGCGCGGTTCACGCGCTCTTGACGGTGCGGTTCAGACGCAGGGCGGAGACGAGGAAGAAGATGCCGCCGAAGAGCGCATACCCGGCGAGGTTGGTCAGCGACGCGGCCGGGGTGCCGGCCTGGACGATGAACGCGGTGCCGGCGACCGCGGAGATCCCTCCGCTGAGGATCATCGCCCACTGGCCGCCGAGGCTGCGCCGGCTGACGCCCACGATGAGCTGCACGATTCCGGCGGTGATCGCCCACGCGCCCCAGACCCGCAGCGCCGCGGGCACGCCCGAGGACGCCGTGACGGCCAGGCCGACGGCGGTCAGCAGGCTGAGGACCAGGTTGACGTACAGGGCCGCGGTGGGGCGCGCGGTCGTGGAGCGCAGATCGACGAGCGCCGCGGCGACGTCGAACAGCGGATAGATCACGAGCAGGGCCGTGCCCAGCGGGCTGGTGGCCGGTTGCGTCAGGAACAGCAGGATCGCCCAGACGAGGGCGAACGCGAAGCGCACGACGTAGAGGTTCCGCAACGCCATGGCGGTGCGGCCGGCGCTTCTGTCGGCGACGGTGGTCATGGTCTCCCCTTTTCGGCAGGCAAGCTAGGTAGAATGACTAGTAACTCTACTTGGCAGACGGTAGCCCGCCGGCGAGTCCGGCGCAAGGGAGGAATGCGTATGATCTCGAGCATGAGCAGCAGCCCCATGCGTGAGCGCCTCGTCGACGCGGCGACCGAGCTGTTCTACGCGCATGGGCTCCGCGCGGTGAGCGTCGACAAGGTCATCGACCTCGCCGGCACGACGAAGGTCACGTTCTACCGGCACTTCAAGAGCAAGGACGACCTCGTCGTCGCCTACCTCGAACGCCGCGCCGCCCTGGAGCGGGACGGCATCTGCGCGGCCGTCAAGCAGGGCGACGGCGATGTCGACGCCACCCTGCGGGCGATCGCGGAGGCGATCGGGACGATCGCCTGCACGCCCGGCTTCCGCGGCTGTCCCTTCATCAACGCCGCCGCCGAATACCCCGACGCGGACAGCCCGATCCGCAAGGCCGTCGAGGCGCATCGCCGCTGGAACAGGACGGCGCTCGAGCAGCTCGTCGCCCCGCTCGGGGTCACGAACGCCGCCGAGGTCGCCGATGACCTGATGCTGATCCGCGACGGCGCCATGGTCGCCGGATATCTCGACCAGCCGGCCACCGTCGCCGCCTCGTTCCTCCGCAGCAGCCGGGCCGTCATCGGCATCGGCGACTCGCCCCGGAGCTGATCGGGCCACCCCCGGCCGAGCCGATCCTCCCGTCTGACCGGCTCGGACCGAAGGTCCCACGATCAGGGGACTTCACGCCGGTCTGAGCGTGCCGTACGGCACCTGTGGCGCGGCTGGTGATCGCGGTTTCCTTGAGATGTCGAGAAAAGAGATAAGACGTCGAAAGGGGCCGGTCATGGCCACCGTCGAAAGGCGCGAGCAGAGGAATCACCACCTCCACGCCGCCGCTCCCACCGTCCCCGCCCCCCGCACGCCCGGCGAGACGCCCGCCACCACGGGAACCGGTCCGGTCCGGTACGTGTGGGCCGCCGCCCGCATCGCCATCGGCTGGGTGTTCCTGTGGGCCTTCCTGGACAAGCTGTTCGGCTGGGGCTTCGCCACCCCCGCCGCCAAGGCGTGGATCAACGGCGGCAGCCCGACCACCGGCTTCCTCAAGGGCACCGCCGAGCACACGTTCGGCGGCCTGTTCGGCGCCCTCGCGGGTCAGGCCTGGGTCGACTGGCTGTTCATGACCGGCCTCGCCGGCATCGGCACCGCACTCGTCCTCGGCATCGGCATGCGCATCGCCGCCGGGGCGGGAGGGCTGCTCCTGCTGATGATGTGGGCCGCCGAACTGCCGCTGACCACCAACCCCTTCATGGACGAGCACATCGTCTACGCCATCGTCCTGGCGGGCCTCGCCCTCGCGGGCGCCGGCACCACCCTCGGGCTCGGCACCCGGTGGGCCGCCATCCCGCTCGTCCGCCGCTTCCCGATCCTCAAGTAGACCCGCGGCCCGTCGGCTCCGGCGCCCACCCCCGCCCCCAGGGGTGGGCGCCTGCTTTACCGGGCCGACCCGCCGCCGAACTGGCGGGTGCCTCTTCGCGGAGACGGCCTACTGACGGCCTACTGCTCGCGGGGCAGGCCGGGCGGGTTGATCAGGGATTCGGGGACGGCCTCGTTGGACAGGCCCCAGCGGGCGAGCACCTTGCCGTAGGTGCCGTCCTTGATGAGCGCGTTGAGGGCGTCGGCGATCGGCTTGGCAAGGCCGTTGCCCTTCTGCGTCATCGCGGCGATGAGGCCCTGGAGCGTGGGACCGGCGCCGGAGAAGGTGCCGACGATCTTCGTGTCTCCGCTCACCGCGGCGTGATACGCGGAGGTCGGGTTGGGCCCGAAGTACGCCTGGATCCGGCCCGACTTGAGCGCCAGGTAGGTGTCGGCCGCCTGCTTGTAGTACTGGATCCGGACGGGCTTCAGCCCGGCGGCCTGGTTCTGCTTGTCCCAGCCCAGCAGGATCTTCTCCTGGTTGGTGCCGGAGCCCACGGCCACGCTGAGCCCGGCGACGTCGGCGGGCTTGGCGATCGAGGTGATCGTGCTGTCCTTCGGCACCTCCCAGGCGAGCTGGTCCAGCCGGTAGGTGGCGAAGTCGTAGATGTCCTTGCGTTCCTCGGTGACGGTGATGTTGGAGAAGCCGGCGGCGTACTTGCCGGACCGCACCGCGAGGAACAGGTTCTCCCACGACGTGGCCTCGATGCGCAGCTTGAGGCCGAGCACGTCGGCGACGAGGGAGGCGATGTCCTCCTCCACCCCGATCGGGGTGACGTTGTCGTCGGCGACGAACGACAGCGGCGGCTCGAACGTGGAGGTGCCGATCAGGAACTCCCCCTTGTCCCGGATCGCGGCGGGCACCTCGGCGGCGATCGCCTCCACCTTCGCGGCCCGGATCCGGTTCTGCTCCGGACTCGTGTTGATCTTCAAGACGCCGGGCGGGACGGCCTCGGCCTCCACAGCGACGGTGCCGTCGTCGGGAACCGTGCCGCAGGCGGCGAGCAGCAGCAGCAGCGCGGACGCGCCCAGCACGGACAACCGGGATAGGGATGGCATGCGATTCCTTGGGGGGTCAGAGCACCTTGCTGAGGAAGGCGCGTGTGCGGTCGTGCGCCGGCCGGTCGAGCACCTGCCCGGGCGGGCCGTGCTCGATGATCTGACCGGCGTCCATGAAGACCACGGTGTCGGCGACCTCGCGGGCGAAACCGATCTCGTGGGTGACGACGATCATGGTGGTGCCGCTGCGGGCGAGCGCCTTCATCACTTCCAGCACCTCGCCCACCAGCTCGGGGTCGAGTGCCGAGGTGGGCTCGTCGAACAGCACGACCTTGGGCCGCAGCGCCAGGGCCCGGGCGATCGCGACCCGTTGCTGCTGCCCCCCGGACAGCTGCCGCGGATATGCGTCGGCCTTGTCCGACAGGCCCACCTGCTCCAGCAGCTCGGCCGCCAGCGCCTCGGCCTCCTCGCGAGGGCGGCCCTGGGCCGAGATGGGGGCCTCGGTCACGTTCTCCCTGACGGTGAGATGGGGGAACAGGTGGAAGTTCTGGAAGACGAAGCCGATCTGGGTGCGCCTGCGCAGGATGTCGCGTTCCCGCAGCTCGTACAGCCGGTCTCCGGACCGCCGGTAGCCGACGAGCTCGCCGTCGATGGCGACGTAGCCGCGATCGATCTTCTCCAGGTGGTTGATGCTGCGCAGCAGCGTCGACTTGCCCGATCCGGACGGACCGATGATCACCGTCACCTCGCCGGGCCGGACCGTCAGGTCCACCCCGCGCAGGACCTCCAGGGGGCCGTAGCTCTTGTGCACGCCGCGCACGTCGACCATGGGGGTGCTCATCGCCGCCCGCCTCCGTCCCAGGCCGGGCCCTGCCGCCGGGCGGCCCGCCGTACGGCGAGGATCCGGCGCGCCCGCTCCAGCGGCGTGGGCGGCAGTGCCCGCGCGAGGCCACGGCCGAACCTGCGTTCCACGTGGTGCTGCACGACCGACAGCACCGTGGTGAGGACGAGATACCAGATCGCGGCCACGAGCAGCATCGCGATCACCCGGCCGTTGCGGTTGTAGATCACCTGGACCTGGTAGAAGAGCTCGGGCAGCGCCATGATGTAGACGACCGAGGTGCCCTTGACCAGGCCGATGATCTCGTTTCCGGCCGCCGGGACGATCGACCGCATGGCCTGCGGAAGCTGGATCCGGAAGATCTGCCTGGCCCTCGGGATGCCGAGCGCGGCGGCCGCCTCCATCTGGCCAGGGTCGACCGAGAGGAAACCGCCCCGCACGATCTCCGCGGCGTACGCCGCCTGGTGCAGCGCCAGGCCGAGCGCGGCGGCCGTCACCGGCCCGATCAGGTCCATCGAGTCGACGGAGAAGAACGCGGGCCCGAACGGCACCCCGAACGAGATCTGCTTGTACAGCGCGGCGAGGTTGTACCAGAACAGCAGTTGCAGGATGAGCGGCACCGACCGGAACAGCCACACGTAGCCCCAGGCCGCCGACGCGAGCAGCGGGACGCGCGACAGCCGCATCAGCGCGAGCACGGTGCCCAGCAGGAAGCCGAGCACGATGCCGAGCGCGGTCAGCTCCACCGTGAACAGCACCGCGTGCAGCACCGAGGGGTGGAACAGGTACGCGCCGACGACCGGCCAGTCCCAGGCCGGGTTGGTGATCAGTGCGTTGACCGCCATCGCCAGCAGCACCGCGACCACCGCGCCGGCGATCCAGCGCCCTGGGTGGCGTGCCTTGACGACGGTCAGGGAGCCGGCGGACTCGGCCGCCGTCTCCTCCAGCACGGCGGGCGCGGTCACCGCGCCCCGGACGTCTGACATGTCTTCATCTTCAGCACATAGACGCAATACCGTCAACACCTACTTGTTTAGTAGGTTTTTATCTAGGATACGTGGCAGGCGGACGAACGACAGGAGGTCCGATGCCGAAGGCATATGTGTTCACCCGATACGGAGGCCCGGAGGTCGAGGCGTTCGCGGACGTCGAACGGCCGGTGCCCGGTCCCGGGCAGGTGCTCGTGGCGGTGCGCGCCGCCGGAGTCAACCCCGTGGACTGGAAACAGCGCGAGGGTCACCTCGCGCAGATCGTCCCGGTCGAGTTCCCGGCCGTGTTCGGCCGCGAGGTGTCCGGAGTGGTCGAGCAGACGGGGGACGGCGTCACCGAGTTCGCGGCCGGTGACGCGGTGTTCGGCAACACGGTCGCCGGCGGATTCGCCAGGTACGCGCTGCTCCCCCGCGAGCTGACCGCGCGCAAGCCCGACGGCCTGTCGTTCGCCGACGCGGCGACCCTGCCCGTGGCGGCCGCCACCGCCTACGACGGCGTGCGCCAGCTCGGACTGCCGGCCGGCGCCACCCTGCTGATCACCGGCGTCGGCGGCGGGGTCGGAGTGGCGGCGGCGCAGATCGCCAGGCACACCGGCGTCACCGTGATCGGCACGGCCGGCTCCGGCAAGAAGGACTTCGTGGAGTCGCTCGGCGTCGTCCACGTCGAGCCGGGGCCCGGCGTGGCCGACCGGATCCGCGCGGCCGCGCCGGACGGCGTCGACGCGGTTTACGACCTGGTCGGCGGCGCCGCGCTGGAGGAGGCGGCCGAGGTGCTGAAGGACCGGTCGAAGCTGATCAGCGCGGCCGACGGGGAGACGGTCACGCGGCTCGGCGGTTCCCTCGTCCTGCGAGCGCGTGACAGGGCGACGCTCGAAGCGGTGGCCGACCTCGCCGCGAGCGGCGCCCTCCGGCCGTACGTCACGCGGACCTTCCCCCTCGCGCAGGCTCCCGAGGCCCTGCGCGCGGTGGAGGACGGCCACGCCCGCGGCAAGATCGTGATCGAGGTGGACGCGTGAGCGCCGGCCGCGGCGAGGCGCCCCGAGGGGAGCCGAAGTGAGCGACCGGCACCTCCTGGACAACCCCGCGTGGGCGTCGCTGACCGGCCCGCACGCGCGCTTCGCCGAACGGTGCGGCGGCGCGCTGCGCTACCCGGACGATGTGTCCCCGTTCTTCGCGCTGCCCGACGAGCCCGGCCCCGCGGACTGGAACGACCTGGCCAAGCTCGCGGGGCCGGGTGCGACGGTCGCGGTCACCGGCGACGCCATCGCGGCGCCGGACGGGTTGCCGGACGGGTGGGAGGTGGTCGCGCACGGCGAGGGCGTGCAACTCGTCGGCGACGACGTGGTCCCCGCCCCCGACGACGAGGCGGTCCGCCTGCGGGCGGCGGACGTGCCCGAGATGCTGGATCTCGTCGCGCGCACGCAGCCGGGCCCGTTCCGGCCGCGCACCATCGAGATGGGCACCTACCTGGGCATCCGCCGCGGCGGCGCGCTGGTCGCGATGGCCGGGGAGCGGCTGCACCCGCCCGGCTGGACGGAGATCAGCGCGGTCTGCACCGATCCGGCCTTCCGCCGCCAGGGCCTGGCGTCGCGGCTGGTCCTGGCCGTCGCCGCCGGCATCCGCGCCCGCGGCGAGACGCCGTTCCTGCACGCCGCCGCGAGCAACGTCTCCGCCATCCGGGTCTACGAGGCGCTCGGCTTCCGCCTGCGCCGGCGGACGACGTTCGCCACCGTACGCGTGCCCGCCGACGTGCCGGTCGCGTGAGACCGGCAGATCGGGCGACCGTTTCACGACACCAGGAGTCCTCGTGACCAAGCAGATCCATCTCGCCGCGCACTTCCCCGGCGTGAACAACACCACGGTCTGGTCCGATCCCGCGTCGGGCAGCCAGATCGACTTCGACTCGTTCCGTCACCTGGCCCAGACGGCCGAACGCGGGAAGTTCGACTTCTTCTTCCTGGCCGAAGGGCTGCGGCTGCGCGAGGCGAAGGGACGCATCCACGACCTGGACGTCGTGGGACGCCCGGAGTCGCTCACCGTCCTTTCCGCCCTGGCCGCCGTCACCACCCACCTGGGGCTCGCCGCGACCGTCAACTCCACCTTCAACGAGCCGTACGAGGTGGCGCGGCGGCTCGCCACGCTCGACCACCTGAGCGGCGGCCGGGCCGCGTGGAACGTGGTGACCAGCTTCGACGCCTTCACCGGGGAGAACTTCCGCCGGGGCGGCTTCCTCGCCGAGGCCGACCGGTACACCCGGGCGAAGGAGTTCCTGCAGACCGCCAGGGAGCTGTGGGACTCGTGGGCGGCGGACGCGGTGGCCGCCGACGCGCGGTCGGGGCGGTTCCTGCGGCCCGGCGGCGTCACGCCGTTCCGCCACCAGGGCCGGCACTTCGACATCTCGGGGCTGTTCAACGTGCCGCGCGGCCCGCAGGGCCACCCGGTGATCATCCAGGCCGGCGACTCCGACGAGGGCCGCGAGTTCGCCGCGTCGTCGGCCGACGTGATCTTCAGCAGGCACAGCAAGCTGGAGGAGGGCCGCGCCTTCTACCGTGACGTCAAGCGCAGGCTCGCGGCGTACGGCAGGCGGCCCGAGGACCTCAAGATCCTGCCCGCGGTGACGTACGTGCTGGGCGACACCGAGGCCGAGGCCGCCGAGCGTGCCGTCGAGATCCGCCGCGCGCAGGTGAGCCCGCAGACGGCGCTCTACTTCCTGGAGGCCGTGTGGGGCCGCGACCTGTCGGGATACGACCCCGACGGCCCGCTGCCCGACGTCGAGCCGAACCTGGACGAGGGCGTGACCAAGGGCCACGCGGCGTTCCGCCGCGACCGCGGCGAGCTGGTGGCCAAGTGGCGCGCCCTCGCCGAGGAGAAGAACCTGTCGATCCGCGAGCTCGCCATCGAGGTCTCCACGCCGCAGACCTTCATCGGCACGCCGCGGACGGTCGCCGACGAGATCGACCACTTCGTGCAGTCCGACGCGGCCGACGGCTTCATCTTCGTCCCCCACCTGACCCCGGGCGGGCTGGACGACCTGGTCGACAAGGTCGTCCCCCTGTTGCAGGAGAAGGGCGTGTTCCGGGCCGACTACACCGGGCCCACCCTCCGCGACCACCTCGGCCTCGCCCCCCGCACTCCGAACCGCATCGAGGAGACCTCATGACCCTGCATCTCGCCGTCGCGCTGGACGGGGCGGGCTGGCACCCGGCCGCGTGGCGGGCCGAGGGCGCGCGGCCCGACCGGCTGTTCACCCCCGGATACTGGGCCGAGCTCGTCGCCGAGGCGGAGCGCGGCCTGCTCGACTTCGTCACGTTCGAAGACGCGCTCGGCCTGCAGTCCTCCCGGCTCAACGAGCCGGACGGCCGCCTCGACCAGGTGCGCGGGCGGCTCGACGCGGTGCTGATCGCCTCGCGGGTGGCCCCGCTGTCCTCGCGGATCGGCCTCGTGCCGACCACGAGCACGACGCACACCGAGCCGTTCCACGTCGCGATCGGCATCGCCTCGCTCGACCACATCAGCCGCGGCAGGGCCGGCTGGCGGCCCCAGATCTCCGGCCGTCCCGACTACGTCGCGCACTTCGGCCGCCGCCCTCCGTTCCCGCCGCAGGACTACTCCCTCGACCGGGATCCCGCCTTCGCCGAGCACGTGCGGGCCCTGTTCGCCGAGGCCGCCGACGCGGTCGAGGTGGTCCGCCGCCTGTGGGACAGCTGGGAGGACGACGCCGAGATCCGCGACGTCGCGACCGGCCGCTTCATCGACCGCGACAAGCTCCACTACATCGACTTCCGCGGCGAGTTCTTCAGCGTGAAGGGCCCCTCGATCACGCCGCGCTCCCCGCAGGGCCAGCCGCTGGTCACCTCCCTGGCCCACGACAGGCTGCCGTACGAGTTCGCGGCCCGGTCCTCCGACGTCGTGTACGTCACGCCGCGCGACCGGGAGGACGCGGCGGCGATCGTCGGGAGCGTACGGGCCGCGGAGGCGGCGGTGGGACGCACCGAGCCGCCGTTGCGGATCTTCGCGGATCTCGTGGTGTTCCTCGACGCCCACGACGCGGCCGGGCGCAAGGCCCGGCTGGACGACCTCGACGGCGCGGCGTTCGAGTCGGACGCCCACGTCTTCACCGGCACCCCCGAGGAGCTCGCCGGGCTGCTGCTGGAGTGGCGGGAGGCGGGGCTGGAGGGCTTCCGGCTCAGGCCGGGCGTGCTGCCGCACGACCTGACGGCGATCACCCGTGGCCTGGTGCCCGCCCTGCAGAACGCGGGCGCGTTCCGGTCGGCGTACGACACGGCGGACCTGCGCGGGCGGCTCGGCCTGGACCGCCCCGCCAGCCGCTACGCGGCCTGAAGTCGTGTGCGGGGCGAGGCGGCCGGGCTCGCCCCGCACAGCTTCATCCGGGGAGCCGGGGCACGGCCGCCAGCAGCTCCCGGGTGTACGGATGCCGGGGATGACGGAAGACCTCGCCGGCGTCGCCCTCCTCCACGACACGGCCGTCCTTCATCACCAGGACCCGGTCGCTCAGGTGGCGGACGACGCCCAGGTCGTGGGAGATGAACAGCAGCGCCGTCCCGTCCTCGGCCTGGATCTCGGCCAGCAGGTCGAGCACCTGGGCCTGCACGGACACGTCGAGCGCGGAGACGGGCTCGTCGCAGATCAGCACCTCGGGCCGGGACGCGAGCGCGCGGGCGATGGCCACCCGCTGCCGCTGGCCGCCGGACAGCTCGCGCGGACGCCGGCCGAGCAGTTCGGGCGGCAGCCCCACCCGGCCCAGCAGCTCGACCGCGCGTTCCCTGCGCCGGCCGCGCGGCAGCGCCGACAGCGGGTCGGTGACCAGGCGGCCCACCGTGTGGCGCGGGTCGAAGGAGTCGAGCGGGTTCTGCGCGATCACCTGGATCGCGGGACGGAGAGGGCGCCGCCGCCGCTCGGGCAGGGCGCTCCACGGGCCTCCCCGCAGGCTCACCTCGCCCGCGTCGGGCGCGAGCAGGCCGAGGGCCAGCCGTGCGAGGGTCGTCTTGCCCGACCCCGACTCGCCGACGACGCCGAGCGTCTCCCCCGCGTGCAGGCGGAAGGAGACGCCGTCCACGGCCTTGCGCGAGCCGTACGCGACCGACAGCCCCGTGGCGGCGAGCACGGGATCGCGCGGGGCCGGGGTGAGGGACGGGGTGGAGGCCGGGGAGCGGGACGGCCGGCGCGGCGCGGTAGACGCGGAGGGCACGGCGGCGAGCAGTGCCCGCGTGTAGTCGTGCCGCGGAGTCGTCAGCACCTCCCGCGCCGGGCCGTCCTCGACCACCAGGCCGTCCTTCATGACCAGGACGCGGTCGGCCATGGTGGCCACCACGGCGAGGTCGTGGCTGATCATCAGCAGCGCCGTCCCGGCCGCCTTCCGATCCGCGAGCAGCCGCAGGATCTGGGCCTGCACGGTCACGTCGAGGGCGGTCGTGGGCTCGTCCGCGATGATCAGCTCGGGCTCGGCGGCGATGGCGGAGGCGATCAGCGCCCGTTGCCGCAGCCCGCCGGACAGCTGGTGGGGGTGCTGCCCCACGCGGGTCTCCGGGTCCGGTATGCCCACGGCCGCCAGCAGCTCCCGTACGCGCTCCGGCCGGGCCCGGCGGGGCACCACGTCGTGCTCGGCCAGCACCTCGGTGATCTCGGCCCCCACGGTGCGCAGCGGGTCGAGCGAGACGAGGGCGTCCTGCAGGACCAGCCCGGCGAACCTGCCGCGCAGGCGGCGCCACTCGCGCGGGCCGAAGGTCAGGGCGTCCCCGCCGCCGACGCGGAACGCCGACGCCCGCACCGTCGCGCCCGGGCCCGCCAGGCCGATGAGCGAGCGGGCGGTCACGCTCTTGCCCGACCCCGACTCGCCGACCAGGGCGACGCACTCCCCCGGCGCGATCGACAGCGACACCCCGCGTACGGCCTCGACGCCGGAGGCGGGGAACGAGACCCGCAGGTCCTCCACCGCGACCAGCGGCGCGGCGCCGGCGGCGGGATGGGCGCGGGTGACCGCGAGCTCTGTCATGGTGTCCTTCCCTCGAAACGCCGCTGAAGATGCCGCCCGGCCACGGTCAGGCACACGACCGACAGGGTGAGGGCCACCCCCGGGGAGAAGGCCACCCACGAGGCGACCCGCAGGTAGTCCCGCGACTCGGCCAGCATGGTGCCCCACTCCGGGGCGGGCGGCTGGGGTCCCATGCCGAGGAAGCTGAGGCCGGATGTGGCGATGACGGCCTGACCGAGCCCGATCGTGGCCAGCACGGGGACGGGCCCGACGACGTTGGGCAGCACGTGCCGCACGATCACGCGGAGCCGCGAGTGGCCGAACGTCACCGCCTGCTCGACGTAGCCGGAGCGGCGCACGACGAACGTCTGCGCCCGCACGACACGCGCGTACGTGGGGATCTGGGCGATCCCGATGGCGGCGACGACGTTCCAGGTGCCGGGGCCCGTGATGGCGATCACGAGGAGCGCGAGCAGCAGCTCGGGGAAGGTCGACAGCACGTCGAACAGGCGGGCCAGCGCCTCGCCGGCGAGGCGGGCCGCCAGCCCGGCGGCCAGGCCGAGCAGCGAGCCCGCGCCCACCGCGAGCGCGGTCGCGAGGGCCCCGATGCCGAGCGAGTGGCGGGCGCCGTAGACGACGCGGGCGAACACGTCCCGCCCGAGGTGGTCGGTGCCGAGCGGATGGCCCGCGCCGGGCGGGGCCAGCGCCCGCAGCGGGTCGGCCGCCAGCGGGTCGACCCGGGTGACCAGGCCCGGGGCCGCCACGGCCACGACCAGGGCGGCCAGGACGAGCAACGCGACGACGAGGCCGGGACGCACGCGGGCGCCGGGCCGGGCGGCGGATCGGACGACGGGGGCGGCGACGGCCATCACGCGCTCCTGAGCCGGGGGTCGATGAGCCGGTAGGCGAGGTCGAGCAGGGCGCTGATCGTCACGTAGACCGCCGCCGACAGGATGACGACGGCCATCACGACCGGCATGTCCTTGCCGGTGACGGCCTGCATGGTCACCCGGCCGAGCCCCGGGCGGCCGAAGAGCGCCTCGGTGATGACGGCCCCGCCGAGCAGGACACCGGTGAACCAGCCGGTGAGGGTGACGGCGGGCAGCAACGCGTGCCGCAGCGCGTGCCGGGCCACCACGGCACGCTCGCTGAGGCCGCGCGAGCGCGCCGTCACCGCGAACGGCTGCTCCAGGGCGCGTTCCAGGCCCTCCCTGAGCACCTGCCCGAGCACGCCGGCGACGGGCAGGCCGAGCGCCAGCGCGGGCAGGACGAGCGCCTGCGGGTCGGCCGCGCCCGAGACGGGAAACCAGCCGAGCGAGAACGAGAACACGAAAAGCAGCACGATACCGATCACGAACTGCGGCACCGACACCGCCACCAGCTCGGCGGCGGAGACGATCCGGCGCGGCCAGACCGACCTGCCCGCCGTCGCGACCGCCACGACGAGCGCCAGCACGACGCCGACCACGGCGGCCGCCAGGGTCAGCCGCACGGTCGGGCCCACCTGCCCGGCCAGGATTTCGCTGACGTCGCGCTGCAACTGGTAGGAGCGGCCGAGGTCGCCGTGCAGCAGCCGGCCGAGATAGCTCAGGTAGCGCACTGCCTCGGGCCGGTCCAGCCCCCACTCGGCGATGATCTGCGCCCGGATCTCCGGCGTGTCGGCGCCGTCGCCAACGAGGATGTCGACGGTGTCGCCGGGCGCCAGCAGCAGGGCGACGTACGCGGTCGTGGCCGCCGCCCACAGCACGGCCACGGCCGAGACGAGCCTGCGCACCGGCGTGCCCAGCCAGGCGGGCACCCGCAGGTCCGGAAGCCGCGGCCGCGCCGGGGGCCGCCGGGCCGGCAGCGTCGCAGTCATGCGGCGATCCGCACGTCGTAGACGCCGCGCGGCGTGCCCGAAACGGGGTCGAAGCCGAGGCCCTGCACGTTCTTGCTCGCCGCGATCTGGTCGGAGGGGACGTAGATGGGGAAGACGACCGCCTCGTCGGCCACCACCTTGCGCTGGACCTTCGCGTACAGGGCCTTCCGCTCGGCGGGGTCGGAGCTCGCCGACGCGCCGGCGAGCCACTTGTCGAGGGTGGCGTCCTCGTAGTGGGTGCGGTTGATGGCCCCGCCCCTCGGCAGGATGAGGTTGAGCGCGGCCCCGGCGTCGGAGTCGCCGCGCGAGTTCTCGAAGATCTCGTACGCGTCGTCGTCGTACGCCTTCTGCGCCGTGCCCTGGTCCACGATCTTCACCTGGAAGTCGATGCCCGCCGTCTGCTTGACCTGCGCCTGGATGGCCTGGGCCAGGATGTCCCTGCGGTCGCGGACGTACGGCGCCGCGGCCACCGAGCGGACCGTCAGCCGCTTGCCGTCCTTGGTCCGGTAGCCCTCGGCGTCGCGCTGGGTCCAGCCCGCCGCGTCGAGCAGCGCGTTCGCCTTGGCGGCGTCCCCGCCGTACGTCTTCTCCAGCGACGGGTCGTAGAACGGGCTGGTGTCGGCGACGACGCTCCAGGCCCGCTTGGCGGTGCCCTGGTAGACGGACGCCAGCACGGTGTCGAGGTCGACGGCCTCCCGGAACGCCTGCCGCACGCGCTTGTCGTCGAAGGGCGGGTGGGAGGTGTTGAAGTAGTAGGAGAACGCCGTGCCGGAGTTGAGCGCCGACTGGAAGGACAGCGAGGGATCGCTCTTGACCGTCTGGATGTCGGTGGCCGGGACGCCCTCGATGACCTGAACCTGCCCGGAGGTGAGCGCGCCGATGCGGACGGCCGCCTGTGGCAGGAAGCGGTAGGTGACCTCCGGCAGGTACGCCGGTCCCTGGTGGGCGCTGCCCTGCGGCGGCCAGTTGTAGCGGGGGTTGCGCGTGTAGTGGACCTCCTGGCCCCGCACATAGCGGTCGAGGACGAACGGGCCGGTCCCGACCACGTCCGGCCCGCCGGCCTTCAGGTCCTTGGCCTCCTTGAGGGACTTCGGGGACACCTGCCCCGCGTACGGCGAGGCGAGGAAGTCGAGGAACAGCCCGTCCCGCTCCTTCAGCGTGATCTTCAGGGTGGTGGGCGAGACCACCTCGGCCTTGTCGAAGGCGTGCAGCTGGATGGCGGCGACCGCCGGGTTGTAGCCGGGCTCGCGCAGCTTGTCGAGGTTGGCCTTCACCGCCGCCGCGTCGAACTTCGTGCCGTCCTGGAAGGTGACGTCGTCGCGCAGCTCCAGCGTGTAGGTGCGGCCGTCGTCCGAGACCCTCCACGACGTGGCGAGCCAGGGGACGAACGACCCGTCCTCGCCGCGCGCGAGGAGCGCGTCGAACTGGTTGAACACCAGCAGCCTGGCCTTGTTCTGCGCCCACAGGTGGGGGTTGAACGTGATGGGCTCGGTCTCGACGGCCCACGTGAGAGAGGTGCCGCCGCCGGTCTGCTCGGACGGCGTCTGGGAACCGCACGCGGCCAGGGCCGCGACGAGGATGAAGGGCAGCACGCCCCTGATGGCCTTCACAGTGCTCCTCCTGCCGTGCCGGTCTGCCATGCCTCCGCGAGCAGCTCGTAGGAGCGCACCCGGTCGGCGTGTTCGTGCGTGATCGTGGTGACCAGCAGCTCGTCCGCGCCCGTGACCCGCTGGAGCACGCGCAGCCGTTCGACGACCGTCTCCGGCGAGCCCGCGAACTGGGTGTCCACCCGGTCGGCCACGAGCTCCCGGTCGGCCTCGCTCCAGACGTGCGCGTCCGCCTCCTCGGGCGTCGGGTAGGGGATCGCCCCCTGGCCTGTGCGGATGGCGCGCACCCACAGGCCGTACGGCTTGGCCAGTTCCCTGGCCGTCGCGTCGTCCTCGGCCACGACCACGTCCGCGGAGACGACGACGTACGGCTCGGACAGCACCTTGGACGGCGTGAACGCCTCCCGGTAGGCCTCCACGGCCTCCAGCACCGACGCTGGGCTGACGTGATAGTTGGCGGCGAACGGAAGCCCGCGCTCCCCCGCCACCTTCGCGCTCTGCCCGCCGCTGCTGCCGAGGATCCACAGCTCCACTTCGGCGCCCTCGCCCGGCACCGCGTGCACCGCGATCCCGTCGGGCGACCGGTAGGTGCCCTCGAGGAAGGCGACGATCTCTTCGACCTGCTCGGCGAAGTCGGGGGTCCGCGCGCCCGGCTGTTGCAGCAGCGCGGCCTGGACGGCGAGCTGCGGCAGGCGGGCCAGCTCGGCGAAGGAGAACGCGGGCGGGATCAGCAGCCCGTCCACCACCCGCGACTCACGCGGCGCCGCGGCCGGGGCGGGTGCCTGACGGGCCTGGGCGGCCACGACCTCGGCCCTGCGCTGCCCGGAACGGCCGAGCCCGAGGTCGATCCGGCCGGGATGGAGCGCGTCGATGAGGCCGAACTGCTCGACCACCGCGATGGGCGTCTGGTGGCCGAGCTGCACCGCGCCCGAACCCACCCTGATGTGGTTCGTCGCGGCCGCGATGAGGCCGATGAGCACCGCCGGGGCCGAGCTCGCGACACCGGCCGCGAAGTGGTGCTCGGCCACCCAGTAGCGGAGATACCCGAGCCGCTCGGCGTGGCGGGCGAGGTCGATGCTGTTGCGCAACGCGTCTCCCGCGCCGCTGCCGGACGGGATCGGGGCCAGGTCGAGGATCGACAGGGGAACCGGCCGCACCGTGTTCGACTGTGCTGTCTGCTTGGGGACGGTCATGCCGGCGCTCCGGTGCTCGTGAGGGTGCTCGTGAGGGGGGTGTTCTCGGGGAACGGCCGGCTCGGGATCTCCTTGCGCAGCACGGGGGCGATGTCGCTCTGGAACAGCTCAAGGGCCTCCCGGTGCTGCGCCCGGGTCAGGCCGTCGCCGTCCGCGCTGATGTGCATGACCTCGTGGCCGAGCCGCGCGTGATAGCGCAGGACCTTGTCGATGATCTGCTGGGGGCTGCCCACGAGGATCGAGCCGCGCTCGATGGCGTCCTCCAGCGAGTGGAAGACCGGTTCCACGCCCGCTTTGCGGAACAGCGCGACCCGGGCGTCGTAGATCGGGCGATAGGTGGCGATCGCCTCCTGGGAGGTGCGTGCCGTGTAGAAGCCGGCGCTGCCCGCGCCCACCAGCGCGTCGGCCGGGTCGTGCCCGTAGTGCGCCCATCGTTCGCGGTAGTGGTCGACCAGCTCGGCGTACGGCTCGATGGGGTTGGTGACGTTCGCCGAGAACAGCGGGTCGCCATAGCGGGCGGCCAGCTCGACCGAGTCCTTGCTGGTGGCGCTGCCGTGCCAGACCCGGATCGGCCGCTGCAGGGGGCGCGGCCACGTCTCCGCGTCCGTGAGGGACGGCCGGAACCGGCCCTCCCAGGTGACCTTGTCCTCCCGCCAGAGCCTGCGGAACAGTTCGTACGCCTCCCGGTTGCGGTCCCACTGGTCTTCGGGGGTGACGTGGAAGAGCCGCGCCTGGGCCGACCCGTTCCCCTTGCCGATCATCAGCTCCAGCCGGCCGCCCGACAGGTGATCGAGCGTCGCGTAGTCCTCGTACGCCCGCACGGGGTCGAGCAGGCTGAGCGTGGTGACCGCGGTGAACAGCCGGATGCGAGAGGTCAGGGCGGCGATGTGGCTGAGCACGACCGGCGGCGACGAGGAGATGAAGGGCCGCTCGTGCCGCTCTCCCACCCCGAAGCCGTCGAAGCCCAGCTCCTCGGCGAGCACGGCGCCGTCCACGACGTCGCGGAACCGTTCGGTGGTGGATTTGGTCTCGCCGGTCAGCGGGTCTGGCCCGTGCGCGATGAGGGTGATGGCGAGGAATTTCACGGGGTCGCATACCTCCCGGGGGGCGGCTTTACCTACTAACTATGTAGGAAAAGCATGCTTTGTCAACGGCTGGGATGGGCCGGTGGCAGGATGATTGCGATAGTGGTCATTGCGGTCACGGTGCGGAGGCGGCGCCCGCCGGATCGCGGGGGGAGCCGGAGGAGGCCGATGAGCCCGAGAAACCATCGCATCGCCGTGCTCGTGCTGGAGGGCGCGAAACCGCTCGACGTCGGCATCCCGGCGCAGGTGTTCTCCAACCGGCCGAGCATGCCGTACGAGGTGCGGGTGTGCGGCCCCGCGCCCGGGCTGGTGACCGGCGGCGACGGCCTCTCCTATCACGTGGCCGAGGGCCTCGGCGCCTTCGAGGAGGCCGACACGATCTTCATCCCCGGCTACCGGGAGCCCGCGCCCACGGAACCGCCGGCCGCGGTCGTCGGCGCGCTCATGGCCGCCCACGAGCGCGGCACCCGGCTCGCGGCCATCTCGACGGGGGCGTTCGCGCTGGCGGCGACGGGCCTGCTCGACGGCAAGCGGGCGACGACCCACTGGCACTACACCAAGGCCCTCGCCGCCCGGCATCCGCTCGTACGGGTGGACGAGAACGTGCTGTTCGTGGACGAGGGCGACGTGCTGACGTCGGCGGGCGCGGCGTCCGGCATCGACCTGTGCCTCCACCTGGTGCGGCGCGACCACGGCGTCGGGCTGTCCAACCACGTGGCGAGACGGCTGGTGGCGGCGCCCTACCGCAGCGGAGGCCAGGCGCAGTACGTGCCCCGCAGCGTCCCCGAGCCGCTCGGCGACCTTTTCGCGAACACGCGCGAGTGGGCCCTGGCACACCTGTCGGAACGGCTGACCCTGGAGACCCTCGCCCGGCACGCGCGGGTGTCGCCGCGCACCTTCTCCCGGCGGTTCGTGGAGGACACCGGCTACACGCCGATGCAGTGGGTGCTGCGGGCACGGGTGGATCTGGCACGCGAGCTGCTCGAACGCACCGATTTGGGTGTGGAGCAGATCGCCGACCGGGTCGGGCTCGGCACCGGCGCCAACCTGCGCCTGCACTTCCAGCGCATCCTCGGCACCTCCCCCACCGAGTATCGCCACACCTTCTCCGCCTGACGCCCGGACGGCGGTGGCGAGATCCTTGCGGACGGTGGCGAAACTTCTGGCTTGATCCTTGCGTACGATGTCTTTCGAGCCACTGTCGGCGCGGCGTCCGGGTGCCGATCATGGAGCGCGGAAGGAAAGGAACGCCCATGACTCGCATCGCCGTCAACGGATTCGGCCGCATCGGACGCAACACCCTCCGCGCCCTGATCGAACGTGACAGCGACCTCGAAGTGGTCGCCGTCAACGACCTCACCGCCCCCGAGACCCTCGCGCACCTGCTGAAGTACGACAGCGCCCTCGGCCGTCTCGGCCGCTCCGTCGAGGTGGACGGCGCCGCGCTCGTGGTCGGCGGCCGCCGCATCGCGGTGCTCGCCGAACGCGAACCCGCCAAGCTGCCCTGGTCGGAGTTCGGCGTGGACATCGTGCTGGAGTCCACCGGCCGCTTCACCAAGGCGGAGGCCGCCCGCGCGCACATCGACGCCGGCGCCAGGCGCGTGCTGGTGAGCGCCCCCTCCGACGGCGCCGACGTCACCCTCGCCTACGGCGTGAACACCGAGGCGTACGACCCCGCCCGGCACGTGGTCGTCTCGAACGCCTCGTGCACCACGAACGCGCTGGCTCCGCTGGCGTCGGTGCTGGACGACCTGGCCGGCATCGAGCACGGCTTCATGACCACGGTGCACGCCTACACCCAGGAGCAGAACCTCCAGGACGGCCCGCACCGCGACCTGCGCCGTGCCCGCGCGGCAGGTGTGAACATCGTGCCCACCACCACGGGGGCCGCCAAGGCCATCGGCCTGGTGCTGCCGAACCTCGACGGCAAGCTCTCGGGCGACTCGATCCGGGTGCCGGTGCCGGTGGGCTCGATCGTGGAGCTGAACACCGCCGTCTCACGGGAGGTTGCCCGCGACGAGGTGCTCGCGGCCTACCGCGCCGCCGCCGACGGCAGGCTGAAGGGCATCCTCGACTACGCGGACGAGCCGCTGGTCTCCAGCGACATCACCGGGCAGCCCGCGTCGGCGATCTTCGATGCCGCCCTGACCCGCGTCGAGGGCAGGCACGTCAAGGTCGTGGCCTGGTACGACAACGAGTGGGGCTTCTCCAACCGGGTCGTCGACACGCTGGAGCTGCTCGCCCGCGCCTGAGCCCGCACGCCGGCCTGCCGTGCATGCGGCTCACATCGTGTGCCGGCGCTCCCGCCCGGTGCGCCACTCGGCCAGCAGCACCGTGGCGTCGTCCTGCAGCCGGCCGCGCTGGTAGACGAGGATCGAGTGGATCAGGCGGCGTAGCGACTCCGGGGCGGCGACGCCGTCGAACTCGCGCCGGATGACGAAGTCGGCGAAGCGCTCCAGCCCGAACCGCTCCCCGTCCGGGGTCTGCGCCTCGATGATGCCGTCCGTGTAGAACAGCAGCCGGTCGCCGGGCTCCAGCTGGCGGCGCGCGAGCACGGAGGCCGGGCCCAGGCGCAGGCCCATCGGGGTGTCCGGCGGGGTGTCCAGCACGCAGGCCAACCGCCCCCGCCGCAGCACGAGCGGTGGCGGATGCCCCCGGTTCACCCAGGTCAGCCATCCGGTGCGCAGATCCAGGTCGGCCAGCACCGCGGTGGCGAAACGTGAAGCGCCGAACTCCCCGGCGATCGCCTCGTCGATCGCGTCGCTGACGTCGAGCAGCCCGGCCCGGCGCCTGCGGCGGTTGTTGCGGTAGGCGCTCAGGGCGATGGCCGCGGTCAGCCCGGCGGAGGTGTCGTGCCCCATGGCGTCGAAGATCCCCAGGTGGAGGGTGGTGCCGTCGAGGGCGTAGTCGAAGGCGTCCCCGCCGACGCGGTAGGCCGGCTCCAGCGCCGCGCTCACCGTCATCGTCTCGGTCGCGAAGCTCTTGACGGGCAGCAGCGTCCACAGCATCTCGGCCGACAGGTGCATCTCCTCGGTGCGCACCAGCCGGGCGAACGCGTCGCTGTAGGCCCGCTTGCTCACCACGAGCAGCGCGACCAGGCCGCCCAGCTCGGTCAGGATCCGCTCGGTGGCCGCGTCGACCACGGGCACGGTCACGCCGAGCACCCCGACCCGTTCCGTGCCGTTCAGCATCGGCACCCACAGCCGCCGCGGCGCCTCGCTGCCGAGGGGTTCCGCGGTCTCGGCGGCGTACGGGTCGACCGCGGGACGCGCCTGGACGATCTCCAGGTCGCGGAAGGCACGGCCCGCCAGGGTCGTGTCGATGGCGAGGCGGTTCAGGGGCTCGCCGTACGCGTCGCTCTGCCCCGGCAGCGGCACGAGATACAGCGCCCGCAGGCTGGCGACGTAGATCATGACCTCGCTGAAGCCGAGCGGCCTGACGTGCTCGATGACGAATGACGCCAGGTCTTCCAGGGGCGTCAGATGGTGATCACGCACCAGACCGCCCCAGATGCGCCCGGTGTCAGGGCACCCGTTCACCTACCTCCCCCGCTGCCCGTCCTGCGGCATATTCCCGACGCTACCCCGCCCCGCTTCACACCGAACCAAGGCGCAGGCCAGGGGTTTTACCCTGTTTATGGAAGACTGAGCGGCTGTGACCCCCGTGCTCGACCTCGCCGGAATTTTCGTATTCGCCCTGTCCGGCGCGCTGGAGGGCGTACGCAAGCGGTTCGATGCGGTCGGCATCGCGGTGCTCGCGTTCTTCACGGCCGTCGGCGGCGGCATCGTGCGCGACCTGTTCATCGGCGTGCAGCCCGCCGCGCTGCGCGACACGGCCTATCTCCTCGTGCCGATCGCCGCCGCCGTCATCGCGTTCTTCTGGCATCGCCAGGTCGAACGGGCCATGCCCGGGGTGCTGGTCTTCGACGCGGCGGGCCTCGGCCTGTTCTGCGCGGTCGGGACGTCCAAGGCGCTGTATTACGGCCTCGCGCCGATGCACGCCGTGTTCCTCGGAGTCTGCACGGCGGTCGGCGGCGGCGTCCTCAGGGACGTCCTGTCCGGCGAGAAGCCGACCCTGCTCTACGACCGGGAGCTCTACGCCGTGCCTGCCATGCTCGGCTCCACGATGATGGCCGTGCTGTACGCGCTGGACGTCCGGGGGTTCACCGCCACCCTGTCCTCGGCGGTGGTCGCCTTCGCGTTCCGCATCCTCGCCATGCGGTATCGCTGGCGTGCGCCCCTGGCCTGGGGTCTCGGCGGGAGGGAGTAGCGATGGGCGACGTACGGGTGGAGGTCGAGGGACCGATCACCACGATCTGGATGGACCGGCCCGACCGGCGCAACGCCGTCGACCGGGGCATGGCCGGGGAGTTGCGGGCGGCCTTCGAGGAGTTCGAGGCCGACCCGGACCAGCGGGTGGCGATCCTGGCCGGCAGCGGCGGCACCTTCTGCGCGGGCGCCGATCTGACCGCGGTCGGCGACCCCGCGCGGCGCAACGAGCTCGACCCCGAGGGAGGCGGTGGCGGCCCGATGGGGCCGACCCGGATGCACCTGAGCAAACCGCTGATCGCCGCGATCAGCGGATACGCCGTCGCGGGCGGTCTGGAGCTGGCGCTGCTGGCCGACCTGCGCGTTGTCGAGTCCGACGCGGTGCTGGGGGTGTTCTGCCGCCGCTGGGGGGTGCCGCTCATCGACGGCGGCACGGTCCGGCTGCCGCGGATCGTCGGTCTCGGACGCGCCCTCGACATGATCCTCACCGGCCGCCCGGTGCACGCCGGGGAAGCCCTCGCGATCGGGCTGGCCAACCGGGTCGTCGGGCCGGGCCGGGCGGTCGAGGCGGCCCGTGAGCTGGCCGGGCAGATCGCGGCGTTCCCCTTCGCATGCGTCCTGGCCGACCGGGCCTCCACGTACGCCGCCCTCGACCTGCCCCTGGCCGAGGCGTTGCGCGCCGAGGGGGCGGCGGGCGTACCGATCGTGGAGCGCGAGGGCGTGGCCGGCGCGGCCCGCTTCGCCGCCGGCGCAGGCCGTCACGGCGTCGCCGAACCCGGCGCGCCCTGACGCGGAAGGGCCTCCGGCGAAGTGGCCGGTTCCAGCGCGCACGGGCAGGCGATGATCAGCACCGCGACCGCGGCGGTGAACGCCGGCGCCACGCCTTCGCCGATGCCGGGCCAGTCCCCCAGGGTGGCGACCGACAGGGCGATGACGATCGGGACGAAGATCCCGGAGCTGCGGTCGCCGACTCCGAGCAGCCCCTGCCGTGCACCTACCTGTCGGCGGTGCCGCTCGCCGGGCTCGCCCTCGACAGCGCCTTCGGCCGGTCCTGCGCCGACCCGATCGCCGCCCTGGTCGTCGCCGCCGTAGGGGTCGAGGAAGGGCGCGAAGCCCTGGCGGGGGGACACCTGCGGTCATCCTCGTCCGGCCGGTGCGGCGGCCCGTGCTGCTCCTGCATCCGCGTACGCGCCCGCACGGTGGGACCACGCGGAAAGGGGTTGCAACCGATACCCAGGTACAGGCTTACCGTCAGAGGCATGACCCGGGACATCGCCTCTGAATGGGGATGGGCTCCCTCAGCGTGCACCCTGCCGACCATCGGGCGGCCACTGCGGCTGGCCGAGTTCGACGCCCTGTTCGCCGAGGCCGTCCAAGCGGTGCGGCGCCCCGGGCGTGAGCTGCTGCGGCTGGAGCTCGCCTTCAGCCCGGAGCACGCGGCCCGGGCGGCCGAGCTGACCGCACGGGAGACCGGCTGCTGCTCCTTCTTCACCTTCACCCTGACCATCGCCGACGGCGGCCTCGCGCTGGAGGTGGCCGTGCCGCTCGCCCAAACCGAGGTGCTGGACGCCCTCCAGGCACGCGCCACCGCGTCCGCCGCACCGGCGCCTGCCGTACAGGGGTCTGCCGCTTCGCGGGGGCCGGCGTGAGGCAGGATCTCGACGGCCCCTACCTGCGCAGCGGACAGGTGGCAGGTCGCCGCCGATCCTGATCGGCGCCGGACCGCTCACCGGCGCCGGTGCCGCGCTCGCCGAGCAGGCGCTGCTGACCGTGGCCGGGGTGCTGATCGCCGCCGCGGCGGGCATGTGGTGGCCGCACCGCCGACGCGCCTCCCACGCGACCTCCCCCTGCGGATGCGGCGGGAGCTGATACGGCGGGAGCGGATGCGGATGCCGAGCCCCCGATCCGCAGCCCGGACTGCCGCCCCGGTCCGTCCCGACCTACGACCCGACCTGCGACTCGATCTGTGGCCCGATCCGCGGCGCGCAGGGTGCCCCGGTGGCCCGTCGTGCGCCGCCATGCGCTGTACTACCGGCCATGACGGTCGTCCGCTCCCTGCTGCTCTTCGTCCTGGCCGCCCTCGCCGAGATCGGCGGAGCATGGCTGGTCTGGCAAGGCGTACGCGAGCAGCGTGGCCTGCTCTGGATCGGCGGTGGCGTGATCGCGCTGGGCCTGTACGGTCTGGTCGCCACCTTCCAGCCGGACGCGAACTTCGGCCGGATCCTGGCGGCCTACGGCGGCGTCTTCGTCGCCGGTTCCCTGGCCTGGGGCATGTTCGTCGACGGGTTCCGGCCCGACCGCTGGGACGTCATCGGCGCGCTCGTCTGCCTTGTCGGCGTACTGGTGATCATGTACGCGCCGCGCGGCTGATCGAGCACCACCGACCTGGCCGTGCCGTTTCATACCGCATCGAATTCCTACGGCATCGACGCGTCACCCGAGAGAGGGTTGAACCGCGCCGAGTTTCGTGGAGGCCGTGATGTACCTCGGGTTGGCTGACTGAGATGAGGATGGCCGGGACGGTTCAGGTTGGCGCTCGCCGCAGGAATCCCGTTCCATCCGCCCGCTTACCCCAAGCCGTGCCTGCGGTTGGTCGCAGCGATCTCGGCGAGAACGACGGTGGCGCCCGCTACATCCGAGGGTGCCGGTGTCGCCCGCTACATCCGAGGGCGCCGGTGTCGCGGCCCTCAGCCCAAAGGGCCCGATCAACAGACGTCGCTCCTGGCATCGGTGATCAACTCCTCCTGGAAAGCCCGTAGCGGCGGCCTACTTCACCACGTCCGGCACCTCCCGTACGCGTGAGATCGCCGAGCGCTTGTTCGTCAGCCCGCTGACCGCCAAGGCCCACGTGGTCAGGGCCACTGCGGTCCCCAGCTGTGATTCCAGGAGATTCCTAGTTGATCTTGAAATAGCCCCAAGGTCGCGAGAGAATTAATACACGTTTTCGAATCTCTCGATGGAGGTGTGATGGATCTGTTCGACATCGATCCTGAGCGCCTTCGTCATTCGAATGGTCCCGACGACGGCTGGTGGGACCGTCTGATCGCCAATTCGCCCTTGTGGTCGTCCGACGGTTCATCCGCCCGTGAGCCCTTCCCGATCATCAACTTCGAGCCCCGGCAGCGCGCTGACGCGTCCGGCGCCGAGACCACGAACGGCCCAGGCACGCATACCGACGGCGCAGACGCCATGCGTAGGGATGCCGCCGGCGCGAATGCCGTTGGAATGGACGGCGCTGGCGCGGATGCCACCCATGGCAATGCTGACGGTGCGAACGCCGCTGGCGCGAATGCCACACGTGGGCCTGCCGATAGCGCGGAATCCGACGCGGGTGCCACCCATGGGGATGCCTCCGATGCGGGTGGCCGTGGTCGTGTGCGGTCGTCGTGGGTGGTGGTGGGGTCGGTTCGTGAGGTGGCCCAAGAGCTGGCGCTGACCCCGCTTCCCGACGATGTGGACATGTGCCTGGCCGAGGCGGAGGAGTTGCTGTTCGCCCGCGATCGGATCACCAGCGCCCTGGCCGACCGCGTCGGGCGGGTGCATCGTGCGGGGCAGGCCAAGCAGCACGGCCATGCCTCCACCCGCTGCTGGTTGCGGACCGCCGGGGGGATGACGGTGGGTGGTGCGGGCCGCCTGCTCACGTTGGGGGCGGAACTACCGCGCCTCCCCAAGGTGCGGGAGAAGTTCGCCACGGGTGAGCTGGCGGCCGGGGTGGTGGAAGCCATCTGCGCCGCTGTCGCCGGACTAACCGACGAGCAAGCCGGCCTGGCCGAGCCGATCTTGGTGGACCTGGCCGGCAAAGCGGGGGCGGCGGAGGTCGCCAAGGCCGGCCGCCATCTGCGGGCGGTGCTGGACCCCGACGGGGAAGAACGGGATGAGCGGGCCGATTACGGGCGGCGGTTCCTGCGGGTCCGCCCGGGCAAGGGCGGCGGCGTGGAAGGGGAGTTCTACCTGCCGCGTGAGGCCGGTGCCCGG
>NZ_VJVX01000037.1:0-87205 GCF_008033685.1 Microbispora sp. CSR-4
CGCGACGCAGGACTCGTTCTGCGCCGGCACCACCTGCGTGATCACGATCATCTACGACCAGTCCGGCCGCAACAACCGCCTCACCCAGGCGCCTCCCGGGGGGTTCTCCGGCCCGGCCGCGGGCGGCTACGACAACCTCGCCGTCGCGACCGCCGCGCCGGTCACCGTCGGCGGCCACAAGGCGTACGGCGTCTACATCTCTCCCGGCACCGGCTACCGCAACAACAACACCAACGGCGTGGCCAGAGGCGACCAGCCCGAGGGCATGTACGCCATCTTCGACGGCACCCACTACAACAACGGCTGCTGCTTCGACTACGGCAACGCCGAGACCAACAGCCGCGACAACGGCAACGGCACGATGGAGGCCATCTACTTCGGCAACAACAACTACTGGGGCTACGGCGCGGGCAACGGCCCCTGGATCATGGCCGACCTGGAGAACGGCCTGTTCTCCGGCGTCAACCAGCACTACAACGCGGGCAACCCGAGCATCAGCCACCGGTTCCTGACCGCCATCCTCAAGGGTGAGCCCAACCACTGGGCCATCCGCGGCGGCAACGCCCAATCGGGCGGCCTGTCGACCTTCTACAACGGAGTGCGGCCCAACGTCGCGGGCTACAACCCGATGAAGAAGGAAGGCGCCATCATCCTCGGCATCGGCGGCGACAACAGCGTCAGCGCCAGGGGCACCTTCTATGAGGGCGTGATGACGTCCGGTTATCCGTCCGACGCCACCGAGAACGCGGTGCAGGCCAACATCGTCGCCGCCGGATACGCCACGGCGTCGGGCGGCGTCCAGAACGGCACGCTCACCCCCGGCTCGGCGATCTCGCTGCGCGCGACCACACCGGGCTACACCGACCGCTACATCCGGCACCAGAACGACAACGCGATCACCTCGGTGATCACCTCGTCCAGCTCCACGCTGGACAAGAACGACGCCACCTGGATCGTGCGCAGCGGCCTGGCCAACAGTTCGTGCGTGTCGTTCGAGTCGAGGAACTACCCCGGCGACTACCTGCGGCACAGCTACTACCAGCTCTACCGGCAGCGCGACGACGGCAGCTCGCTGTTCGCCCAGGACGCCACCTTCTGCCCGCAGGCGGGCAAGAACGGCCAGGGCACGTCGTTCGCCTCCTACAACTTCCCGAACCGGTTCCTGCGCCACTACAACAACACCGTCTACATCGCGAGCAACGGCGGATCGAACGCCTTCGACAACGCCAACCAGTGGAGCAACGACGTGAGCTGGGTCGTCTCCCAGCCCTGGGCATAGCTCCCGGCTCCCCCGCACGACCGATGCCGCCCCCGGCCACCGGGGGCGGCTTTCCCGTCGTGGGACCTCTTCCCGCGTCCACACCCCGCCGCGAGCGGGAGCACGAGCAGGAGCCGGGCCCGCCGCGCGGGCAGGCGGGGCGGCGGGGCGTCGCGATGGAACCCGGTCGACAGCGCCAGCGCCGGGACCAGGGCAGGCAGGAGCGAGCAGGCCCAGCGCACCGCGTTCTCCCACCCCGTCATGGGCGGCGGCACCAGCACGCAGGACAGGACGAGGACCGCGACGGCCAGCAGCCGCAGCCACCGTCTGTAGCGCTCCTCGAGCACGCTGCGTTCGTCGTGGCGCTCGCTCATGCCGGCCCTCCCGCCTCGCTGAGCCCCTTACCGAACCCCTGCCTGGGCCCCTGTTTGAGCCCCTGTCTGAGCCGCAGCCGTTCGACGGCGCGGCGCGCGTTGTCGGCCAGCCGTACGGCCTCCTCCTCCAGCGCCCGCGCCCCCTCGTCGGTCAGCCGGTAGTAGCGGCGCAGCCGTCCCTGCCGCACCTCCTCGCGGTCCGCCTCCACCCACCCGTCGGCGGCGAGCCGGTCGAGCACGCCGTACAGGGTGCCGATCTTGAGGTGGACATGCCCTCCGGAGAGCCGCTCGACCTCCTGCGCGATGCCGTAGCCGTGCCGCGGCTCGTCGACGAGTGCGGTGAGAACGAGGAACGCCGGTTCCGTCATCGCCCGTGTAGTCACGACCCCCAGCATATATCGGCAGCCATGATATTCAAGCGCACCGCACATTGCGGTACGATTTGCCTATATGTATTAGGTAATTACATAATCATTGAAGGCAACGTAGGGAGAGGGTAGTGGCGCGTGCGGGACTGACCACGGAACGCCTGATCAGGGCGGGAGCGGAGCTGGCCGACGAGGTCGGCTTCGAGCATGTGACGATCTCGGCGCTGGCCCGGCGGTTCGGCGTCAAGGTCGCGAGTCTGTACTCGCATGTGAAGAGCTCACATGACCTCAAGACCGGGATCGCCCTGCTGGCGCTGGAGGAGCTCGCCGACCGGGTCGCCGACGCGCTGGCCGGGCGCGCCGGCAGGGACGCCCTGGCGGCCTTCGCCGCCGCCTACCGCGACTACGCCCGGGAGCATCCCGGCCGCTACGCCGCCGCCCGGTTCAGGCTCGACCCCGAGGCGGCGGCAGCCAGCGCCGGGGTCAGGCACGCCCAGATGACACGGGCCATCCTGCGCGGTTACGACATCGCGGAGCCGGACCAGACACACGCGGTGCGGATGCTGGGCAGCGTCTTCCACGGCTACGTCGACCTGGAGATGAGCGGAGGCTTCAGCCACACCGCCGTCGACCCGGACGAATCCTGGTCCTGGATCGTCGACTCCCTCGACTCCATGCTGCGCAACCGGACCACGCCCTGATCACGAACAGGCTGAGGCGATGAGCATCGAACACGACCGAATCACCACACCCGTCACCGCCGACCTCCTGCGCGGTGCCCTCGATGTGGAACGCACGGCGCACGGCCTGCTGCCGCACCGGCTGCCCGCCTGGGCCCGCCGGCAGATCCCCGACGGGCAACTGGCCATGGCCGAGGCCCAGCCGTCCGGCGTACGGCTGGCGTTCCGGACCCGGGCGACCACCGTCGAGCTCGACGCGCTGCCCACCAAGAGGGCCTATCTGGGCCTGCCCGCCCCGGCGGACGGCGCCTACGACCTGCTCGTCGACGGCCGCCTCACGGCCCAGGCGACCGTGAGCGGCGGCAACGTCCGGGTGATCGACATGGCCACCCAGTCGGTCGAGCTGCGGGAGGGGCCTCCGGGAACCGCCCGGTTCGCCGATCTGCCCGCGCGCGACAAGACCGTCGAGATCTGGCTTCCGCATACGGAGATCACCGAGCTGATCGCCCTGCGCACCGACGCCCCGATCGAGCCGGCGCCGGACGGCGGGCGCAGGGTGTGGCTGCACCACGGCAGCTCCATCAGCCACGGCTCGAACGCCGCCCACCCCACCGCCATCTGGCCCGCCCTCGCCGCCGCCGCGGGCGGAGTCGAGCTGATCAACCTGGGGTTCGGCGGCAGCGCGATGCTCGACCCGTTCACCGCCCGCACGATACGGGACACCCCCGCCGACCTGATCAGCGTCAAGATCGGCATCAACATCGTCAACGGCGACGTGATGCGCCTGCGCGCGTTCACCCCCGCGGTCCACGGCTTCCTCGACACGATCCGCGAGGGACACCCGGCCACGCCGCTGCTGGTCGTGTCCTCCATCCTGTGCCCGGTGCAGGAGGACACCCCCGGCCCGCTCGCGCCCGACTTCCAGGGCGGGACCGTGCGGTTCAGGGCCACGGGCGACCCGGCCGAGCGCGCCGCCGGGCGGCTGACGCTCAACGTCGTACGCGACGAGCTCGCCCGGATCGTGCTGCGGCGGGCGTCCGACGACCCGCACCTGCACTACCTCGACGGCCGCGACCTTTACGGCGAGGCCGACTACGCGGAACTGCCGCTGCCCGACGAGGTGCACCCCGGCCCTGCGGGACATCGCCGCATCGGCGACAACTTCGCCCGGCTCGTGTTCGGCGCAGGCGGCCCGTTCGCGGCCACGTCCGGCTGATCGGAATTCCCTCCGGCGGTGACAGCCCCGATGTGCCCGGGCGGAAAGGTGCTGTTACGGTAGGCCGCGGTGTGCCGGGAAGTCGGGTCGGCGCCGTCGTCCGCTGCCCCCACGGAGGTCTCGGTGGTATCGCAGTCGGCCCGCCGCCTCGGCCACGGGCGCGGGATCCCCGCCCGACGTGGCCGCCCGCGCGGACGCGTACGGGACCGCGACGGCGGAGAGCCTCGCGCATGAAGCTGTTCTGGGCCATGGTGGCGCGTTTCAACCAGCCGGCGCAGGTGATCACGACGGTGTTCGGGGTGACGATCATCCTGGGGACCGTCCTGCTGTCCAGCCCGCTCGCCACGGCCTCCGGAGTGCCCGCGGACTGGCTCACCGCCCTGTTCACCGCGACGTCGGCGGTGTGCGTGAACGGGCTGACCGTCGTCGACACGGCCACGCACTGGTCGGCGTTCGGCGAGGTGGTCATCGCCGTGCTGATCCAGGTGGGCGGTCTCGGCATCATGACCCTGGCGACCGTCTTCACCCTGCTCGTCTCGCGCAGGCTGGGCCTGCGGGCCCGGTTGTCCGCGCAGGCCGAGACCCGGGTGCTCAACGGCAGCGACCTGCGCCGCGTCGTGGGCAAGGTGGTGCTGTTCAACCTGACGTGCGAGGCGGTCGTGGGAACCGTCCTCACGCTCAGGTTCGTGCTCGGCTACGGCGAGCCCGTCGGGCGCGGCCTCTACCTGGGCCTGTTCCACGCGGTCTCGTCGTTCAACAACGCCGGTTTCGCGCTGTGGCCCGACAGCCTCATGCGGTTCGCCGCCGATCCCTGGGTCTGCCTGACCGTCGCGGCGGCGGTGATCGTGGGCGGGCTCGGCTATCCCGTGGTGTTCGAGCTGCGCCGATCCTGGCGCCGCCCGAGCCGCTGGTCGCTGCTGACCCGCATCACGCTCACGGTCACCGCCGTCCTGCTGGCGGGCGGCACCCTGGTCTTCCTCGTCACGGAGTGGACCAACCCCCGCACGCTCGGGCCGATGGACGAGCACGGCAAGCTGCTCGCCGCGTTCTTCACCGCCGTCATGCCGCGCAGCGCCGGGTTCAACAGCCTCGACATCACGCAGATGCACCCCTCAAGCTGGCTCGTCACCGAGCTGCTGATGTTCGTCGGCGGCGGCAGCGCGGGCACCGCGGGCGGCATCAAGGTCACCACGCTGGGCCTGCTGACCTTCATCGTCTGGGCCGAGCTGCGCGGCGAGAGCCGGGTGAACATCGGCCACCGCCGCCTCACCGAGGCCGCGCAGCGGCAGGCGGTCTCGCTGACCGTGCTGAGCGTGGCCCTGGTCGCGCTCTTCACCTACGTCCTGCTGGTGCTGTCGCCACAGTCCCTCGACCACGTGCTGTTCGAGGTCGTCTCAGCCTTCGGCACGACCGGGCTGTCCGTCGGCGTGGCCTCGGCCGCCTCCCCCGCCGCGCAGGTGCTTCTCACGCTGCTGATGTTCGTCGGCCGGATCGGCCCGCTCACGCTGGGCTCCGCCCTGGCGCTCAAGGAGCGCGGACGGCGCTATGAATTACCGGAGGAGGAGGTCATCGTTGGCTGACATGAGAAACGACCCCGTGGCCGTGATCGGTCTCGGCCGCTTCGGCACCGCGCTCGCCCTGGAGCTGGTGCGGCGCGGCACCGAGGTGCTCGCCATCGACCACCGCCCCAAGGTGGTGCAGAGCCTCGCGGGCCAGATCACGCACATCGCCACGGCCGACGCCACCGACCCCGAGGCGTTGCGCCAGCTCGGCCTGCCGGACTTCTACCGCGCGGTGTGCGCCATCGGCAGCGACCTGGAGGCGAGCATCCTCACCTCGTCGCTGCTGGTCGAGATGGAGATCGACGACATCTGGGCCAAGGCCGTGAGCCGGCAGCACGGCCGCATCCTCAGCCGGATCGGCGTCCAGCACGTGGTCTTCCCCGAGCACGACATGGGCGAGCGCGTGGCCCACCTGGTGAGCGGGCGGCTGCTCGACTACATGGAGGTCGACGAGAACTTCGCTCTGGTCAAGACCCTCCCGCCCAAGGAGTACGTCGGAGTGCCCCTCGGCGAGTCGAGCCTGCGCCGCAAGTACGGGGTGACGGTGGTGGCGGTCAAGCGGCCGGACGAGGAGTTCACCTACGCCACCGCCGAGACCGAGCTCGGCTATGGCGACGTCATCATCGTGTCCGGCCGTACGGACCAGGTCGAACGCTTCGCGGAGCTGCCGTGACGGCGAGCGAGGAAGGCCGGATGTCCTGCTTTACCGGCCACGGCGTCACGAATTCGAGTAACGTCACTACTCGTAGTGATCAGGTGGGGCCCGCCGCGACTTGACCGTCCGGCCCGAAATGGTGCCATCCGTCGCGGGCATAGGGGAGTGTCGTGTTCACTACGCGGGAAAGAGTAAAGCCACCAAAGGAATCATGTGCTGACGTGGGGGCCGGCTATGGAGTCGCGATGAGTTCCCAGAGCATCTTGCGTGCGTTGCCGTTCATCGCGATTCTCCTGGTCGTCATCGTCGACCTGATCACCGGGCCGGGGGTGGGCTTCCTGCCGCTCCTCACGCTGGGCCCGGCCTTCGCGTCGGTCGCGGGTAGCGTGCGCCGCACGGCCGTGGTGGGGCTGCTGGCCCTCGTCATCTGCGTCCCCCTCGCCGTGTACGACGGCCTGCTCGGCCGTACGAGCAACAATCTCACCCTGACGGCGATCGTCGGCGTCACCGGCGCGAGCATGCTGGCCAGCCGCCTGCGCAACCGGCGCGAGCGCGAGCTGGCCAACGTCCGGCTGGTCGCCGAGGCGGCCCAGCGGGTGCTCCTGCGCCCGGTCCCCCGCCGCGCGAGCGACCTGCGGATCGCGCTCTCCTACACCTCCGCCGCGGCGGAGGCCCAGATCGGCGGCGACCTCTACGAGGTGGTGACCACCCCGGAGGGCGTGCGGATCCTCATCGGCGACGTGCAGGGCAAGGGCCTGGAGGCGGTGGAGACCGCGGCGTGGGTGCTCGGCGCGTTCCGCGAGGCGGCCTACGACCAGTCCGAGCTCGCCGGTGTGGTCGAGCGGGTGGAGACCAGCCTGGCCCGGCACCTGAGCGGCGAGAAGTTCGTCACCGCCATACTCGCGGAGGTGCACGAGGGGGAGATCTCGCTGCTCAACTGCGGCCACCCCGCCCCGCTCGTGCTGCGGCGCGACGGCGGCGTGTATTTCGCGGAGCCGCAGGAGGAGGCCCTCCCGCTGGGGCTCGGCGGGCTCGGCTCGCCGCGGCCCAAGCCCCACCGGGTGCCGTTCGAGGAGGGCGACCAGATCCTCTTCTACACCGACGGCGTGATCGAGTGCCGCGACCGGCAGGGCCGCTTCTACCCGCTCACGGAGCGGGCCCATCTGCTGCGCGGCACCGATCCCCAGGTGGCCCTCGACGGGCTGCGCGCCGACCTGCTGCGCCACGCCGGCGGCCCCTTCCCCGACGACGCCGCGATGCTCCTGCTCCGTCGTCATCCCGGATGAGCGGGCTCTCCGCCGGCCTCCTCTGACCGCTATCGGCCCGGGCGCTCCCGCGCGCCCGCCGTCGCGCGCTCGGTCATGGCGACCGAGCGGCGCAGAAAGTCGTGGATCACCGCGAGCTGCTCGTCGCTGTAGTCCTCCAGCAGCTCGTCAAGCGTCCTGACGCCGGCCTCCATCGAGGCGTTGATGGGCAGTTCGTGCTCCGGGATCGGCTCGATGATCACTCTCCGCCGGTCCCCGGCGTCGCGGACCCGGCGGACGTACCCCGGCTTCTCCAAGCGGTCGATCACGCCGGTGACGGCGCCGCTGGTCAACCCGGTGAGCTCGGCGAGCTGACCGGCGGTTATCGGCCCCTTCCTGCTCAGGATGTCGAGACACCGGGCGTCGGTGGCGTTCAGCCCCATCTGGTCGGCGATCGCCTGACTGTAGAGGACCGCCCTGGCCGTGTAGGCCCGCACCGCCTCCCTGATCGACACGAGCAGCTCCGGACGCGAGACCTCCGCCATTGACGTCGCCTCCAAATTCTCTTAGTCTCCTAAGAGACTTAGCTCAGTGAAGTAAATTGCTTGCTCTACAAAAGAGACTACTTCGGCCGGGATCCCGGGGCCCTCCTCGATCCCCGGCAGTCAGGAGCGTCGTTCCATGTCCGTCACGTCACAGGACGCGCGAGCGTCCGGTCCCGAGGCAGGGCCGAGCGCCAGGCGGTGGCCCGCGCTCCTTGTCGTTCTCCTCGCCGCCTTCATGGACCTGGTGGACAACACCATCGTCACCGTGGGCCTGCCGGAGATACAGAAGGACCTCCGGGCCACCGACGCCGACCTGCAGTGGGTGGCGGCCGGCTATGCCCTGGCCTTCGCGCTCATGCTCATCACCGGCGGCCGCCTCGGCGACGTCTTCGGCCGCAAGAAGACCTTCCTCGCCGGCATCGTGGGCTTCACGATCGCCTCGGCGCTGGCGGGGGCCGCGCAGGGCCCCGAGACCCTGATCGGCGCGCGCGTCCTGCAGGGCGCGCTGGCCGCGGTGATGATCCCGCAGGTCCTGACCTACATCCAGGTCGGTTTCAGCGCCGCGGAGCGTCCCCGGGCACTCGGCCTGTACGGCATGGTCCTGGCCCTCGCCGGCGTCAGCGGGCCGCTGCTGGGAGGTCTGCTCATCGACGCCGACCTCTTCGGCTGGGGCTGGCGCACCATCTTCCTGATCAACGTTCCGATCGGTGCCGCCGCCTTCCTCGGCACCGCCGCGCTCATGCCCGAGTCCCGGGCCGAGCACACGCGCCGGCTCGATCTCGTCGGCGTCGTGCTCATCACGCTCGCCCTGGTGGCGGTGTTCTACCCACTGGTGCAGGGCCGCGAGCTCGGCCGGCCTCTGTGGACCTTCATCTCGATGGCGGCCGCTCTCCCCCTGCTGGTCATCTTTGTGGCGTACGAGCGGGGCAGGACCCGCAGGGACGACTCCCCGCTCGTCGACCTCGGCCTGTTCCGGGAGCGAGGCGTCATTCCCGGCCTGGTGGTGGCCTTGGTCTTCTTCACCGGCGGCAGCTTTTTCTTCGTCCTGACGCTGCACCTGCAGATCGCGCTCGGCTACACCCCGCTCCGCGCGGGCCTGACCTTCCTCCCGTTCGCGTTCGGCGTGATCATCGGCTCGGGGGCGGCCACCCGGCTCGCCCCGCGTGCCGGCCGCCTGGTGGTCGCCGTCGGCTCCGTCGTGATGGGGGGCGCGGTGGCCGGCATGATCTACACCCTGCACCGCAACGGCGCCGGCCTCAGCCCCTGGAATCTGCTTCCCGCCATGGTCGTCGCCGGCATCGGCCTGGCCTGCGTCTCGGCGACCCTCGTGAACATCGCCCTGGCCCGGGTCTCCGCGCGCCACGCGGGCTCGGCCTCCGGGGTCGTGAACACGACGGTGCAGCTCGGCTCCGCGGCGGGGATCGCCGTCATCGGCACCGTCTTCTTCAGCCTGCTGGCAGGCAACGCCACGGAGACGGCGGCCACCGTCGCGGTCTTCCTCCGCTCGAGCGAGCAGGCCCTGTGGGTCATCGTCGGCCTGCTGGGGGTGAGCTTCCTGGCGAGCTTCCTGCTGCCCTCCGGCCCCGTGAAAACCGGGCAGGCCGGGCAGGCCGGGCAGGCCGGGCAGGCCGACGATACCCGTCGCGAGGCGACGTGATGCGCCGGTCTGCCGCACCCCAAATCCCCGTGACCTGCGGCGTCGTTTACGCGTACGGGTGCCGGGAAGGGCCCATCGGGCGAGCCGTTCGATGCCGGATCACGAAGGTGTCGATCACGAAGGTGTCGATGACGCAGGTGTCGCATACGAGGTGTCGATCATGAACGTGCAGAGCACCGTGGTGAAGCGCGCGGGCGACACCCTGACGTCGGCGATCGGCAGCGTCGCGGGTGCCGTGGCCGACCCGAAGGGCGCCCTGAAGCAGGTCAGGTCGGCCGTGTCCTCACCGAAGCGGCTGGCCGTCGCCGCCGGTCTCGTCTCCGCGTACGCCCTCGGCTGGTGGTGCGGCCACCGTGCCGCCTCCCGCTGACCGGGACCGTCGCGGAACGCTGAACGGGACCGTCGCGGAACCCGCCCGTACGGTCGAATGCAATCGGAGGCGGACATGACCGAGATCGTGGGTGAGAGCCTGGCCCGGCGGCTGGTGGAGTGGGGGGTCGACACGATCTTCGGGCTCCCCGGTGACGGGATCAACGGCCTGATGGAGGGGTTCCGCCGGCACCGGGAGAAGCTACGCTTCATCCTGGTGCACCACGAGGAGGCCGCCGCGTTCATGGCGACCGGCTACGCGAAGGCGACCGGCCGACTCGGCGTGTGCGCCGCGACCTCGGGGCCGGGCGCCATCCACCTGCTGAACGGCCTGTACGACGCCAAGCTCGACCACGTGCCCGTGCTGGCCCTGACCGGCATGCAGGAGACCTCGGTGCTGGGCACCCACTATCAGCAGGAGGTCCACCTCGACCGTCTCTATCAGGACCTCGCCGCCTACAACCTGATGGTCACCAACCCGCAGCAGGTGCCCGGCGTGGTCGACCTCGCGGTGCGCACCGCGCTGACCAGGCGGACGGTGTCGCACCTGACCTTCCCCAACGACATCCAGGTGGCGCCCGCGAGCGAGGACCCCTACCGGCACGTCAGCCCCGGCACCCCTCCCGCGAGCCTGACGACCTGCTCTCTCCCGCCGCTGCGGCCGGTCGAGGAGGACCTGGCGCGGGCGGCGGAGGTGCTGCGGCAGGGCCGGAAGATCGCCATGCTCGTCGGCGTCGGCGCGCGGCACGCCCGCGAGGAGGTGCTGGCGGTCGCCGGCAGGCTGGGCAGCCCGATCGTGAAGACCCTCCCCGGGAAGTTCGTGGTGCCCGACGACCATCCGCTCACCACCGGCGGGCTCGGCCTGCTCGGCACCGCGCCGAGCGAGGAGCTCATGGAGGAGTGCGACACGCTGCTGATGGTCGGCACGTCCTTCCCCTACGGGAAGTACCTGCCGCCCGAGGGGCAGGCCCGGGTGGTGCAGATCGACGCCGATCCCGCCCTGCTCGGCATCCGGCGGCCGACCGAGGCCCCGGTCGCCGCCGACGCCAGGCTCGCGCTGCGGGCGCTGCTGCCGATGCTCGGCCCGGCGAAGGAGCGGTCGTTTCTGGAGAAGTACCAGCGCAGGATGGACGCCTGGCGGCGCGACATGCGGGCGCTGGAGGACCCGAGCCGTGATCCGATCGCCCCGCAGTACCTCATGGGCTGCGTCGACGAGGCGGCCTCCGGCGACGCCATCCTGACCTGCGACTCCGGGACCATCGCGACGTGGGCCGCGCGGCACTGGACGATCCGCGACGGACGGGAGTTCTACCTGTCGGGCAACCTCGCCACGATGGCCCCCGGCCTGCCGTACGCCATCGGGATGCAGCACGCCTTCCCCGGCCGCCAGGTGATCGCGTTCGTGGGCGACGGCGGGTTCGCCATGCTCATGGCCGACTTCCTCACGGCCGTGCGGCACGACCTGCCCATCAAGGTCGTGGTCAACAACAACAACAGCTACGGGCAGATCCTCTGGGAGCAGATCATCCTCGGCTACCCCGAGTACGCCGTGCGGCACCGGCGGCCCGAGGCCGACTTCTCCGCCTGGGCCCGCGCCTGCGGGGCGTACGGCGCGAAGATCAAGGACCCGAAGGACCTGCCGGGCGCGATCCGGGAGGCACTGGCGCACGACGGGCCGGCGCTGGTGGACTGCGACGTCAATCCCAACGAGCCGCCCATGCCGGGCAAGGTCAGGTATGAGCAGGCCAAGCACTTCACCGAGGCGTTCCTGCGCGGCCAGCCGCACAAGGCGGGCGTGCTCGCCACGGTCGCCCGCGACAAGATCAACGAGCTGCTGTCCTGACGGTCGCGGGAGCCGGTCGGAGTCGGCAGGGGCGGGCGCGAGGGCCGCCGACCGGGTCATCGCCGCCTACGATGTACGTCGCATCACGGGCCTGACCCGGCTCGGTGTGAGGGAGCTCACATTCCCAACATTTCGAGATTTTTGGAACTAAATCCGGGGCGCGGCGGTTACAACCGTTCGAACTATTTCGAACCATAGCCGGAGCCACGATGACAAGTCGCCTGCACGAACGACAGCACGCCCTCGACACCCCGGCGGTGAGACGCCGCGGCCTCCCGGCCCTGCCGCGCGCGGCGGCCTTCTGGCTGGTGGCGGGCACCACGGCCATCCTGCTGTCCGCTTCGAGCGCGCCGAGCCCCCTTTATCCCGTCTATCAGGCCGAGTTCGGCTTCAGCGCCCTCACGCTGACGGCGATCTTCGCCGTCTACGTGCTCGCGCTGCTGGTCAGCCTGCTCACCGTGGGGCGGCTGTCCGACTTCCTCGGCCGCCGCCCGGTCCTCGCCGTGGCGCTGGTCGCCGAGGCGGCCGCGATGGCCGTCTTCCTCGGCGCGAACGGCGTAGCCGCCCTTGTCGCCGCCCGCGTCGTCCAGGGCCTCGCGACCGGCGCCGCGATCGGTGTGGTCGGTGCGTACCTGCTCGACCTGCAACCCGCCGACGGCTCGCGGCTGGGATCGCTCATCAACGGCGCGGCCACCACCGCGGGCCTGAGCATCGGCACGGTCGGGAGCGGGGTGCTGATCGAGTACGCGCCGCACCCCACCCGGCTGATCTTCGTGATTCTCACGGCGGCGTTCGTCGTCCTCGCGATCGCGACGGCCGTGCTTCCCGAGACCGTCGAGCGGACTCCCGGCGCCGCCGCCACGCTGCGCCCGAGGGTGCTCGTCCCCGCGCCGGCCAGGCGCGCGTTCCTGCGCGCGGTCCCGGTCATGCTCTCCACCTGGATGCTCGGCGGCCTGATCTTCTCCGTCGGGGCGTCGCTGCTCGGCGCGGTGTTCGGCGAGCACAACCACGCGGCGATCGGCCTCGTCCTCGGCGCGCTCGCCGCGGTCTCGGCGCTCGTGTCGGTGCTGCTCAGGAATCGCGCGCCGGAGCGCCTCCAGCGCGAGGGAACGGTGCTGCTCCTCCTCGGGACGATCCTGCTGATCGTCGCCGTGGCGTCGTCGTCGCTGCCCCTCTTCGTCGTGGCGGCGCTCGTCGCGGGCGCCGGGTGGGGGCCGGCGTACCTCGGCGCCTTCCGGACGGTCAGCCAGCTCGCGGCGCCGCACGAGCGGGCCGCGCTGATCTCGGCGATCTACGTGGTGAGCTATCTGGCGTTCAGCATCCCGGCGCTGGTCGCCGGGGTCGCCATCACCACGCAGGGCCTGCGGGGCACCTCGCTGGTCTACGGCGCCGTCGTCGCCGTCGTGGCCGCCGCAACCCTCGTCTACGAGGCGCTGAGCCGGCGCGAGCCGGCCGCTGCGTGACGACAGCGACGGCAACGGCGACGACGACAGCGGCGGCGACGGCGAGGGCGGCACAATCGTTCAAGACCTCCGCCGCGCCGTCGCCTACAACGGTCCCCGGCGTGCCGCCGCCGCGGCACGGGACGTACGCAGGGAGGCGAACGGATGGACGTGGGCTTCGTCGGTCTCGGGATCATGGGTCAGCCCATGGCGCTCAACCTGGCCCGGGCGGGAACCCCTCTCGTGGTGTGGAACCGTACGGCCGCCAGGGCCGAGCCGCTGCGCGCCGCGGGCGCGCGGGTTGCGGGCAGCGCGGCCGAGGTGTTCCGGCGGGCGCGGGTGGTGATCCTCATGCTGGCCGACGAGGCCGCGATCGACGCGGTGCTGGAGCGGGGCACGCCCGCCTTCGCCCGCAACGTCGCCGGCCGGATCGTGGTGCACATGGGCACGACCTCACCCGCCTACTCCGCGGAGCTGGAGACCGACGTGCTCGCGGCCGGGGGCCGCTACGTCGAGGCGCCGATCTCCGGCTCCCGGGTGCCGGCCGAGCAGGGGCGGCTGGTGGCGATGCTCGCCGGCCGCCCGGAAGCCGTTGAAGAGGTCCGCCCGCTGCTGAAGCCGATGTGCGTCAAGACGGTGGTGTGCGGGCCCGCGCCCAAGGCGCTGCTGACCAAGCTCGCGGTCAACATCTTCCTGATCACCACGGTCACCGGCCTCGCGGAGTCGCTGCACTTCGGCGAGCGCCAGGGCCTCGACATCGAGCTGCTCGTCGACGTGCTCAACTCGGGCCAGATGGCGAGCGACATCTCGCGGGTGAAGGCGGTCAAGCTGGCCGGGCGCGACTTCGCCCCCCAGGCCGCCATCGCCGACGTGCTGAAGAACAACCGGCTCATCGCCGAGGCGGCCCGTGGGGCCGGCATCGCCTCACCGCTGCTGGACGTCTGCCATAGCCTCTTTGGCGAGACCCTCGCGCTGGGCCACGCCGACCTGGACATGGCCGCCGTCGTCCACGCGATCGAGGCCAGGACGGACGGGGAAGGAGCACGCCGATGACCTCTCACCCGGTCGTCATCGTCACCGGAGGGACGCGCGGGATCGGCCGCAGCACGGTGCGCCGCCTGTGCGCGGACGGGTTCGGCGTCGTCTTCACCCACTCCGGCTCCGACACGGACGCCAAGGCGCTGGAGGACGAGCTCGGCCGCGACGGCGCCCTCGTCCGCGGCGTACGGCTCGACGTGACCGGGGAGGACGCGCCGGAGCGGCTGTTCGAGCTGGCCGAGGCGGCCGGGGAGGTCACCGGCCTGGTCAACAACGCGGGGGTGACCACCAGGATCGGGCCGTTCACCGGTCTGACCGACGCCGACCTGCGGCGGGTCGTCGACGTGAACCTGGTGGCGCCCGTGCGGCTGTGCCGGGAGGCGGCGCGGCGCTGGACCGCGTCTGCGTCCGCGTCCGCGTCGTCGTCCGCGTCGTCGTCCGCGTCGTCGTCCGGGAGGGTGATCGTGAACGTCTCCTCGGTCGCGGCGCGCACGGGCTCGCCGCACGAGTACGTCGCCTACGCCGCGACCAAGGCTGCGGTCGAGACGCTGACCGTGGGCCTGGCCCGGGAGCTCGCCCCGGCCGGCATCCGGGTCAACGCCGTCGCGCCGGGGACGATCGACACCACGATCCACGCCCGTTCCGGAGAGCCGGGGCGGGCGGAGCGGGTGGCGGCCCGCATCCCGATGGGGCGTCCGGGCAGGCCGGAGGAGATCGCCGAGGCGGTCGCCTGGCTGCTGTCGGACCAGGCGTCGTATGTCACCGGCGCCGTGCTCAACGTCGACGGCGGGCTCTGAGTGCCCGTCCTGACAGGACGCGACCACCATCCTTGATGTCGGCATCGTGCGAAGATGTCGGGATGCTGTCTCGAATAGCGCCGGCCGCCGTGGTGGCCGGCGCGACGTTCATGATCATCCCCCAGGCCGAGGCCGCGACGGCCCCGCCCGTGATCCGTTATGCGGGTCTCGGGGCCTGCCTCCAGTCCGACGGCGGCCGCCAGCCCTGCGGCCCGTTGAAGCTCTGGCTGAGCGACGGCCGCGTCGTCGCGCTCCCCGGCGCCCGCAGGACCGTGGCACCCGGCGAGTACACCGTCGCCGGCGTCGTCGCCGTCTCCCAGGACGGCGCCCACGCCGCGTACTTCGCGGGCAAGGACGGCGTGCTCACGATCTGGGCGGCCGCCACCGGCAAGACGCGCGAGGTGCCCACCGTCACGTGGCCGGACGACCTCCGGATGGACGCGCTCACCCTCTCCCCTGGCGGCCGGTTCCTCGGCATGCGCGGGGTGAACGCCTCCGAATGGGAGGTGAATCGCGTCGCGGACACGACTACGGGGAAGGTGTTCAGCCTGCCGAGGGGATACCAGACCTGGGACTTCAGCCCGGACGGCAAGCGCATGATGGCGGGCGACAACCGGAGAGCGGTGCTCTACGCGACCGGCACGTGGTCGGTGACGTTACGGCGGTCCGTCTACATGCGGGGTGATCTCGGCCCCGACGGCGTCACCGTGGCCTCCCCGAAGTGGACGAAGACCGGCGGTTCGGTGAAGAACGTGGTCGTCACCCGCAACCTCGCCACCGCGAAGAAGAGCAGCATCCCCATCCGGCTTCACAAGGGCGAGACCGCCCTGGCGGCCCGCTGGGACAGGGCGGGCCATCTCGACGTGCTGACCCGCTCCGATCGTCACGTGAACGGCGACCTGCGCAGGACGCACACCTGGTATCGGGTGAACCGCACCACGCACCGGCTGCGCAGGCTCGACTCCTTCGTCATCCCGTCCTCGGTGGGAGGCTACGTCCTCGCCCAGTGACGGCCCGGAAGGCCGACACATGCCACCTGGGCTCAGAAGCCGACGCTGGAGATGATCGCCGGCACGAACCGCGCAACGCACCCAGCCGATGGAGTACGGCGCCGATCGTCAGGCGAGCGCGGCGGTCCACTTCGCGGGCGTGAGGCCGTAGGCCCGCTTGAACATGCGCGACATGTGGGCCTGGTCGGCGAACCCGGCGAGCTGGGCCGCCTCGGCCAGGGGCGCGCCGTCGCGCAGCAGCCGCCGGGCCAGGTCGAGTTGCCGCATCGTGCGGAAGCGTGTCGGGCTGGTGCCGAACGCCTCACGGAACTGCCGCGCGACCGTCCACCGGTCGAGGCCCGAGACCTGCTCGAACTCCGCGAGCGTGTGCCGCGTCGTCGGGTCGTCGGCGATCAGGTCGCGCACCCGGGTCAGCGCCTCCAGCGCCAGCGGAGCCCGCCTGCCCGGCCTCGCGGAGGAGTGACGTACGAGCGTGCGGACCACCCGGAGCGTGAGCGTCAGCCGTTCGGCCTCGTCCAGCGGGTCGTCGATGTCGCGCAGCCACGCGGCGAGCGCGGGATCGGCGTCGCGCCGCGCGATCACGGGGTCGGCGACGAACGGCAGCGGCGCCCCGCCCAGCGCCTCCTGGACCAGGGCGGGGTCGAGGTAGATGATCCGGTAGCCGACCCCCTCGTCGGTGCCCGCCACGCCGTCGTGCGGCTCGTCGGGGTGCAGGACGTGCCAATCCCCCGGCAGGCAGTGCCGCTGCTCACCGCGATAGCGGAACGTCTGCACGCCCCGCAGCGTCATCCCGATCGCGTACGTGTCGTGGCGGTGCGTGGAGAATCCCTCGCCGTCGAGACACGCCTCAAGCCGCTCGATGCCCGCGGCGCCGGAGCCGAACCGCAGCCGGTGGCCGGGCCGGGTCCCGCCGTCCGGCAGATGCCGGCGCAGGTCCGCACCGCTGTCCGGTGACTCGTGCCGCACGCGCCGAGACTACCGGCGGCCGCGGCCGTCGTACGGACCGGGGACGTGTGATCGCTCGGTCGCGGCGGTTTTGACCCCGGCTCGCCCCACCGATCACGATGGGGGCGTGAACGAAACCCCTGTCGAGGTGCCCGCGCCGCGTCCCGGCCGGGAGCCGGTGCCGAGCATCCGCGACGTCGCGGCGGCGGCCGGCGTGTCCCGCCAGACGGTGTCCCGGGTGCTCAACGCCTCGCCCAAGGTGAGCGCCGAGACGCGGCGGACCGTCATGGAGGTCATCGAACGGCTGCGGTATCGGCCCAACCGGGTGGCCCGGGCGCTGGGGTCGGGGCGGGCGCGGGGCGTGACGGTGGTCACCTCCGACACCATGCTGTACGGCTACGCCTCGACGCTGCAGGGCATCGAGGAGGCGGCCCGGGTCGAGGGCCTGGCCGTCGGGGTGCGAGTGGTCGAGTCCGACCGGGAGAGCGACGTCCGCAACGCCGCCGACTACGTCAGCGATCCGAGCGCCGGGGGTGTGATCGTGATCGCGTTCGACGCGGCCGGCATCGCCGTGCTGCGCGCGCTCCCCGAGTCGCTGCCCGCCGCGGCGGCGATCGAGCCCGGCGTGCCCGTGGTCGGCCGCCCGGCGATCTGCCTCGACGAGCAGCAGGCGTCGGCCGAGGCGACGCGCCACCTGCTGGCTCTCGGGCACCGGACCGTCCACCACGTGGCCATCCCGTCGGAGTCGGAGCACAACGGACGTCTCGCGGGCTGGCGTCGTGCGCTGGACGAGGCCGGGGCGGCCGTCCCCCCGGTGGTCCCGGCCGGCTGGGACGTGCGGTCGGCGTACGAGGCGGGGCGGGCGCTGGCCGCCGACCCCGGCGTTACCGCGATCCTGTGCGGCAACGACGACATCGCGCTGGCGGTGCGCCGCGCCCTGTTCGAGGCGGGCAAGGACGTGCCGGGTGACGTGAGCATCGTGGGCTTCGACGGGGTGCCCGGCTCGGCGTACTGGACGCCGGCGCTCACGACGGTGGAGATGGACTTCGCCGGGCTGGGCCGCGCCACGGTGGCGGCGGTGCTGGCCGAGCTCGCCGGGGAGCCGCAGCCTGCCGTGTCGCTGACGCCGCCGCGGCTGGTGGTGCGCGAGTCGACGGCGCCCCCGCGCGGGTAAGCCGGGTTCACGGGGCGGTGCCCCACGGCCGCGCCCTCGCGTCGCCCGCCGCTGCGCCCTCGCGCAGCCCGCCGCCGAGGTGGCGCTGACGATCGGCCCGGGCGCGTCGCCGGATGTTGTTAACAACACCGTAACGGGCCCTTCCCCTTACTGATGTGACCGGTCACACTCGCATTCGTGCGGATGTGACCGGTCACACGCATACAGGGGAAGGGCTCGCCCGCCGCCGTTCTCCCCGCGAGGGGCCGTCGCCCGCACGCCGCAATGACCTCCGGAGAACCCGGCGCGATCGTCAGGAGACGCAGGTGAACGCACGGCACACCGAGACCAGCCTGGTGTGGGGGCACTCGGCACTGCGGGTGGTGATCGCCATATCACCCGACGGTGTGGTGAGCATCCGCGAGCTGGGCGCGGGCGACCCGGGGCCGAGGCCGCCCGCCCAGCCGCTCGTGGAGGTGCTGCTGGCTGGACAGGGCCGCGCACGGGCCTCCCACCGCTTCTCCGACACCGCCGTGGGCCGCCGCTTCACCTACGTCGGGGCCGAGCAGGCCCGCGACGGGCGGTGGCACGAGCTGCGGATCACCCTCCGCGACGAGCACACCGGTCTGGAGGCGCACGCGCACCTGCGCTCGGCCGAGGGCGTGCCGGCCGTACGGTCCTGGACGACGATCACCAACCGGGGCGTCCGGGAGGCGGTGGTGCTGGGCGTGACCTCGTTCGCCGCCGGGTTCCCGGCCGGCTCGGCCGACGGGCTGCAGGTCGTACGCGCCGACAGCGAGTGGCTCGGCGAGAGCCGCTGGCGCGTACGCCCGCTACGTGAGGAGATGGCCGACCTCAACCTGCCGCTGCACGGCCAGGACGGCCGGGGCCGCCTGGCCGTCACCAGCACGGGCGCCTGGTCGACCGGGCAGCACCTGCCCACGGCGGGCCTGCTCGACCCGCACTCGGGCCGGGCCTGGCTGTGGCAGATCGAGCACAACGGCCCGTGGCGGTGGGAGATCGGCGAGCGCAGGGACGGCGTCTACGTCGCGTTGCTCGGCCCCACCGACATCGACCACCAGTGGCACACCGTCCTCGCCCCCGGCGAGTCGTTCACCACGGTCCCGGCGTCGGTCACCGTCTCCTCCGGCGGACCGCACGGTGCCTATGACGGCCTGCAGGGTGCCTATGACGAACTACAGGGTGTCTATGACGGACTGCATGGCGCGGCCGCCGCACTGACCGCCCACCGCCGCGCGCTGCTGCGCCCTCATCCGGACCGGACCCGCCTGCCCGTGGTGTTCAACGACTACATGAACACCCTCATGGGCGACCCGACGACCGCGAAGCTGCTCCCGCTGATCGACGCCGCCGCCGAGGCGGGCGCCGAGGGGTTCTGCATCGACGCCGGCTGGTACGACGACGACGGCGACTGGTGGGACAGCGTGGGCGAGTGGCAGCCGTCCCAGACGCGGTTCCCCCGGGGCATCGAGGAGGTCCTCGGCCGCATCCGCGAGCGTGGCATGATCCCGGGGCTCTGGCTGGAGCCCGAGGTGATCGGCGTGCGCAGCCCGATGGCCGACAAGCTGCCCGCCGAGGCGTTCCTGCAGCGCGGCGGCACGAGGATCGTCGAGCACGGCCGCTATCACCTCGACCTGCGGCATCCGGCCGCCGTCGCCCACCTCGACGAGGTCGTCGACCGGCTCGTGGAGCAGCTCGGCGTGGGCTACTTCAAGCTCGACTACAACATCGACCCCGGCGCGGGCACCGACGTGCACGCCGTCAGCCCGGGCGCGGGGCTGCTCGCCTGCAACCGGGCCCATCTGGCGTGGCTGGAGGCGGTCCTCGACCGTCATCCCGGCCTGATCCTGGAGAACTGCGCCTCCGGCGCGATGCGCATGGACTACGCCCTGCTGTCGCGGATGCAGCTCCAGTCGACCAGCGACCAGCAGGACCCCCTGCGGTATCCGCCGATCGCGGTGGCCGCTCCCCTGTCCGTGCTGCCGGAGCAGTCCGCGAGCTGGGCCTACCCCCAGCCGGACATGGACGACGAGCGGGTCGCCTACAGCCTGTGCACCGGCATGCTGGGCCGTCTCTACCTGTCCGGCCACCTGCCCACCATGACCGCCGCGCAGCGCGAGTCGGTCAGGGCGGCCGTCACCGCCTACCGGGGCATCCGCGCCGGCCTGGCCGAGGCCGCACCCGTCTGGCCGCTGGGTCTCCCGGGCTGGGCCGACCCCTGGCTCAGCCTCGGGCTCGTCACCCCCGGTCACACGTACGCCGGGGTCTGGTGCCGTACGGACGAGCCGGCGGCGGCCTCGCTGTCCCTCCCGCACCTCGCCGGACGCCGGGTGGACGTCGAGGTCGTCTATCCCCGCCATCTGCCCGCCTGGGACGTGGAGTGGGACCAGGAGCGGGGCCGGCTCACCCTCACCAAGCCGGTTTCCGGCCCTTCCGCCCGAATATTGCGTATTTCACCCGTCTCATCATCCTCGCCCGTTTCATCCCCCCTGCTCTGAAATCCCGGGCCTGCGGTCCGGGCGCCCCCGGAAGAGAGATCGACCCATGAAGAAATGGCAGACCCTGGCGGTCGTCGCCGCCCTCGCCGCGGGGGCCGCGGCCTGCAGCGACCCCTCCGTGGACCCCTCTGCGGACCCCTCTGCGGACTCCGCCGCGCAGGCCGGCGGCACCGCGGGCGGTTCGGCCGCAGTCACCTGGCCCGAGCCGACGGCCAGGCTGGACGGCGTCACCCTGACGATCTGGGCCGCGCAGAACAGCAACACCGTGCCCAAGCAGGTCGTCGACGCGTTCGGCAAGGCCACCGGCGCGAAGGTCGACATCGTCACCATCCCCGACCCGTATGAGCAGGGCGTGCAGACCAAGGTCGCCACCGGGGACAAGCCCGACCTGGCGTTCTGGCAGCCGACCGCGTCCATGCTCACGGCCGTCAACGCCAGGGCCAACCTGCAGCCGCTGGACCAGGCCCCCTGGCTGTCGAAGCTCGCGCCGCAGCTCAAGGACATCACCGGGATCCTGGACGGCACGCGGTACGCCGCCCTCATCACCAGCCCGGCCGTCGAAGGCGTCTACTACAACAAGGAGGTCTTCGCGGCCAACGGGATCACCGAGACCCCGAAGAACTTCGACGAGATGATCGAGCTCGGCCGCACGCTCAAGGCCAAGGGCGTCACCCCCTTCTACGAGATGGCCGGCGACCGGTGGGCCACGCAGTGGTGGGTCCAGGTGCAGCTCGCCGACGCCGCCAGGGACGGGCTCTGGGACAAGATCAACAAGGGTGAGGAGACGTTCTCCAGCCCGGTCGTGCTCGACGCGATCAAGAAGTACAAGTCGCTGATCGACGAGGGGCTGTTCAACAAGGACATCAAGACCGCCACGTTCGAAGACCAGGGCAAGGCCCTGCTCGACGGCAAGGCGGCCATGGTCGTGCAGGTCAACTCGTTCTTCGGCCAGCTCCAGGCGACCGCCGACACCGCCACGCTCGACAAGAGGATCGGCTTCTTCCCGATCTCCCCCAGCGGCAACGTCGGCACCTTCATCCCCGACCAGTCCAACGCCCTCGTGGCGTTCAAGACCGGTGACGCCAAACGCGAGGCCGCCGCGCGCCAGCTCCTTTCGTACTGGATGGGCCCCGGCTACAAGGACTTCGTCGCCGACCGCAACACCGTGTCCCTGGAGACCGACGTGCCGAGCCCGGCCTCGGTGCCCAAGGCGCTGCAACAGGTGCACGACTCCCTCGGCGAGGCCGTCGGCTCCATGCAGGCGCTCGCCGTGGCCAACCCGGACCTGTACATCAACCTCGCCGACATGATCACCGGCACCATGACGCCCGAGCAGGTGGCCTCCGCCACCCAGGAGCAGTTCGCCCAGCTCGCCAAGGCCGCCGGCGCGGCCGGTTTCTGACCCACGAGAACACCCGCCCGAGGACACCCGTAAAGGACACCCGCCCGATCCACACCCGCCCGACGACCCGCGCCCACCGCCAGGTTCATCGCCAGGTTCATCGCCAGGTTCATTGACAGGTTCAACGACAGGTCTATCGACAGGGCGCGGAGACCGCGGCTCGCCCGCCTCTCCGCGCCCGGCACCTGAGGACATGCCATGCTGACTGCCACGGACACCCCCGTCCCGGACCGGCCGCTCGCGCCGCCGCCCGCCCCGCGCGGTCCCGCCGGCCGCACCCGCCGCAGGCCGGACCGGACCCACCCGATGTGGTTCATGGCCCCGGCGCTCGCGATCCTGCTGGTGTTCTTCTTCCTGCCGACCGCGTTCAACTTCGTCTACGCGTTCACCGACTGGTCGGGCTTCAAGAGCGCCATCCGACCGGTCGGGTTCGACAACTTCGCCGACCTCGCCTCCAGCGGCACGCTGTTCTCCGCGCTGCGCATCACCGTCGCCTACGCCGTGCTCGTGGCGGTCTTCCAGAATCTCTTCGGGCTGGGCCTGGCTCTCCTGCTCGAACGGGACACCTGGGTCAACCGCACGCTGCGGGTCTTCTTCCTCATCCCGGTGCTGATGTCGGCCCTGGCCGTCGGCTACGTCTTCCAGGCGCTGCTCAAGCCCGAGGGCAGCCTCAACCAGCTCCTGTCGCAGCTCGTCCGGCACGACGTGGACTACGCCTGGCTCGGCGACACCCGATGGACCATCGTCGTGGTCGCCGTCGTCCACGCGTGGAAGTGGATGGGCCTGTCGATGCTCATCTATCTGGCCGGGCTCAAGACGATCCCGGAGGAGATCATGGAGGCGTCCCGCATCGACGGCGCCTCGCGCTGGCACGCGTTCCGGCGGCTGCGCTTCCCGCTGCTCGCCCCCGCGATCACGTTCAACGTCGCCACCGCCCTGCTCGGCTCCATGAACGGCTTCGACATCGTGCAGGCCACCACCGGCGGCGGCCCGGCACGGACGACCGAGATCCTCAACATCTTCATCTACCGGACCTTCGGGCAGGGCCTGTTCGCCCAGGCCACGACCATGAGCCTGGTGCTGTTCCTGCTCGTGTCGCTCATGGCCTTCCCCGTCATCCGCATCCTGCGCAAGCGCGAGGAGATCCTGTGACGCCGCACTCCCCCGCCCGCCGCAGCCCTGCCCGCCAGAATCCTGCCCGCCAGAGCCCTGCCCGCCGCAGCCCCGCCGCCTCCGGGCGTGTCTCGTTCGCGACCCGCCTGCAGCCGTTCGCCGCCACGGCGCTCGCACTGGTCACCATCGGCATCCCGTTGTGGCTCGTCGTGGCGACCGCGGGCAAGTCGCGGGGCGAGGCCCTCATCCCGAACCTCACCCCGCCCGCCCACTGGCACCTGCTGGAGAACCTGGGCGAGGTGTGGCGCGAGGGCGAGGTGCCCGCGGCGTTCTTCGGCAGCCTCCTCGTCGTGGTGCCCGCCGTGATCGGCGTCCTGCTCTTCGGGTCGATGGCGTCCTGGATCCTCGCCCGGCGCGCCACCCGGCTCAACGCCGTCCTGTACGCGCTGGCCATCAGCGGCATCATCCTGCCCCCTGCGGTGGTCACGGTCGTGCTGCTGCTGCGCCAGCTCGGCCTCGCCGGCAGCGCCGTCGGGATGATCGGCGTCTACATGGGCATCTACATGTCCACCGTGATCTTCTTCGTCACCGGTTTCGTCCGCACCATCCCCGTCTCGCTGGAGGAGGCCGCCCAGATCGACGGGGCGGGGCCGGTGCGCGTTTTCTTCCACGTCGTGCTGCCGCTGCTGCGGCCGGTGCTGGCCACCGCCACGATCCTCGTCTGCCTCTACGTCTGGAACGACGTCTTCTACGCCTTCTTCGTGGTGGGCGGCCGCCTCGACACCCTGCCGCTCAACCTCTTCCGCGTCGCCGGCGCGGGGCTGTATCTCAACAACTGGCACCTCATCTTCGCCTACGTAATCCTCATGAGCCTGCCGCTCGTCGTGGTCTTCGCCGTCGCCCAACGCAGGATCATTTCCGGCATCACCAGCGGCGCCGTGAAGTGAGCGCCATCACGTGAGCGCCTCCGGCCGGCCACGGCCGGCGCTGTTTTCGCCTCCCGGCGGTGCCCGCCGAGCCCGCCGTACCACCCCCGCCGTATCACCCCCTCCGGGGCGCCCGCGCGTCCCGGTGACAGGAGAGGACACCCATGCACCGACAAAGGTCATTCCGGCGTGCCCGCGTGACGGCCGTGACCACGGCCCTCGCCGCCGCGGCCCTGAGCACCGGGCCCGTCGCCGGACCGGCGGGCGCGGACACCGCCGCCGAAACCGCCCCCGGAACCGCCGCCGGACCGGCGGGCGCGGACACCGCCGCCGAAACCGCCCCCGGAACCGCCGCCGAAACCGCCCCCGGAACCGCCGCCGGAACCGCCGCCGGAACCGCCGCTGGAACCGTCACCGACACCGCCGCCGCCGCCGCCGACGTCGTCGCGGTGGACTTCGCACAGCGCACCGGGCCGGTTCACGGCGGCGCGACCGGCATGCTGTACGGCCTGTCCGACCCCGGAGTCCCGGGAGACCCCCTGATCGCCGGTGCCCGGCCGCGTACGGTCGCCCAGAAGGCCCCGGACGGCGACCAGCATCCCAACGGCGACGCGCTCAAGATCGCGGACGGCTTCTTCGCCGCGGGCGGGGAGGAGATCGTCGTCTACATGCAGGACGTCTACAGCAAGTGGCCCTATGAGAACCTCGGCATCGACGACTACCTCGCCAAGGTCGACGCGATGGTGCGCAAGGTCGTCGCGGAGCGCCCGCGGGACAAGGACAGGTTCGTGTGGGTGCCGTTCAACGAGCCCGACGGCATCTGGTATCAGAACTGGTCCACGATGAAGCAGAAGTTCTTCGCCGACTGGAAGGCGGTCGTCGAGCGCATCCGCTCCATCGACCCCGGCGCCCGCATCGTCGGCCCCAACGAGGCCCGCTACAACCCCGGCCGCCTGCGCGACTTCCTCACCTGGGCCAGGGACACCGCATGCGGCGGCAGGAGCTGCCTGCCGGACATCATGGCCTGGCACGAGCTGTCGCACGGCAGCCTCGCCGCCTACCGGGGCCACTACGCGGACTACCGGCAGATGGAGCGCGACCTCGGCATCGGCCCGCTGCCGATCAACATCGACGAGTACGGCAACCGGCGTGACATGTCCGTGCCCGGCCAGATGATCCAGTGGATCGCCATGTTCGAGGACACCAAGGTGGACGCCGACATGGCGTTCTGGACCTACGCCGGCAACCTGTCCGACCACGCCGTGCGCACCCGCCAGGCCAACGGCGCGTGGTGGCTGCTCAAGTGGTACGCGGACCTGACCGGGCAGACGGTGAAGGTGACCCCGCCGCGGCCGGACGTCCCCGACACGGTGCAGGCCCTCGCGGCCGTCGACCCCTCCGTACGGCGGGGCACCGTGCTGGTCGGCGGCGGCGCCGCGCCGGTCCGGCTCGACGTCTCCGGGCTCGACCCGGCGGTCTTCGGCAGGCAGGTCGACGTCGTCGTGTCCAGGACGACGTGGACCGGATATGAGGGAGACGCGACGCAGCCGCCGGTCGTCGCGGCCACCCGGACCACCCTGCACGACGGCACACTGCGGGTGGACCTGCCGGGCGGCGACGTGATGGCCGCCTACCGGGTCACGATCGTCCCGTCGAGCGGCGGGGCGCCCGCGGCCGACGCGCCGTGGAGCGTCTCGGTGGAGGCCGAGTCGGCCACGCTCACCTCGGCCCAGGCGTACGACCAGGACACCACGGCCGACCCGCAGCTCTACGCGACCTCCGGCAAGCGGGACGTCGGCTCCATGAACACGGCCCGCTCCGCCGTCACGTTCCCGGTGACCGTGCCGCGCGACGGCCGCTACCGGCTGGGGATCTTCCAGGGCGCGAACAAGGCCCCCGGCAGGCACGCGCTGTTCGTGGACGGGAAGCTCGACCGGATCGTGCAGTATTCGGCCGACCTCGGCTGGACCTACCGCGGCCGCACCGACGTGGAGGTCGAGCTGACCGCGGGCATGCACGAGCTGTCCCTGCGCACCAGCACCGACGGCACGACCCCGCTGCCGGGCAGCGACGTCACGCTCGACAGATTCGACCTCACCGAGATCACCGGCCCCGAGCGGGCGGCGTACCCGGCCGACGAGGCCCGGCTGTCCGGCGGCGCGGGCGTCGTCCGCGAGGGCAGGGGGCCCGCCGTCACGCTCGGCGGCACCGCCCGGGCCACGTTCTTCGCCGCCGTGAGCGAGGACGGCTACTACGACCTGACCTTCTCCTACAAGGCGGCCCGGGCGGGCGATCTCGACGTCCGCGTCGACGGGCGGCAGATCGCGGGTGTGCGGGCGACCCGCCCGGGCGAGGCGGCCTCCCGGGCCCGCGTCTATCTCCCGGCCGGCGTCTCGGTGGTAGAGGTGGGCGGCCCGGCCGGCCTGCGGCTGCGCGGCCTGACCACGGTCAGGGCCGAGGAGGCGGACGCCGCGGCCCACCGGATCGAGGCCGAGCAGGCACAACTCGCCGGAACGGCCCGCGTGGTCACCGTCCCGGCCACGAGCGGCTCGAACGCCTCCGGAGGCGCCTATGTGGGCGACCTCGGCAACGGCGCGGGCAACACGCTCACCCTCACCAGGCCCGCCGGGTTCGGCCCCGGCGAGTACGTCCTCGTGGCGCACTACGCCAACGCCGACAGGAACACCGGTCACCCGTACAACACCGACGTGATCAGCCGGTTCCTCGACATCACCGAGACGGGCGGGGCGACGACGCGCGGCGTGTTCCGGCACGACTACGCGTGGGACAACTTCTGGTCCCAGGCGACGCCGCTCACCTTGACGACCCCCTCCGGGGCACTCGTCCTCGGCAACGCGACGGCGTACGCGCCCAACCTCGACCGGCTCGAGCTCGCGCGGCTCGTGCTGGAGGTCGACAACAGGGCCACGTGACCGGCCCGGCCCGCCGTACCCCCGTGCGGTGGGCCTTCCTCCCCTCGCGCCCACACGAACGGAACGACCGGGGTGTCTCCGGGGCCGTCTTGGCCGGGCGCGGGGTGAGCGGCTAGGTTCGCGCCCATGCCCTCCGCCGATCACGTCTCCCCCGGCGTCCGCGTCTACGCCGTCTGCTCGGAGGTCCCGCCCGACGTCGTCGGCGGGCTGGGCCGCTACGCCGAGCGGATCATGGACGCCCTGCGGGATGCGGCGGCGCCGGTCGTGGTCTTCGGCGCCATGGCCCGCCGTGGCCCGGCGCCCCGGACGGAACGCCGGGGCGACGTCACGCTGCACCGCCTCCCCACCCCCGGTTACGGCCGGCGCGAGGGCTCGGGCGTACGCCGGCTCGCCAGGATCGCGGGACTGCTCGCGTTCAACGTGCGGGCGGCCGCCCGGATCATGGCGGCCGAGGCGGGACGGACCGGGGCGGTCGTCGCCGTGCACGACTGGATGGGCTGCGTGGCCGGGATCCTGTGCCGTGTGCTGGGGCGGCTGCCGGTGGTGTTCCATGTGCACACCCGCGAAATGAACGCCTGCGATCCCGGGCGCCGGTCGGCGTACGCCGTCCTCCTCGACCTTCTGGAGACGGCCCAGGCGAGGACGGCGCGCCTGATCGTCGTGCCGAGCGTCCGCATGCGCGACGGCCTCGCCGCCCGCGGCTGGCCCGCGGACCGGATGGTCGTCGTGCCGCACGGCTTCGAGGATCCCGATTTGCTGCGGCTGGCCGGGCTGCCCGGCGGCGACCGCGACCGGATACGCGCGGAGGTGCGGCGGCGCTACCTGCCCGGCGGGCGGGGCCGGCTCGTGGTGTTCGCGGGGCGGCCGTCGCCGCACAAGGGGGTCGGCACGCTGATCCGGGCGGTGCCGCGGGTCGTCGCCGAGCACGGCGACGCGCGGTTCGTGCTGATCGGCGCCGCGGCCCCGCAGACCGGCGACGCCGAGACGGTGGCCCGGCTGATCGAGCGGACGCACACCCGCGGGCACGTGGTCGCCGGCAACCGCTTCCTCGCCCCCGCCGAGGTGTTCGCGCACTTCCTGGCCGCCGACGTCTGCGTCTTCCCGTCTGTGTACGAGCCGTTCGGCCTGGTCGCGGTCGAGGCGATGGCCCTGGCCCGCCCGGTGGTCGTCGGGCCGGGCTACTCGCCGGAGGTCATCGGCGACGGCGCCGTCCGCTGCGCCGCCGACGATCCCGGCGAGCTGGCCGCGGCCCTGCTGCGCCTCCTCGGCGACGCCGGGGAGGCGGACCGGCTCGCCCTGCGGGGAGCCGCGTACGTGCGGGAGCGCTACAGCTGGGCGCGCACCGCCCGGCGCACCCTGGAGGCGTACGCCGTCGCCGCGCGCCGCCGCGGGGACGTGACGACGGCCGGGCCGCCCGGCGGTGGTCAGCCGATGCGGAGAGGAAGCGTGCGCGGTCCCCGCACCTGACCGGGGGCCCAGGTCACCGCCGAGGGGTCGGCGAGGCCGAACACGGGGAGCCGCTCCAGCCAGACCTCCAGCGCGACCCGGAGCTCCATGCGGGCCAGATGGGAACCGACGCAGCGGTGGATGCCGAGGCCGAACGCCACGTGCCGGTTGATCTCGCGATCGATGATCACCTCGTCGGCCCGGTCGAACTGCGCGGGATCACGGTTGGCGGCCGGGAACGACAGCAGGATCCAGTCGTCGGCCTTCATGTCGACGCCGCGCCAGTGCATGTCCTCCTTGACCAGCCGCGCCATCGTGACCGGCGCGTACGCCCGGAGGAACTCCTCCATCGCGGTCGGCAGCAGGGCCGGCACGGCGACCAGGCGCTCGCGGTCGGCCGGGGTCTTGGCCAGGTGCCACAGCGAGGCGCCGATCGCGCTCCACGTCGTGTCGATCCCGGCGATGAGCAGCAGGGCCATCGTGCCGGACACGTGCGAGGGTTCGAGCTTGCGGCCGTACAGCTCCGCGTCGATCAGATAGGTGGTGAGGTCGTCGCGCGGATTGGCGACGTGGTCGCGGATCTGCTCCAGCAGGTAGTCGAACAGCTCCGCCATGTTCGCCATCCGCTGCTCCGGCGGCAGGTTGACGCCTTCGAGCGCGTGCTCGACGAACTCCCGGAATTTGGGCCCGTCCTCGGGCGGGAAGCCCAGCATGTCGGAGATGACCCGCATCGGGATGTGCTGCGCGTAGTCACGGGCGGCGTCGACGATCTCCGCGCCCTCGAACCCGTCGATCAGCGAGTGGCAGAACGCCCGCGCGGCCTCCTCCCGCTTCGCCACCTCCTTCTTGGTGAACGCCGGGAGCAGCAGCTTGCGCGCGTCGTGGTGGAACGGCGGGTCGGAGGAGATCGGCGGCACGGCCCCCACCGGCGCGATCTCGAGGGGCGGCCGGTAGTTGCTCATGACGACCGCCCGGGAGGAGAAGCGCTCGGTGTCGTACGCGATCGCCGCGACGTCCTCGTATCGCGTCGGCAGCCACCCGCCGCCGAACCTCTCCGTACGCGCGATCGGGCAGCGCGCCCGCAGATCGTCCTGGATGGGGTACGGATCGGCGGCCCACTCGGGCTCCATGTGGGAGAAGTCGGTCGTCCAGTCGGAGACCGGGCCGGTGATGATCTCGCTGCGCACACCGAGGGGCTGCTCCTCCCCCTCCCGGAAGTCGCGGACGAAGCGATCGTCGACGGTCATCTCAGGCCTCCTCGGCGAGGACGATCGCCTTCTCCGGGCAGTTGGAGGCCGCGACCCGCGCAGCGCGCTCGCCACCCGGCGGCACGAGGCCGTCGCCGGCGACCTGGCCGTAACCCTCGTCGTCCTCGGTGAACAGGTCGGGCGACAGGTCGTAGCAGCGGCCGTGTCCCTGGCAGCGCGCGGGATCGATCTGCACTTTCACTGGTGTTCCCCTTGTTTCGGTGGCGTCCGCGAAGTCGGGTCGGTCGGGGCGATGGCGGCGACGAGGCGGGTCAGCAGGGCGGTCCACTCCTCGTCACCGACGGCGTGCAAGTCCGGGGTGAGCAGCGCGCTGCCCATCGCGAGCAGGAGGCACAGGTGGGCGACGGCGCCGGGTGAGAGCGCCGGATCGATCTGGCCGTCGTCCTGGGCGGCGCGCACGAGCCCGGCGAGCCAGCCGGCCCGCTCGCCGACGTAGTCGTGCATCGGGCGGGCGACGTCCTCGTCGCGGCGGGCCGCGACCAGCGCCTCGGCGATCAGGGAGCCGCGGGCGTCGGGACGGCACGGGAGCCGGCGGCCCACGGCGACGAACAGCTCCGCGACCGGCAGGCCGGGGTCGGCGGCCAGCATGTCGGCCAGCAGCCGCGGCCCGTGGGCGCGCAGCGCGGCCACGATCAGCTCGGCCTTCGAGCCGAAGTGCGCGTACAGGGCGCCGTTGCTCACACCGGCCGCCGCGGCGATGTCCGCCACGCGCGTGCCGTCGTACCCGCGCCGGGCGAACACGTCGACGGCGGCGAGCAGCAGCCGCTCCCGCGTCTCGGCGGCGGTGACACCAGCGATCCGGCCCACCAAAGAATTAAATGGTCGTTCATTTGATTGCGTCAAGACCACGCCCGCCGGCATGTAGGTAATCGCCGGGCAAAAAAGGAAGGTCAATGGGCCAGAGCACCGGATAAAAGTCGCAAAATAGCAGAGTGTTGAACAAATGGGACGCACATCGCGACTGGCTCGTCGACGTGGCACTGGCCGCGGCCGTCATCGCGTTCACCATCCCCACCACGCTCACCGGCTACAGCTTCTCCCTCTGGGGCGGTGCGCCGGACGCTCTCGAGATCGTGGCAGGGGTGCTCACCGCGGCGGCCATGATGGTGCGGCGCCGGACCCCCTGGCCCGCGATCATCACCTCGGTGGTGTGCGCCTGCGTCACCGGGCAGGTCGTGCCGATGATCCTCGCCGTCTTCTCGATGACGGCCGAGCACCGCGTGCGCCGGTGGCAGTACATCGCCCTGGCCCTGACGGTCTTCTACTTCGCCGTCGACTACCGCAGCCCGCACAGCGACCACTCGGTCTACCTGAACCTCGTCCGCGCGGTGACCCTCATCTATCTGCCCGCGGTCGTCGGCACCTGGGTCAACGCCTACCGCCGGCTCATCCGGGAGCTGCGTCTCGGCGTACGCGAGCGCGAGGAGATCGCCGCCTCCGAGGAGCGCCGCAAGATCGCCAGAGAGATGCACGACACCGTCACCCACGCGGTCACCGCCATGGTGCTCAACGCGGGCATGGCACGCGACGCCACCGAGCCGGACGAGATCCGGTCGCTGACGGCGACCATCGAGGACAAGGGCGTGCAGGCGCTCGGCGAACTGCGGCAGCTGCTCACCGTGCTCCGGCGCGACGAGGGGGACCTCGCCGAGGGCACCGACGCCATCACCCGGCTCGTCGGCGAGGCGAAGGCGAGCGGGCTCAAGGTCGATCTCCGCCTCCACGCTCCCCCGGGGGCGTTGCCACGGCAGGTCTCGCACGCGTGCTACCGCCTGGTGCAGGAGGGGCTGAACAACGTGCGCAAGCACGCGCCGGACTCCATCGTCAAGGTCACCTGCCAGGTCACCGGCGACGAGGTGGACGTCTCCGTGGTCGACACCCCGGACCACGCCAACCCCGGCGCGAAGGCGGTCAAGCCGGCGCCCTCCCTCGGCGGCGGCTACGGCCTGGCCGGCATAAGGGAACGCGTCTTCCTCGCGCAGGGCCGGTTCTCCTCCGGCCCGACCCCCGAAGGCGGGTTCGCCCTCGCCGCCCGGCTTCCCCTCCGGGTCTCCCACGATTGAAGCGGTTTTTCCCTCATCCAGTGGGGTAGGTGCCTGTCGTACCCACGGGTACGGCGGGCACCTGAGCCCGAAAACGCAGCGGCCCGGAGCGCAGTGGCCGGTCCGCACGGGCCCGGCTCGCATCGACGCCGGGCCGCCGTCGCGGAAGCGGGGCGGCACGCCGCTTCGCACGCGCCAAACGATCTCGTTTGAGGGTAGCCATGAAAGCCGTGGTCTACGAAGGCCCCCGGCGGGTCAGCGTCACCACCGTGCCGGACGCCCGGATCGAACGGCACACCGACGCGCTTGTCCGCGTCACCACCTCCAACATCTGCGGCTCCGACCTGCACATGTACGAGGGCAGGACCACCTTCGAACCCGGCCGGGTCCTCGGGCACGAGAACCTCGGCGAGGTCGTGGAGATCGGAGACGCCGTCGACCGCGTCAAGGTCGGCGACATGGTGTGCCTGCCGTTCAACATCTCCTGCGGCTTCTGCGCCAACTGCGAGCAGGGCCTGACGGCCTTCTGCCTGACCACCAACCCCGCACCGGGCCTGGCCGGCGCGGCGTACGGCTACGCCGACATGGGTCCGTACAACGGCGGCCAGGCCGAGCTGCTGCGCGTGCCGTACGGGGACTACAACTGCCTCGTCCTGCCCGAGGACGCGTGGGAGAAGCAGACCGACTACGTCATGCTGGCCGACGTGTGGCCCACCGGCTGGCACGCCACGGTGCTCGCCTGCGTGCATCCGGGCGACACCGTCGTGGTCTACGGCGCGGGCCCGGTCGGGCTGATGGCCGCCTACTCCGCCCTGCTCAGGAACGCGAGCTGCGTGATGGTCATCGACCACCATCCGGACCGGCTGGCCAAGGCCGAGGAGATCGGCGCGATCGCGATCGACGACTCCCGGTCCAGCCCCGTCGACCAGGTCCTCGAGCTCACCCAGGGAATGGGCGCCGACCGCGGCTGCGAGTGCGTGGGCTTCCAGGCGCACGATCCGGAGGGCGGCGAGCACCCCAACATGACCCTGAACAACCTGGTCAAGTCGGTCAAGTTCACCGGGTGCATCGCCGTCGTCGGTCTGTACGTCCCCCGCGACCCCCGCGGTGGGAACAACCTCTACAAGCGAGGCGAGGTGTCCATCGACTACGGCACCTTCTGGACCAAGGGCCAGACGATGAGCACCGGCCAGTGCAACGTCAAGAACTACAACCGCCAGTTGTGCTCCCTCATCCACGAGGCCGGCGCCCGGCCGTCCTGGATCGTCTCCCAGGAGCTGGGCCTCGACGACGCCCCCAAGGCGTACGCGCACTTCGACGCTCGGGAAAAGGGCTGGACCAAGGTGGTGCTGCACCCGAACGGGTTTCACTGACCGCGCGGCGGTCGCCCACCTGGCGTCGCGCCCCGATCACGATCCGCCGGACCCCGTGATCAGGCGAAGCGGACGGACCCTACTCTTGGGGAGGAAAGCCGCGCCAGGGAGGCGTTCGGCGCGACCAGGAAGGGACGGGCGTGCTCACCGTCTGCGTTGCCCCAGCGGACCCGCCGCTGATCGTCGAATCCGTCCGTGCCGCCGGAGGCGAGGTCGTCGGCGATCCCCACCGGGCGGAGGCGCTGGTCTGGACCGACCCGCGGCCGGAGGGCGTGCGGGATTACCTGACGCCGAGCGTGCGCTGGGTCCAGCTCCCCTCCGCGGGTGTCGAACGGTGGACGCGGGAGAGGCTCGTCGACTCCACCCGCGTCTGGTGCTCGGCCGCGGGAGCGTACGCCCCGCAGGTCGCCGAGCACGCCCTCGCCCTGCTGCTCGCCGGGGTGCATCGGCTGGCCGCCGCCGCCCGCAGCCGTACGTGGCACCGCGACCAGCCCGGCACGCTGCGCGGGAGCACGGTGGCCGTCGTCGGCGCGGGCGGGATCGGCAGAGCCGTCATCCCCCCGCTGCGCGCCCTGGGCGCCGGCGTCATCGCGGTCAACCGCTCGGGTGAGCCCGTCGAGGGCGCGGACGAGACCGTGCCGTTCGAAAAGCTGGCCACCGTCTGGACCCGCGCCGATCACGCCATCCTGGCCGCGCCCGCCACCCCGGAGACCTACCGGATGGTCGGGCGTGACCAGCTGCGGGCCCTGGGCCCGCACGCGTGGCTGGTCAACGTGGCCCGGGGCGAACTGGTCGACACCGACGCCCTGCTCGCCGCGCTGCGCGCCGGGGAGATCGGCGGCGCCGCCCTCGACGTCACCGACCCCGAGCCGCTGCCGGACGGGCACGGCCTGTGGGCCGAGCCGAACGTGCTGGTCACTTCGCACAGCGCCAACCCGCAGGACCGCCTCACCGAGAGCCTCGCCGAACGGGTGCGCGAGAACGTCGCCCGCTACCTGCGCGGAGAGCCGCTCCTGGGCCGCATCGATCCCGTACGGGGCTACTGACACGACGCTGCCGACGCGGGCCCGCTGACCCGGCAGCCCGCACGGTTCGCACGCTCTACGCGGGCGGAGCGAGCGCGGTTTGCGAGCGGCCGGGGCGGTTTTACGCGCGGCCTGGCGCGCGCGGCTCGCACGGCACGGCAGGCGTGGTTTACGCGGACCGGGCGGGCGCAGCTCTCGTGGCGCGGGAGGCGCGGGAGGCGCGGGAGGCGCGGGAGGCGCGGTTTGCGCGCGGCAGGGGCAGACGCGGTTTGCGCGGATTGTGCGGGTGCGGCGAAGATCGCCGGATGGTCTCCCCCAGCCCGTCGCGAGGGCGATTCGCGCTCTTCGCGCTCGCCGCCGCCATCGTCTGCGTCTGCTTCCCGCTGGCCGAACCGGCTCTGTGGAACGCCGACGGGAGCCTCAGGCCGAAGCTCCTCATCATGTTCGACCAGGCCGTGGAGCCGGTCGCGATCTTCGTGCTGGCGCTGCCGCTGGGAGCGCTGGTCGACCGGGCACGGCCCCGGTCCGTGCTTGTGCTGTCGGCGCTGTTGGGAGCGGTGGCCTTCGTGTCCGTCGATGAGCGCGCCCGCGTACGTCCCGCCCGGTTTCGGGGCGCTGGCGGCGCTGCTGCTGCACCGCAGGCTCGGGGCCTTCCGTCTGGCCTGGTGGGCCCTGATCGTGACCGGACCGTTCACCCTGTTGCTCGCCTGTCCGGCACCGGGCCCGGGTGGGTCTGGTACGTCCTCGGGGCGGCCGTCCCGGCGACCGGAAGGCTGGTCGCCTCCGTCGCCCTGCTCAGTCATCGGCAGGCAGTCACGCCCCACCGGCTGCTCGGACGGACGGGCGCCGTGCTGGTCGTCCTCACCAGCGTGGCCGACGGCGTGGCGGGCCTCTTGGAGAGGCCCGCGGAGGGGCTGGCCGAGCTGGGCGGCGTCGCACCTGCGGCCCTCGCCACCCTCGCCGCGCTCGCCGCCGCCGTCCCGCTGCTGCGGGCCCGGCGATCCGCCGATCACGTTGCCACACGGCCGCCTATCCCGGAGCGTGCCGGCTGACGGACCGTGGTGGCAGGACGAGCCCGGCGGCCACCTGGGCTCCCGTCACTCCTGCACCGGCGGCGAGGCGACCAGGCGCGGCGTCGGCCGTGTGGTGGAACGACCGACGACGATGATCACAGGAGTCCCCTCTTCACGAGATTCCCCATGAGATCGCGGACTCCGAAGTTCCATGGCTCGCACTCCTCGGCGTGCCGCACGCGGTTCACCAGGGTGCCGAGCGCGCCGGAGCTGATCCTGACGATGTCGCCGACCTTGTGCGTGAACCCCTCGCCGGGGCGGTCGCGGTCCTGGATCGGCGCGAACATGGTGCCGAGCATGAGGACCGCGCCGTCGGGATAGTGATGATGCGGGCCGATCATCTGCCGCACCAACGCCTCCGGATCACGTGACATCCGCGCCATCTCCGAGACGGTCTCAAGGCGGAAGCCGTCCACGCCCTCGATGTCCAGGCCCACCACGAGGCCGCGTACCCGTTCCAGGTCGAACCGCTCGTCGAAGAGCCGGATCAGCGGCCCCAGCGCGCACGAGGCGTTGTTGTCCTTCGCCCTTGGCAGCAGCAGCGCGGATCGGCCCTCGACATCACGGAGGTTCACGTCGTTGCCGAGGGTCGCCCCCACGATCCGGCCGCTCGACTGGACGATGAGCGCCACTTCGGGCTCAGGGTTGTTCCAGGTCGAGGCGGCGAGTACGCCGACGGGGACCGCGGTTCCCATGGCCGAGAGGATCTGACCCTTGGTGAAGATCTCGGCATCCGGTCCGATCCCGACCTCCAGGTACTGACTCCAGATGCCCTCGGCGACGAGGAGGTCCTTCAGCCGGGTCGCCTCCTCCGAGCCCGGTGACAGGCCGTGCAGGTCGGCTCCGAGGCCGGCGAGGATCCGCTGGCGAATGTCCGCCGCGAGCAGCAGGTCGCCGCGGGCCCGTTCTTCGATGATGCGCTCGATCATCGAGACGGCGAAGGTCACCCCGGCGGCCTTGAGCGCCTGGAGGTCGACCGGTGCGAGCAGCCAGGGCCGGGTGCGGTCCCGGTCCGCGGCTCCGGTGTTGGCGAGCACGTCACCGAAGCTGCCGACCCGCCGGCCGTCGAGCCTGGACACCACCGCGGCAGGGTCCGGCAGTTCACAGACGTCGCGGATCGTCGGGAACTCGGCACTGATGTCGAAGACGTCGCCGTCGCGGACGACGATGGGTGACGGCCCTTCGACGCCGGGATCCCAGATCCGGCCGATCAGGATGCTCTCCTCGGCGTCGTCCGGCAGCGCGTCGGCGGCCGTGCCGAACCAGTCGGCCTCGGCGGAATACGCCTCGGACGATGCCCGGCTCATACGTCATCTCCCAGGTTGAAGAAGGACCGCTCGTCCGAGGGCCGGATGTCGAAGACGGCGTCCCGGAACATCCGCAGGGGGTGGGGTGCGAAGGGGTGCCGCGCGATCGCCTCGAGATCGAGTTCGATGCCGAGTCCGATCCCTGTCGGGATGATGACGTCGCCCTCCTTCGTGAGCACGAGTCGTTCGTTGGTGATCTCCGGGCGCCATGGCACGTCGGTCGCCATGATTTCCAGGTATCGGAAGTTGGGCAGGGTCGCCCCGAGTTGCAGTGTCGCCGCGGTGCTCAGCGGCCCGCTGGGATTGTGCGGGGCGAACCCGACGTAGCTGGTCGCGGCGAGCGTCGAGATGAAGGCCAGTTCGGCGATGCCGCCGGCGTGCGTCACGTCCGGCTGGACGAAGTCGACCGCCTGGCGGGCGATCGCCGGCGCGAAACCCTGCCGGCCGAACCATCGCTCTCCGGCGGCGATGGGCACCGGAGACGCCCGGCGGATGTCCACGAGGGCGTCGAGGTTGTCCGGCGGGCACGGCTCCTCGAACCACACCGGGTCGAACTGCGCGATCTCACGTGCGACCTTGATGGCGTGGCGGACGTCGAACCGGCCATGGCCCTCGATGAACAGCTCGACGTCGCGCCCGACGGCAGAGCGGACAGCGTCGATCTGCGCGAGCACGCGGTCCAGCTGCCGGGATGTGATCGTCAGGTCGAAATTCTCGAAGGGATCCCACTTGAGACCGCGGAAGCCGCTGTCGACGGTCCTCCTCGCGGCGGCCGCGTAATCCTCCGGCGTGACGGCTCCCGAGAACCAGCCGTTGGCATAGGCGCGAACGCGATCCCGGGTGGCGCCGCCGAGAAGCCGGGAGACCGGGACACCGAGCTCCCGTGCCGAGATGTCCCACAGTGCCATTTCGAGCGAGCTCAGCGCGGTCATGATGACCGGGCCGCCTCGCCAGTACCAGTCTCTGGCCAGCTCGTACAGGATGCCGGAGATACGGGTGGGATCGAGCCCCACCACGGCTTCGGCGACTTCGGCGATGGCCCCCTGGACGGCGCGCTCCTTGCCCTCCAGGGTCGCTTCGCCGAGTCCGACGATCCCCTCGTCGGTGGTGACGCGGACGATCACGAGATTGGTGCGGTAGAAGTCGACGACGAGGGTGTCGACCGAGATGATCTTCATGCTCCCGTTTACCCCTTCACGGCGCCGGCGGTCATGCCGGCCACCACATGCCTCTGCGCGAACAGGTAGAAGACGACGGCGGGCAGCGTGAACATGAAGGCGACCGCCATCACCGTCTGGATCGGCGTGCCCAGCTCGCCGATGAAGTTCGCGATCCCCACCGAGGCAGGCTGCTTCCCGGGCGTGAAGATGAATGTCACGGCGAACACGTACTCGTTCCAGGCGTGGAAGAACGCGATGACCGCGGTGGCCGCGATGGACGGCGCGATCAGCGGCACGTTGATGCGCGTCAGCACCGTGAGCGGCCGTGCTCCGTCGACACGCGCGGACTCCTCCAGCGCGCGCGGTATGCCGTCGATCGCACCCTTGAGAATGAGGGCGACGATCGGCAGGACGAAGGCGGAGTTGACCAGGATGAGGCCGCCCAGGGAGTCGAGCAGGCCGAACCGCCGGAAGAGCGAGAACAGCGGCACGACCATGAGCGCCTCGGGAAGCATCTGCGTGAACAGCAGAAGCACGGTCACGACGGCCTTGCCCCAGAACGAGAACCGCGAGAGCGCGTAGCCGAGCGGAATGCCGAGCCCGATCGAGAGGACCGTCGTGCCGACGGCGATCACCAGGCTGTTACGCAGCCAGCCCAGCGCCTTGCCTTCGGCCAGCGCGTCGATGAAGACCCCGAAATGGGAGAGGTCGGGGACGAGCCGAGCCTTCGCGGCGAACAGATCCGAGTTGCTCGACAGCGCCGTGACGATCATCCAGTACAGGGGGAAGACGGCGACGCCGAGCACGACGAGAACGCCGAGGATGCGCAGGGTCAGACCGATGCGAAGCGGCCTCATCAGCGGGCCTCCCTTTCGGCGGCGCGGGCGACGAACCGGCTGCCGGCGACGACGATGAGCGACACGACCACGCCGACCATGCCGATCGCCGCCGCGGAACCGAGCTGCTTGGAGTCGAAGGCCTGTGAGTAGAGGTCGATGACGAGCGTCTCGGTCGCGCCGACCGGTCCCCCCTTGGTCATCAGCCAGATGAGCTCGAACCGCCGCAGCGACCAGATGGTCATGAGGATGGCGAGCAGTCCGATGGTGGGCTTGATGACCTGCCAGGTGACGGCGCGGAAGGTCCACCACCGCCCCGCGCCGTCCACCGTCGCGGCCTCGGTCAGGTCCGAGGGCACGGACTGCAGCGCGGACAGCAGCACCACCGAGGTGAACGGGAACAGCTGCCAGATGGTCGTGGCGAGGATCGCCGGGAGGGCGTACGTCGGGCTGTCGAGGATGGCGCCGCCCGGGACGCCGAGGCCGACCGCGTCCAGGAAGCGGTTCACGATCCCGTAGTCCGGGTTGAGCATCCACGTCGCGATGAGCGCGACCGCGATGCCGGGCGCCGCCCACGGAATGGTGACCAGCGCGCGCGCCCACCCCCTGCCGCGGAATCCTTTGTTGAGAAGCAGGGCGACGGCGAGCCCGGATCCCACCGCGCCGACAACACACACGATCACGTAGATGAAGGTGGTGAGAAGGGTGCGGCGGAAGTCCTTGTCACCGAAGATGTGGGAGAAATTGTCCAACCCCACCCAGGTGCTGTGCGTGGGATTCAGCAGCGACGTCCGCGTGAAGCTCAGGAAGATCTCCTGAACCAGCGGAACCACCTGGAAGACGAGGATGAAGACGGCGGCGGGCGCCAGGAAGAGGTAGGGGGTCCATTTGCTCCCCCGTGGGCTGCCTCGACGCCGGGTCTCGGTTCGAGACCCTGAGGTTCGCTGTTGTTTCTGCACAGTCATCGCGTTCGGTCCTTGTACGGGTAGGACGCCGCCGGCGCGAGGCGTGCTCGCGCCGGCGGTCTCGTCCGATCAACCGACCAGTTGGGTCGCCTGCTCCTGGGCGCGGTCCAGCGCGGTCTTCAGGTCGACCGTGCCCTGGAGCGCCGCGATGACGTTCTGCACGACGATCTTGCGGATGTCCGGCGTCTTCGCTTCGAATCCCAGGACGATCTGGGGCAGGCTCGATTCGGTGAGGTCGTCGAACACCTTGAGGAACGGCGTCTCCTTGAGCTTTTCGGCGCTTCGCTGGGTGACCGTCGCCACGCTGCTCGCGCCGAGGATCTCCTGCAGCTTCACCTGGTTGGCCGGCTCGAGCGCCCAGCGGATGAAGGTGGCGGCCGCCTCCTTCGACGGACTCGCCTCGTTGATGACGATGGGCGCGAGGATCGCACCCTGGCTGCGGACCGGGAACGGGATGGGCGCGACGCTGAAGTTCAGATCGGGGTTCTGGCCGCGGGTCGCGGTCACGTAGCCACCGTTGTTGAGCTCCATGCCGACCTTGCCCTCGGCGAACATGCGGCGGAACGTCGCCGCGTCCGCGCCACGCGGGATCACCTTCGCGTCGTACAGGTCCTTGTACGCCTGCAGGCCCTTGAGGTTCTCGGGCGAGTTGATGGTCAGGTTCTTGCCGTCCGACCACTTGCCGCCGAAACCGTAGACGTAGTTGAAGATGTCCTGCCAGACACCGGCCTCCTCGGCCTCCGTCTGGCGGAACGCCAGGCCGTAGACGTCGCCCTTGGTCAGCGACTTCGCCGTCTTGACGAACTCCTCGTAGGTCGTCGGCGGTTTCGGGATCAGGTCGGCGTTGTAGAACATCGCGTAGTTCGACGCCTCGAAGATGATCCCGTCACGCCTGCCGTTGTGGACCATGAACTGGTCCGGCTGCTTGAGCAGGTCATACTTGCTGACGTCGATCAGGTCGTCGAGCGGCGCGATGAGGCCGGCGTCCGAGGCGGCCTCGAACTCGGGCATGTCGAAGCGGATGAGGTCGGGCCCCTTCCCGCTGCCCATCTGGGTCAGGACGGTCTGGCCGAAGGTCGGGTACGGCACCGCCGCGGCGGACACCTTGATCGCGCTCTGGCTCTTGTTGAAGTCTTCGAGCCACTCCGTGAGCAGCGGCCCGCGACCGGGGTCGCCGAACGTCGAGGCGGCGAAGGTCAGCGTGGTCACGCCGCCGGATCCGCTGCCGGAATCACTGTCAGAGCCGCAACCACTCAGGAAGGCGACGGCCGTACAGATGAGACTGGTCGCCACAGCCAGGCTACGGCGAACGCGATGTTGCTCCATTAGTTACTCCCATTTCCAACCGTTCGTTCCCCCCGAAACGCCGTTTTCTGCAACGATCGTAGCGACATGTGCAACACTGTCAAGAAGTGCACGGTTGCGTGCCCTATGCTCTACATTGCGCATAGTGCAACGCAGGGAGGGCAGTAGTGGCACAATCCATCCAGCGTGCGATCAACCTGATCCGGGTGGCAGCGGAGCATCCGCTGACGCTCACAGAGGCCTCGGACGTGCTCGGCGTCCACAAGTCCACGGCTTTGCGGATCTTGCAAGCGCTCGAGGCCGCACGGTTCGTACGCAAGACAGGAGCGGGGACCTACGTGTTCGGAAGCGGGCTCATCGAACTGTCCGAGCTTGCGCTCAGTTCGATGGACCTGCGCCAGCTCGCGTCCGCGCATCTGCGCCGGCTCCAGCGGCAGACGGGCCATACCGTCCACCTGGCGCAGCTGACCGGCGACGAGATCATCTATATCGACAAGGTCGACAGCCCCGCGTTCGACGCGGTGAAACTACCGTCTCGGATCGGCCGGGCCGTCTCACTCTATGCGAGCGCCGTCGGAAAGGCGATCCTCGCCTACCTCCCCAGAGAGGACCGCGATCGCCTGCTCGCGCACGTCACGTTCGAGCGGCACACCGACACGACCATCACCGATCGCGACTCCTTCGAAGCCGAACTCGCCCAGGTCCGCGAGCAGGGCTGGTCCGTCGACAACGGCGAGCACGACGCCTACGTCATGTGCGTGGCCGCACCGGTCAGGGATTCCCGGGGCAAGGTCGTCGCCGCCGTCTCCGTCACCGCGATCGAGGTGATCGAGACCTTGGACCAGTTGAAGGAGAAACTTCCGCTGGTGCTGGAGACCGCGGCGCTGATCTCGGAAGAGGCCGGATACACGCCGGAGCCGCCGTCGGCGAGCTGAGTCGCGGCCTGTGGAGCATTTCGAGGTGCCGTCGGCGTTGGCCTGACACGCCGACTTCTCCCAAGACCTCCCCAGGCCGCGGGCTCGGATCGTTCGGAGGCCTTGCCGTGGCGTCCCCGCAGGTGAGAGGCGCCACGGCAAGGCCTCGCCGGATCGGCGGGATGAATCAGATCAGTCGACGGTCACCTGCGTGCTCTGTGATGCGTTGAACAGTTTGTCGCCCGGGTAGCGGGCGACGACGGGGTTGTCGAGAAGCGCGCGGTCGACGGCCTTGCGGAAGGTGGCGACACCGTTCTTGACCGGCGCGGATCCGAGGTGGGTGTCACCGGCGTAGAACTCGACCTTGCCGGTCGGGGAGGCGACGTTGGCGGTCACGGCGCCCACCGCGGCGGTCGCGGTGAGCCTGACGTTGTGGGAGTTCCCGGCGGGCGTGGCGGTGATGTCCAGGCCCGTCGTGGGGGTGCGGAACGCCACGTCACGCAGATAGAAGTCGAGCATCGGACGCCAGACATGCCAGGTGTGCATGCCGTCCACGTAGTACTCCTTGATCTCGACGCCGACGGACCGCAACGCCTCGGCGCGCGTGTGCAGGCTCTGGGCACTGGTGCCGTCCTGCCGTCCGGTGCCGAAGAGGAGGCCGCCGGGCACCGTCTTCAGGCGGTCGATCTGCGCCTGCGAGGCGGCCGGCCCGCCGATGCTCCAGGCGGCGTCGTAGGCGAACAGGTCGGTGTTGTCGTACATGATGGTGAACGCACGACTCCCGCCCGCGGAGAACCCGCCGAACGCGCGGTCCTCCGGCCGGGTCGAGACGTGGTAGTTCTGCTCCACGAACGGGATGACGTTGTTGCGCAGCTCGTCGGCATACCCCTGATTGCCACCGGGCAGGCCGTTGAAGTCGGTGGACACGACCACCATGGGCTGCGCCACGCCGTCCTTGATGGCGTTCTCCACGATGTGGTGGGCCACGCCCTGCATCGTCCAGGCGATCGAGCTGTCCCCGGCGCCGTGGCTCAGATACAGCGTGGGGTAGGGCGTCGCCCGGTTGGGGTCGTAACCGTGCGGCGTGTAGACGACGATGTCATGCACCCCGGCCGGGTTGGTCGACAGCGGCGACGGATACCGCCGCGACTCCAGTTTCCCGGCCTCATGGGCTTTGACCGGCGCCTGGTAGCCGTTGTCGTAGGTGGGGAACTTCTTGCTGCCCGGCACGTAGATCGTGCTGCGCACCGCACCCGGCGCGCTCGGGTACTGGGGCTGCACTTCCCACCGGTTGGCCGGGTCGTCGTGCAGGGCGCAGCCGGTGGCCTCCACGTCGGTGCAGTCGTGGGTGAAGGCGTAGCGGAACGTTCCGGCGGGTAACGGGACGGTGATCTCCCATATCCCGTCGGCGCCGAGTTGCATGGGCAGGATGCGCCAGGGAGTGGCCGCGGTGTCGCCCGGCTGCCACTGTGACGGCGCGTGGTTGTCACCGACGTTGTCGGGCTGAGCGAAGAACCAGTCACCGTAGATTTGCACGCTGTCGACACCGGCGGGTGCCTGGTATCGGAACGTCACCGCGTACCCGGTCGGGGGTGCGTCGGTTTTGACCAGGGTCGGCCCCAGCGGCTTCGCCGGTGCCGCCGAGGCCGGAGGCGCCGACACCCCCACTCCCGTCACTGCGGCCGCGACAGTCAGGCCGGCCAGAAGCGACCTCAGCCTTCTACCTCGTTGGGTCCTCGGCGAACGATGGGGATAGGCGACCTGCACGTTGCTCTCCCTCCGAGAGTGAAATGTGGTCAGACGTAACGAATCGGACCTGACCGTTGCCGTGATCGTATGTGGGCACTCAACGATGTCAAGAGAAAATTGCATATGAGGTTTCAGGCGTTGCAGCATACGCAATGCAGCGCGCCCCGCTCGATCGGCAGCAGGTCCTCGATCTGCACTGACCGCGACGAAGCCACGACCCGGCCGAGATCTTTAGCCTAGTCCAGAGCGACTTTCATCTATTGACTCACAAAGTTTGCTCATGTTAGCGCTATCTTTCGCTGCGCCCGAAGGTTATGGTCGGCATTCAAGACCCCGACACCTGCGTCATATGGACCAACACCCCCCAGTTCACGCCGTCCCCCCACAACTGACAGCGAGGTGACCCTTGCCTGTGCTGCCCTCGTCCCATCGGGGCGCTCGACGGGGCCTGATCACGCTTGGCCTCGGCACGCTGACCACTCTTTCCGGGCTTCGCCTCTCCGCGCCCGCGGCCGGCCCCGCCCCGGACAGGGCCGTGCCTCACGTGTCCACGGCGACCGGATCAAGGAGAATCGATTGAGATCGCGACAGCAAGGATCGCGTCGCAGACCGGGCCGAACGGGGAGAGGTGTCGCGGGCCTGGCGCTGGGTGCGCTTCTCTCGGTCTCGCTCGCGGCGACGCCTTCACAGGCTGCCGAGGAGCAGCTCGACGAGGGCCTGGTGCACCACTTCGCCCTCGACGAGACCAGTGGGACGACGCTGGTCAACTCGGGTAGCGCGGGCCCGGCGGCGAACGCCACGCTCGTGCATCCGGAAAAGGCGACCTTGACCGGCGATGGAGTCAGGTTCAACCCCGACTCTTACGAGAGCGCACTCGACGGTGCGTACGTGGCTCTGCCGGACGACATCACCGCCGGCATGTCGAACCTCACCGTCGACTATGACGTGTGGATCGACCCGGCGAACGTCGGCGAGCACCAGATGTGGAGCTTCGGCGCGAAGTCCGGCTCGTGTGACGCCGACACCGGCGCTCAGGGCTCCATCTTCGCGTCCAACACCCAGCGGTTCCGCATCGCGGTGGGTTCGGCGAACCTCCAGCAGAATCGGGTCCGCATGCCCGAGGGAGCCTGGACGCACGTCACCTACACCCAGTCGCTCAACGCGAACGGCGCGAGCTGGACCGGCCGGCTTTACCTCGACGGCGTGCTGCACGCGACGTCGACGAACCTGACCACACCGCCGTCGCTGAACGCCGCGGGGACCAACTGCAACTTCCTCGCCCGCTCGCAGACGTCGGGCCACTACTCGTTCCGCGGAACGATCCGGGATTTCCGGGTCTACGACCGGGCAGTGAGCCTCGACGAGACACTCGCCCTGGCGGAAAGGACCGTCTCCGATGGCGTGCGCGCCGACGCCGAGGCCATCGATCTCGGTCTGACCAGCGCGATCGTACGCGACATCGTTCTGCCCAAGGTGGGCTCCGTGGCGGGCTCGGCCATCACGTGGACGAGTTCTGACCCGTCGGTCGTCGAGGTCCGCACCCCGCCGGCCCTCCCCAGCGCACGCAAGGTCGCGGTGATCGGCAAGATCACCCGGCCCGCGCGGGGACGGCCCGACGCGACGGCCACGCTCACGGCGACCGTCCGCAAGGGCGCCCAAGAGGTCACCACACGGGAGATTCCCATCGTGGTGAAGGCCGAGTTCGACGACGCGCAGGCGGTCGACCGTGACGCATCCGACCTGACCCTGCACGCCACCGACCACGTGCGGGGAAACATCGACCTCCCCGCCACCGGCGAGTTCGGCTCCGCGATCACCTGGAAGTCGACCACCGACCTCGTCACCCCGACGGGTGAGGTGACCCACCCCGCCTTCGGCCGTACGGACGTCGACGCCGTCCTGACGGCGACCATCACCAAGGGCTCGGCCTCGAAGACGAAGTCGTTCCCGGTGACCATCACCGCCATGCCCCGGTCCGAGGAGTACGAGCGGTACTTCATGGGGTACTTCAAGGGCGAGGGGATCGCCGACGGCGAACAGATCATGTTCGCGACGTCCAACGGGAACACCGCCCTGGACTGGACCGGTCTGACCGGAGGCCGGCCGTCGCTCATCTCGCAGCTTGGCGACCAGGGCCTTCGTGACCCCCACATCGTCCGCTCCCCCGACGGCGACACGTTCTACATGATCGCCACCGATCTGAACTGGTACGACCAGGGCGGATACGCCATCAACGACACCCAGTACATCGAGGTGTTCGAGTCGCACGACCTCGTGCACTGGACTCCCCAGCGACACGTGAAGATCGCGCCCGACAACGCGGGCAACGCCTTCGCACCCGAGTCGCTGTGGGTCGACGAGATCGGCGCCTACGCCGTCTTCTGGGCACAGTCGCTGTGGAACGACCCGGTGAACCGCACCGGTCAGGGGAACGCTCAGATGTGGTACGCCACGACGCGCGACTTCCAGACGTTCTCGGATCCGCAGGTGTGGCAGAACCCGGCCCCGCTGTCACGGATCGACACGACCGCCATACGCGTCGGCGACTACTACTACCGCGTGACGAAGAACGAGGCCGGCAACCAGGGCTCGGACATCTTCTCGGAGAAGCACACCGACTTCCTGGACAGCGACATCGACCACTGGACGTTGGTCGCTCCGGCTCTGGGGCGCACGACGTGGGTCGCCAACCAGGGGTACGAAGGGCCGATCATCTTCAAGGCCAACCCCGGCGACACCTCCTGCCCCGGCCAGTTCTACCTCTGGGGTGACCGGTACACGAACGGCGGCGGATACCAGGCCGCATGCCACGAGAACATCGAGGCTCCGACCTGGAACGCCAAGGCGCTCACGATGACCAACGCGGGCGTGGCCCGTCCGCGGCACGGCACCGTGATCCCAATCACCCTCCGCGAGTGGAACGACATCCGCGGGATCCCGAACAGCGACGTCACGACCACCACCGAGGGGGCTGTCGAGCCGTACGCGACCGGGGCCCAGACGACCACGGCCACCGCCACGGTCGAGGCGGCCGACGGGTTCGAGACCGGCGGTCAGGTGCGGGTCAGCGTCGGCTCGTGGTCGAAGCTCGCCCACCTGAAGGACGGCACGGCCACGGTCACGCTGCCGGCGGATCTGCCTGCGGGTGCCCGCACGGTGAAGGCCGAGTACCTCGGCTTCGACTACCTGAAGGCATCGGAAGGCACGGCGTCGTTCCAGGTGCCGTCCGGCCAGAACGCCGTCAAGGTCAAGGCGAAAACCGCGCCCGCGTCGGTCGTCCGCGGGAACACGTTCGCGCTGGACGTGACCGTCGGTCCGGCGGGCGGGCAGAAGAAGAACGCTCCGACCCCGACCGGCGAGGTCACCGTCACCTTCGGCGGCACCGTGCAGGTCGTGCCGCTGGCGGACGGCGAGGCCGTCGTCACACTGCGGACCGCCGATCTGCAGCGCGGGGTCTACCCGGTCCACGTGGCCTATTCCGGCAATCCGACCTACCGGCCCCACGCCGCCGACTACCAGAAGTTGACGGTGCGATAGCCGGCGAGTGGCGGGCCGGCGACCTCGTCTCGCCGGCCCGCCACGAGCGCCCTGTGCGGGTCGGCGACCACGGCGTCTATCGTTCCCGGCATGAAGGTCTGTTCCATCGCCGCTCCGGCCTCGGCGGAGGAGGCGGAGGCGATCCAGGACGCCCTGCGGCCCAGGCTGGACCTGACCGGCCCGGGCCCCCGCGACCCCGCCCTGGTGGCGGGGGTGGACGTGGCCTACGCCGGCGACCTGCTGGCCGCCGCGGTCGTGGTGCTCGACGGGGCGAGCCTGGACGTGGTCGAGCAGGTGACGGTGCCGGGACGACCCGCCTTCGGCTACGTGCCCGGCCTGCTCGCCTTCCGCGAGCTGCCCAGCCTCGTCGAGGCGCTGGAGCGGCTCACCGTCACGCCCGACCTGATCGTCTGCGACGGGTACGGCCTGGCGCATCCCCGGCGGTTCGGCCTCGCCTGCCACCTCGGGGTGCTCACCGGCCTGCCCACGATCGGCGTCGGCAAGACGGCCTTCGTCGGCTCCTTCGAGCCGCCCTGCCGGGAGCGCGGCTCGTGGAGCGAGCTGCTTCTGGACGGCCAGGTGGTCGGCCGGGTGCTGCGTACCCAGGACGGCGTGAAGCCGGTCTTCGTCTCCGTCGGCCACCGGGTCGACCTCGACACCGCCTGCCACGACGTGCTGGCCCTGACCCCGCGTCACCGGCTTCCCGAGACGACGCGCGCCGCCGACCACCTGTCCCGTTCGGCGCTGAAGGCCGCCCTGGCCGGCTCCTCCGCCATCACCTGACCGTGGCCCACGCCCCGGCCCGGGTCAGGAGGCGCCTTCGGCCAGGTGGCGTTCGACGGTGGCGACCTTGGCGTCGAGCCTGCCCTCACCGGCGCGGGCGTCGGCCTTGAGCACCAGGCTGACGCGGGAGCAGCGGGCCTCCACGGCGGCGACCGCGTCCTTGACGACGGCGAGCACCTCGTCCCACGTCTCGCCCTCGATGGTGGTGAACATGGCGTCGGTGCGGTTGGGCAGCCCCGACGCGCGGACCACGCGCACCGCCTCCGCCACCATCTCGCCGACGTCCTCACCGGCGCCGATCGGCGTGACGCTGAACGCGACGAGAACCGACATGGAACCTCCTCGGAGATCGCATCCCCGGCCACGCTAACACCCGCCACCGGGCGGCGGCGGGCGCGGGGGTCACGCCCGGGTGGTGCACTCGCCCGTCCTGTGGCGGGCGGCCGCGCGGGTGTGCGCGCCGGTGAGGAGAGCGCGCACCTGCTCGGCGGTGCCGTCGCCGGGGTTGAGCACGCAGACCCACGACTGGGTGGCGTACAGGGGATGCGGCAGGATCCGGTCGGACACGCGGTAGTCCAGCGCCTCGTGGTGGTCGGCGTGGGCGGCCGGCGGATAACCGAGCAGCTCCTCGAACACGGCGCGGCCGACCCCGATGTTGACCCGGAACACCCCGGGCCGGTTCAGGTCGGAGGCGGTGTCGAACCCCTCGTAGTCCTTCACGACGATGGTGGCGAAGGGCATCTTCCGGTTGGCCGGCTCGTCGTCGGGGTCGTAGTAGAAGAAGGTGTCTCCCCATGCCGCCTGCGGGGCGCCGTTGTCCTCCGCGGCGGTGAAGGCGACGACACCCGGCAGGCCGGACACGAATGCGATGACGTCGTTCTCGGTCACACGAGGTCCTTTTCTCGCTGGATTCCTCCTTCAAGTTTCTCATTCAAGTCCTTTATAAGGCTTTTCCGGGAAATCCGCTGACGACCGTGCGTCAACCCTCAAGTCGGGGGTGGAACCTCCGCGCTCAGCTCCGGGGAGCCCGCACCACGGCGACGGGGCAGTGCGCGTGGTGCAGGACCGCCCGGCTCACCGAGCCGAGCACCGCCGCTCCGACGGCGCCGCGCCCGCGCGACCCCACGACGAGCAGGTCGGCCTTCTCCCCCGCCTCCACCAGTGCGGTGACCGGATGCCCGCAGACGGCCCGCATCTCGGCGGCGACGTCGGGATACCGGTCCCGGTGGCCCCGCGGGCCCCCCGCCACGTAGTCCTCCTGGGCCTTGCGCACCTCGTCGACGTCGTACGCGATCTCGGGAGCGAAGGGGTGCACGGGAAGCTGCCAGGCATACACGGCGAGCAGGCGGCAGTCGCGCAGCCGCGCCTCCTCGAACGCGTAGGTCAGAGCGGTGGCGGCCTCGTCGGAGCCGTCGACGCCGACGACGACAAGCCCGTGGGGCGCCGACACCCCGGCCCGCACCACGACGACGGGGACGTCGACCTGACCGGCGACGTGCATGCCGACCGACCCGAGGAGCATGCCGGTGAACCCGCCGTGGCCCCTGCTGCCGATCACGATCTCCGCGGCGTTCCCGGCCTCCTGACGCAGCACCCGGGACGGGTCGCCCTCGATCATGGCGGTGGTCACGCGTACGGCCGGGGGGGTCTCGCGCACGGCCTGTTCGGCCTCCTCCAGGATCCGCCGGCCGGCCCGGTCGAGCTGGTCCTCGATCGGGATGGGATAGCGTGCGATCTCGTACGGCAGGCGGTCCACCGCGTGGACGATCCGCAGCGGCAGGCCCTTGCGTGCCGCGTCGCCCGCTGCCCATTCCACCGCGGCGGCCGCGGGGCGTGATCCGTCGGTGCCGACGATGACGGGTTCGGCCATGGCTCCTCCTTGTGCTCCTGCCTCCATCCGACCGCCCGCGCGACGTCCGGGGCAGGGCCGCTGGTCCCCGCCCGGCGGGACCTTTCTCCTCCCCGTGTCAGGGTTCATGGGCGGGCATGACGCGGCCGGCTCGCGCGGCGACGAGGCGCGCGAGCCGGCCGGAGGTCGGGAACGGAAGCCGGGAGCAGGCCCGAGAGTCAGGAGCAGAACTCAGGAGCAGGTGAACCCGCTCGCCCCCGGTGAGGAGGGGCCGGACGCCTGGAAGCCGAAGCTCGCCGACGCGCCGGGCGCGAGGTTCGTCGCCCACGAAGGCGCCTTGGCCGTCCAGCGGGTGCCGCCGGCGGTCACGGTCGCGCTCCAGCCGCTGACGAGGCTCACTCCGGACGGCATGTCCCAGGTGACCGTCCAGTTCTGCCAGGTCGTCGTGCCGGTGTTCTTGACGGTGACGTTCGTCGTGAAGCCGTCCTGCCAGGAGCTGGCCACCTGATAGGTCACCTGGCAGGTGCCCGGATTCGCCGACGGCGACGGGCTGGGGCTGGGCGACGGGGAGGGGGACGCGGAAGGAGAGGCCGACGGCGACGCGGACGGGGACGCCGAGGGCGAAGGGGAGGCCGAGGCAGACGCCGACGGCGACGGGGACGGCGAGCCGCTGGGCGTGGTCGTGGTGTAGCTCGCCGCGGTGTAGTCCGCGCCGCACTGCGATCCGCAGGACGCGGGCAGGGAGAAGCTGTAGACCCGGCCGCCGTTCAGCAGCGCGTCGGACGCGTCGCGCACCCGGATCTGGAACTGCGTCGCGCCCTGGGTGACCCCGCCGATGATGTACGACTGGCCCATGTCGGAGTTCATCTGGGCCTGCTTCCAGGTGCCGTCGGCGTAGTACTCCACTCCGTGGATGCCGTTGGGCAGGTGGGAGACGGCGATCGCGGGCCACCACGCCTGCGCGCCCTTCATGAACCCGATCCTGATGTCGCCGCTGTAGCCGGGCGCCGGGACGAACGACCAGGTCACGTGGCGGTTGTTCCAGTGGTTCGGGTACATGTCCCCGACCGGCGCCCCGTTCTTGACGAACTTGTTGAGCGACGGCTTCGACAGGTCCAGGTGATACCGGTCGTCGCGGCACCAGCCGTTGGAGTCGCCACAGCTGTCCGCGACGAGCATGGTGAGCGTCGCGCCGTTGTACGCGTCGGAGACCCACGAGCCGTTGCGGCAGAACGCCTGGCCGGGCGCGCCGTCGTTGACGCCGGTGCAGTAGTCGGAGATCGTCACCTGCACATACCGGCCGCAGTTGAGACCGTTGTTCCACAGCCCGGCCTTGGACGCGTTCGCGCCGGTGAGCGGCCGGGGGTAGAAGGAGTAGTCGCCGGGCGTGTCGTACACGTTGAGCGCGACGAAGTCCTGCGAGTCCAGCTCCGACTGCGGCAGCCCGCAGCCGCCGTACGGCGAGCCGAGGGCGTCGAAGTAGGTGGCGCTGCCGGTCACCGGCGCGGGCGGATCGTCGACCGCGCCGGCGGGTGACGCGGCGGGCCAGGCGGTGAGCAGCACCGCGGCGACGGCTGCCGCCCCTATGCGGCGTCGGACGGGGGGTGGGCGGCCGGGCATCGGGCTCCCTGCGCTTACGGTCGGGCGTGGGACGCGCAGATCGTGGCGCGGGGCGATGGCCCGGTCAAGGCACGCTCGCGGGTCGGCCCGGTGAGCTGGGCGATCCTCAGTGAGTGCCTGCAACTTTCAGCAGCACACCAAACCGAAGACGCGCGTGATGCACACCGAGGCGCGCGCCCGGCTGACCGGGGTGGCCTCGGGGTGACCGCCGCCGCGGCGCTCAGCGTGACTCGTGCAGCCGCGCCAGGTCGCTCTCCATCTTGGCGATGACCCGCTGGTACCCCTCCCAGCCGTACAACCGGAACAGCTCGGACTTCATGCGGAGCGTCTCCTCCTGCACCGCCTCTGGACCCTGGCGGCGTAGGGCGTCGAGTGCGAGACGCGCCTGCCTCTCCCGCTCGGTGGTTCCGGCGAGATCCTCGCGTCTCATCTCAGGAGTAGGCATGGGGCTCTGCCCTCCGGGTCTGGACGAACGGTGCCTACACCTGACGCGCCTCGACGGCCCTAGGTTGACCGCTGTGAGAAAAACTTTGAAACATGTGCGTACCGGCCGGTAGTGAGACCGGTTTCGCCGATGACCGGTCAGGGCGCCTCGCCGCCGGGGACGTCGACCGCGATCTCCCCGCCCAGCCGGTGACCCCCGCTCAGCGCCAGGTTGTCGCCGCTCCAGAACCTCCCCGGGTCATACCAGTTGGGACGGCGGCCGGCGGGCAGCAGGCCCATCGCCTCGTACGTCACGGCGACGACCTCGGCACAGTAGGCCGTCTCCAGCGCACGATCGATCGCGCCCTCCCCCGCGCCGTCCTCCGTACCTCCACGGGCACCTTCCGCCGCGCCGATCCGCGCCGCGCGGCGCAGCGAGGGCAGCCGCCCGCGCAGCCAGCGCCCGGCCAGGCGGGCCGTGGACGGGAACGGCGTGCCGTCCAGCCGCGCGATCGTCCGCAGGACGGCATCCTCCATCTCTCTCGTGGCGGACGGCTCGAGCTGCCGCAGCCAGGCGCGCTGGCCGTACCTGGCCGCCCAGACGCGGACCGCGTCGCGCAGGTCGTGCAACTGGACGCCGCGCTGGTGCGTGCCCGACCACATGTCGGGCAGCGACCGGCCGAGCTCGGCGTGCCACATGAGCGGCGGCAGGTCCTCGATGACGACGGCCATGCCGACGTGGTTGACCGGGCTGTTGGTGGTGACCTGGATGGCGCGGTCCGGTGCACTGCGTCCGCGGAACACCCAGACGTCGCCCGTGCGGGCTAGTTCGAGCGCTTTGTCGAGACTTATCCGCGTATGAGCCACGGCAGTAGCCTAGGCACATGCGCTGGTGGAAGATACTCGGTCTGGCGGCCTTCGCGGGGGTCGCGGCGACCGGTGTCGTGATCGCCCGGGCCGAGCGGCGGCGGCGTGCGTACACGCCGGAGGAGATCCGGGAGCGCCTGCGTGCCCGGCACGCCGAGGCCGTCGCCGCGGCGGAGCAAACCGGGATCGCCGCTCAGCCGCCGCGGTAGGCGTCGACGCCGAGCTTGACCGCGACCGCGAGGCCGCACAGGGCCGCGGCGATCCGCAGCGTCTGGCCGGGCAGGCGGCGCGCGACCGCCGGGCCGAGCCAGCCGCCCGCGAGGAACCCCACGGCCAGCGGGCCCACCGCCGCCCAGTCGACCGGGCCGAGCAGGGCGAACCAGACGGCCGCGACGGCGTTGGCGAGCGCCGAGACGATGTTCTTCACCGCGTTGACACCCGCCGCCGGCCGGTCGAGCGCCGCCGCGAGCACGGCGAACATGATGATCCCGCCCGCGGCGCCGAAGTAGCCCGTGTAGACGGCGACGCAGAAGACGCCCGCGCGCAGCGCCAGACCGCTCTCCCCGCCGAGGCCCACCTGCCCGGGACGCTGCGGGCGCAGCAACAGCAGCAGCGAGGCGCCCGCGATCAGCCACGGGGCGACCATCTCGAACGTCCGCGACGGCGTGACCAGCAGCAGCCCGGCGCCGGCCGCGCCGCCCAGCCCGGCGGCGAGCCCGAGGCGGCCGAGGAGACGTCCCTGACCTGCCAGCTCGGGCCTCGACCCGGCCGCCGCTCCCACGCCGGTGAAAAGCAGCGCGACCGTGTTGGTGACGTTCGCGGCCAGCGGCGGCAGGCCGAAGGCCAGCAGCGCGGGGTACGACACGATCGTGGCCAGGCTCACGACCGTGCTGACGACTCCTGCGACCAGGCCGATCCCGGCCAGCTCCAGCACGTCCACAAGCACAGAGGCACCCAACCATACGGATTTCGGACGACCGCTACCGGCCTCCTCCTCCCGGCGCCCGGCGTCCGTCAGAGGGCGGGAAAGCGCAGCACCCAGCGGCGCTGCCAGGGTGTCTCCACGGCCCGCGGGTGATATTCGGCCCGGGCCCAGGCGACGGCCCGGTCGGCGGGCAGGCCCGACAGGACGGCCAGGCACGCGATCACGGTGCCGGTGCGCCCGACTCCCCCGCCGCAGGCGACCTCGACCCGGCGGCCCGCCCGCGCGTGCGCGTGCAGCTCCCGGATGCGGCCGATCGCGTGCTCGTGGTCGCGGGGCAGGAGGAAGTCGGGCCAGTCGATCCACTCGTGCGGCCAGGTGAGGGCGTGGTCGTGCTTGTCCCTGAGCCGCCGGCCGCCCAGGTAGAGACCGTGGTCGGGCAGGGCGCCCGGCGGCGTGGGCCTTCTCAAGCCGCGGCCCCGCACCGGGGTGCCGTCCGGGAGCCGGATGGCGCCGGGAAGATCATCGATGGCCATGCCTCATCCTCCCCTCCGAGGTGGCGGCCTTGCAGGCGATTTCCGGGCTCATCCGGACGCGAGGTCGAACTCAGCGCCGCTCCAGCCACTCGACCCGCCCCGCGAGCTCGCCGTCCACCGTGACGGCGAGCATGTTGTCGGCTCCCGCCAGGAGCCCGCGCGTGCGCAGCGCCTCGCGCAGCGCGATGGTCGGAGTGAATCCGAACCACTGGTGCGGGGTCGCGCCGCTCTCGCTCTGGAAGGCCGCGTCGAAGGCGTCCAGGTCGGCTTCCGTGACGGCCGCAGGGCCAGGTGGTCGGGCATCAGAGACGCCCTTCCTCACATGTCGTCCGAGTGACGGCGGCCTCGCGCCGTGGCGTTCCCGTGGCCGCTCCGGCGGCACGCAGGCGCAGCCCGAATCATGCCATTCCGGCCCGTCCCCAACGCCGTCCGGCCGTCCGCGCGAAACCGGAGAGCGCTCTCCACCTCGTGCTATAAATGGCTGCATGAGCACCGATCTCCCGCGCACGTCGGGAGCCCCCACGCTGGAGGATGTCGCCCGTGTGGCGGGAGTTTCCCGGGCGACCGTCTCGCGTGTGATCAACGGGATCCGCAACGTCGCGCCGGACATCCAGGAGGCGGTGCACCGCGCCATCGAGACGACCGGCTATGTGCCGAACCGGGCCGCCCGCTCGCTCGTCACCCGCCGTACGGGGGCGGTCGCGCTGGTCGTGTCGGGCGCGGGCGACGCGAAGGGCGGCGAGCCGTTCGAGTCGCGCGTCTTCGCCGACCCGTTCTTCGGCCGGGTCGCCAGCGGCGTGGTGGGATATCTGCGGCCCCGGGGCATCCATCCGGTGCTGATGCTCGCGGACTCGGCGCAGACCCGCGACGACGTCGTGTCCTACCTGCGGCAGGGCAGCGCCGACGGCGCGCTGGTCGTCTCGACGCACGCGGAGGACCCGCTGCCGAAGCTGCTGGTGGACGCCGCGCTGCCCGCCGTGCTGTGGGCGCGGCCCGCCCGGCCGATCCCGATCAGCTTCGTCGACCTCGCCCACCGGGCCGGCGCGGCGCTCGCGGCCGACCGGCTGGTGGCGCGCGGCTGCCGCCGGGTGGCCACCATCAGCGGCCCCTTCGACGTGCCCGCCGCGCAGGACCGGTTGTCGGGGTTCCAGGAGGCCATGGCCGGGCACGGCCACCCGTACGTGCCGGCCGTGGAGGGCGACTTCATGCCCGCGAGCGGAGAGGCCGGCATGCACCGGCTCATCAAGGAGCACCCGGACATCGACGGCGTCTTCGTCGCCAACGACCTCATGGCGCAGGGCGCGCTGCTCGCGCTGCGCGACCTCGGGCGCCGGGTGCCCGAGGACGTCGCCGTCATCGGGTTCGACGACAGCGCCGCGGTGACCTGCCGCCCGCCGCTGACGACCGTGCGCCAGCCGATGGAGGACATGGCCGCCGAGATGGCCCGCCTGCTGCTCGCGCACGTCGCGGACCCGGACTTCCAGGTCACCTCGGTCATCGTGCAGCCGACGCTGGTGGTCCGCGAGTCGGCCTGACGGACCACCGGCGCCGCGTCCGTCACGCCACGCGCAGCCCCTTGCTCGCCTTGACGATCTCGGCGTAGCGGTGGCCGCTCGCCTTCACGGTCCGCGCCTGCGTCTCGTAGTCGACGTGCACCAGGCCGAACCGCTTGTCGTATCCGTACGCCCACTCGAAGTTGTCCAGCAGCGACCACGCGAAGTAGCCCGCCACCGGCGCACCCTGTTCGATGGCCCGGCCGCAGGCCGCGATGTGGTCCTCCAGGTAGGCCAGGCGCTCCGGGTCGTCCACCGTCCCGTCGGGGCCGACCGTGTCGCGCCAGGCGGACCCGCTCTCGGTGACGTACAGCCGGGGCGCGGCGTACTCGCGGGCGAGGCGCACCAGCAGACGCTCCAGACCGGTCGCGTCGACCTCCCAGCCCATGGCCGTGGTCGTCGCCCCCGGCACCTCCAGCTGCCGCGCGTACGGCACGGGCCCCTCGGGGTCGGCCGTCACCACCTGGCGGAAGTAGTAGTTGACGCCCAGGTAGTCGAGCGGCGCGGCGATCGTCTCCAGGTCGCCCGGCCGGATCGGCAGGTCGACGCCGTACACCGCGAGCATGTCCTCGGGGTAGCCGCGGCCGGTCACCGGGTCGAGCCACCAGCGGTTGACGTGCCCGTCGAGGCGGCGCGCGGCGGCGTGGTCCTCCTCGCCGTCGGTCGCGGGGTCGATCGGGCTGAGGTTGTTGACGATCCCGATCGACGGCGTGAGCCGCGCCGCCGCCCGTACGGCCTGCACCGCGAGGCCGTGGCCGAGGTGGAGGTGATAGGAGGTGCGGACGGCCGCTTCCAGGTCGCGCACCCCGGGGGCCATGGAGCCCTCCAGGTGGCCGTGCCAGGAGCAGCACAGCGGCTCGTTGATCGTCGTCCAGTCGGCGACGCGGTCGCCGAGCCGTTCGGCCACGACGGCGGCGTAGTCGGCGAAGCGCTGGGCCGTGTCGCGCTCGGGCCAGCCGCCGCGGTCCTGCAACGCCTGGGGCAGGTCCCAGTGATAGAGGGTCACGAACGGCCGGATGCCGGCGTCGAGCAGGGCGTCGACGAGGCGGTCGTAGAAGGCGAGCCCGCGCGGGTTGACCGGGCCCGTGCCGTCGGGCACCACGCGGGGCCAGGCCACCGAGAAGCGGTAGGCGTCCAGGCCGAGCTGTCCGAGCAGGCCGACGTCCTCACGCCACCGGTGGTAGTGGTCGCAGGCCACCTTCCCGGTGTCGCCGCCGTCGATCGCCCCGGGCACCTCGCAGAAGGTGTCCCAGATCGAGGGCAGCCTGCCGTCTTCGAGGGTCGCGCCCTCGATCTGGTAGGCCGAGGTGGCGACGCCCCAGACGAAGTCGGTGAAAGCGGTTACATCGGGGACATGGCCGCGCTGCGGCTCCATTCGCTGGTTCTCCTTGATTCGGGGGTGTCGATTCGGGGGTGTCGATTCGAGGGTGATGGATCACGGAAGGGTCACTTGACGGCGCCCGCGGTGAGCCCCTGCACGAGGTAGCGCTGCAGCAGCAGGAACCCGGCCACCACGGGGACGCTGACGACCAGGGAGGCCGCCATGATCTGGTTCCAGTAGACGTCGTTCTCGGTGGCGTACCCCTGGAGGCCCACGGCGAGGGTGCGGCTCGACTCGTCGGTCATGACCGACGCGAACAACACCTCTCCCCAGGCGGTCATGAAGGCGTAGATGGCGACGGCCACGATGCCGGGGGTCGCGGCGGGCAGGACGACCCGCAGCAGTGCCCCGATAGGGCCGCTGCCGTCCACCTGGGCGGCCTCGTCCAGCGCCGTCGGGATCGAGTCGAAATATCCGGCCAGCATCCAGATCGAGAACGGCAGCGAGAACGTCAGATAGGTGATGATCAGCCCGGTGCGGCTGGCGTACAGCTCGACCCCGATCGCGGTCCCGAGGTTCACGTAGATCATGAACAGCGGGAGCAGGAAGAGGATGCCGGGGAACATCTGCGTCGACAGCACGGTGACCGAGAAGATCCGGCGTCCCGGGAAGCGGAAGCGGCTGATCGCGTACGCCGCGAAGATCGCGATGAGCACCGAGACCAGCGCGGCCACCGACGCCACGATCAGGCTGTTGGCGAAGTAACGCGCCAGCGGGACCGTCCGCCACATGTCGGAGAACGGCCGCAGCGTGATCGTCGTGGGGATCCAGTGGAAGTCCCCCTGCACGTCCTGCAGCGGCTTGATCGCCGAGGTCAGCATCACGTACAGCGGGGTCAGGGTGAACAGGCCGAGCAGGCCGAGGCCGGCCCACCGCGCCCACGGCAGCCAGCGGGGGTCACGCATCGCTCCTCCTCCGGGACGTCGCCACCAGATACACGGCGGTCACCACCAGCAGGAACAGCAGGAGCAGCACCGACATGGCCGATCCCGAGCCGAAGTTCCAGGTGACGAACGAGCTCTGGTAGATGTGGATCGAGATCAGGTCCGCCTCGTGCGGCGCCGACTTGCCGAACAGCACGTACGGCGTGTTGAAGTCGTTGAACGTCCACAGGAACAGCACCAGGACGAGCACCTGGTTGACGGGGCGCAGCATGGGCAGCGTCACCGCGCGCAGCCGCCGGCCCCAGCCCGCGCCGTCGATCGCGGCCGCCTCGTACAGGTCGCCGGGGATGTTCTGCAGCCCGGCCATCAGCACGAGGAAGGCGAACGGCCACGACCGCCAGACGCAGACCACGATGAGGGACCAGAAGCTGTTGGACCCGATCAGCCAGAACGGCCGCTCGCCGAACAGGTGCAGCTGGTCGACGAGCAGGTGGTTGACCAGCCCCGAGTCACGCTGGAGCAGGAAGCTCCAGGTGATCACCCCGGCGTAGACCGGCAGGGCGTACGGCACGAGGAACAGCGCGCGCAGCACGGCCCGGCCCCGGAACGAGCCCTGCATGAGCACCGCGCCGCAGATGCCGAGCAGCCACGACAGCCCGACGGTGAGCAGGGTGAACACGACGGTGACGAGGAACGAGTGCAGCAGCGAGCGGCCGACCGCGCCGTCGAAGTCGACGGCGACGCTGTAGTTGTCCAGCCCCGCGAACGGCGCGGCCGACCAGTTGCGCAGGAAGAACTGGGTGAGCTTCAGGAAGCTCATCCGATGCCGATCAGCATCGGAATGAGGTGGACGAGCAGTTCGAGCAGCACGGCCGGGAGGATCAGCAGGTAGGGCAGGGCGGCGCGGCGCACCCGCACCGGCACCCGGTCCGCGAGCCCCCGCCTCCGGCCGCCGGGAGACGGAGGTCTCCCCGGAGAAGAAGGCGTTTCCGGAGACGTGGAGCCTCGTGGCGACGAAGGCTTTTCCGGGGGTGCGGGCCTGCGTGCCGCGCCGGGCCGGGACGCGGTGGACGACGTGATGGACGACATGGCGGACACCGCAGCCGGATCCGGTGCGGGCTCCGCATGGGGGGAACGCGTGCCGCCCGATGCCGTCCTGGTGCGCCCGGCAGGGGCATCGGTCAGGGTTTGGCCGTCGTCTGCCCCGGCCACCTCGGCCGGGCACAGCGAGAAGCCGTCCTCTTCAGGGGACGGAGGAGTCACGGACTTCCTCTCGATGTCGAGGGTCTGCGTCGGGGCGCCGGGCGGAGGCTCCGCCCGGCGCCGGGTCACCGGGCCGCTCAGCCGCCCATCTGCTGGTCGGCCTCGGTCAGCTTCGCCTTGACGGCATCGGCGGTGACCGGCTTGCCGCTCGCGACGTCGGCGAACAGCTGGTTCATCGCGTTGCCCACGAGCGTCTCGAACTGGCTCTCCTGCGCCACCTGCGGCAGCGGCGCGGCCGTGCTGGACAGGATCTGCTGGAACGTCTTGATCGTCTCGCTCTCGAACGCCGGGTCGTCGTAGGCGTCCGTGACGGTCGGCAGCGAGCCGTACGCCTTGTTGAGGTTCTGCTGGGTCTGCTTCGACGTCATGAACTGGGCGAACTTCAGTGCCCCGTCCTTGTTGGCGGCCGTCTTGAACACGGCGAGGTTGATGCCGGCGACCATCGCGTTGACCTGCTTGCCGCCCTGCGACGGGTCGGGCAGCGGGATCGGGGCAAGGCCGTAGTCGTCCTCGGTCCAGCCGGCCTGCTTGAGCTGGGTGGCGATCGACTGCCACATCAACATGCCGGCCTTGCCGGAGACGAAGTCCTGCACCGCCTCGGTGCCGTTGGCATACTCTGCGTTGCTCGGGTTGACGATCTTGTGGACGGCCATCAGGTCGAGGTACTGCTTGATGGCCGCGACCTCCTGGTCGGAGTCGAACTGCGGCTTGCCGGAGGCGTCGAACAGCTCCGCGCCGTGTTGCTGGCCGAAGATGAAGGCGTGGTGGGAGTTCTCGCTGACGCTCGCGCCCTCGACCGCCAGGCCCCACTTGCCGTCCTTGGTCAGCTTCTTGCCGTCCGCGATCAGCTCGTCCCAGGTCGCCGGCGGCTTGTCGATGCCGGCCTCCTTGAACATCTTCTTGTTGTAGAAGAGGCCGTAGGTCATGCCGTAGATCGGCACGGCGGTGGGCGGCTGGCCGGGGGCGCCGGTCGCGGCGAGGCTGGGGCCGAGGAAGCGCTCCTTGCCGCCGAGCGTCTTGAGCAGTGCGTCGTCCCAGGGCACGAACGCCCCGGTCGCCTGCAGCGAGGCCGACCAGGTGTTGCCGATGTTGACGACGTCCGGGCCCTTGCCCGACGTGGTCGCGGCGAGGATCCTGTTGAGCAGGTCGGCCCACGGGACGACCTCCAGGTTCACCTTGATCCCGGTCTCCTTGGTGAACCTGTCCAGCTCGGGCGTGAGCACCTCCTTGTCGTTCTCCAGGCTGGTGCCCTGGTTGGACGCCCAGTAGGTGATCGTCTGGGCCGCGCTCCCACCGGCCGAGCCGGCCGTGGACGACGAGTCGTCGGCGCCGCAGGCCGTCGCGGCGAGCACGAGGGCTCCGGTGACGGCGAAGAGATATGGCTTGCGTCTGCGCACGGGTGTTGTCCTCACTCTTGCGGTGCGACCGCCCGCCCGTGAGGGCGGGGCGGCCTGGGGGGTGAACAGTCCTCACGCCGGTGACGGCCCGGTTCCGGACGGCACGAGCCGTCACAGCGCACGCCGATGAACTGCGCGCGTCGTGGCAACGCGTGCCGATGAACAGCGCGCCGTCACAGCGCGGTCCTGCGGCAGCACTGCGGACGGCCCCGCCGCCGCGGGAGTCGTCCCAGGTGAGGGGGTGCCGGCCAGGCGAGCACCGACTCTCCTCACCGCCGTCGGCTTGGAGAGCGCTCTCCAAGCAGGAGAGTGTCGCGGAAGGCGGAGAGTGTCAAGGGGCGATCCTCCGCCGCACCCGCACGGCCGACCGGCCCGGTTCGGTTTCTCCTAGATGACCTGCGGGTTTCCCCGGTGTTGAGCGCCGGCCTTGACAGGGCGGCCGTCAGGCTTCACGCTCTGGGAAAGCGCTCTCCCATCCGCTGTTCCCGCTGTTCCCGCTGTTCCCGCTGTTCCCGCTGTTCCCGCTGTTCCCGCATCTCCGCTCGAAGCTCTCCGCAGCTCCACCGAAGAGGGGCCGCCGTTTCCCCACCGCACGCCGGGCACGTCCCCGGCCATCCCGGCCGCCGGCCGCAGCACCGCCCCGCCCGGCCGTACGCGCCCGTCCGCAGCACACGTGACCCGGCTCGATGCGTCGAGCCGGCGGCGGCAGGTGCCGTACGTCCGGATCGGGCGCGGGGTTACGATCAAGAAAACGGACGGATCAAGGGGGAGCGGCGATGACGCGAGGGACCAGGCCGTGAGGGCAGCCCGGCTGCACAAGGTGGGCGACATCCGGCTGTCCGAGGAACCTCGCCCACAGCCCGGGCCCGGCGAGAGCCTCGTGCGGGTCACCGCCGTCGGCCTGTGCGGCTCCGACCTGCACTGGTATTCCGAGGGCGGCATCGGCGACGCGGTGCTGGACGATCCGCTCGTCGTGGGGCACGAGATCGCCGGAGTGATCGAGGGCGGCCCACGTCACGGCACGCGGGTCGCGGTCGATCCCGCCATCCCCTGCGGCCGGTGCGTGGTGTGCGCGGCGGGATATGGCAACCTGTGCCCGGACGTCCGCTTCGCCGGGCATGGCACGCTCGACGGCGGCCTGCGCGAGTATCTCGCCTGGCCCGACGACCTGCTGCACCCGCTGCCCGACGCGCTCTCCGCCGCGGATGGGGCCATGCTCGAACCGCTCGGTGTGGCGATCCACGCCGTGGATCTGGCACACGTGGGGCTCGGGGCGCCCGTCGCCGTCGTCGGCTGCGGGCCGATCGGGCTGCTGGTCATCCAGCTCGCCCGGCTCACCGGCGCCTCGACCGTGATCGCCGTCGATCCCCTGCCGCACCGCCGCGCGGCCGCCCTGCGGCTCGGCGCCGACCACGCCCTGTCCCCGGAGGACGCGGGACCGGCCGCATGGACCGATAGCGACGGGCTCGACGGCCTCGGCGTACGGGTGGCCTTCGAGGTGGCGGGCAACGACGATGCGGTGCGCACGGCCATGACCGCGGCGCGGCCCGGCGGCCGGGTCGTGCTGGCCGGCATCCCCGACGAGGACCGCACGTCGTTCCCCGCGTCGCTGGCCCGGCGCAAGGGCCTCACGCTCGCGCTGGTCCGGCGGATGAACCTCACCTATCCCCGGGCGATCCGCCTCGTCGAGAACGGGTCCGTGGACGTGTCGTCCCTGGTCACCGACCGCTTCCCGCTCGCGGCGACGCCGGACGCCTTCTCAGCCGCCGTGTCCCGGCGCGGGCTCAAGGTCGTGGTCGACCCCACGCCCGCCGCGCCCTGACGCCGCAAACCGGGCAGACACGGTCGAGTTGCCAGTCACGCCGACGCTGCCGCGACGACACGCGGGATCGCGTCGGCTCGCAGGTCGGGCGATCTCATCGACTGAGGAACTGGTCGTACCCGAGCTTGGCGACCAGGGCGGCAACCACGCACAGCAGGACGACGCGGACGAACCCCGCTCCCCGGTTGAGCGCCATGCGCGCGCCGATCTGCGCTCCGGCGATGTTGCAGACGGCCATCCCCAGGCCGAGCGCCCACACCACGTGGCCCTGCGCGGCGAAGACGACGAGCGCCCCGAGGTTGGTGCCGGTGTTGACGACCTTCGCCGTGGCGGACGCGTGGACGAAGTCCATCCCGAGGATCGAGGTGAACGCGATGAGCAGGAACGTGCCGGTGCCCGGCCCCACGATGCCGTCGTAGTAGGCGATGCCGACGCCCGCGACCGCGACCCCCGTCACCACCCGGGCACCCGTACGCAACTGCGGGTGGGGCAGGCGGCCGAACCCCGGCCGCAGCGTCACGAACGCCCCCACGCCGAGCAGCACGACCATCACCAGCGGCTTCAGCACGTCCGCGTCGAGCAGCGCCGCCGAGGCGGCGCCGAGGCCGGCGAAGGCGACCGCGAGCGCCGCGGCCGGCACCGCCACCGCCCGGTCGAGCTTCGTCTTGCTCGCGTAGGTGATGGCGGCCGAACCCGTCCCGAAGATCGCGGCGGACTTGTTCGTCGCCAGCGCCTGGACCGGGGTGAGACCGGCCAGCAGCAGCACCGGAAGCTGGAGCAGTCCTCCCCCGCCCACTACGGCGTCCACCCATCCGGCGGCCACGGCGGCGAGAAGCAGGAGCACCACCTGTCCGGCACCCATATGGCTCCATTCCCCCTTTTTGTATCCATTTGACGGATCCGACGAGCGAGCCTATCGGGCGGCGGGCAGCCCGGGTGGAGGGGGCGGCGACGCGGGAGGGGGCGGCGACGACGACACTGTGATCAGAGGGACGAACGGTGAGGAGCTGATGTGACGTCGTGGAGCGACCACGCGATCTGGTGGCATGTCTACCCGCTGGGTTTCACCGGCGCCCCGTTGACGGCGCCGCCCGAGGGAGCGCCGGTCTCGCATCGGCTGCGGCGTCTGGAGAACTGGCTCGACTACGTCGTGAACCTCGGCTGTTCCGGTCTCCAGCTCGGCCCGATCTTCGCGTCCGAGACGCACGGATATGACACGGTGGACCATTTCCGCGTCGATCCCCGGCTCGGGGACGACGACGACTTCGACCACCTGGTGGCGCAGGCGCGGCGGCGCGGGCTGCGGGTCCTGCTCGACGGCGTCTTCAACCACGTGGGCAGGGGGTTTCCGGTCTTCGCGCGGGCGCTCGCGGAGGGGCCGGACTCCCCCGCCGCCCGCTGGTTCCGTCCCGGTGACGGCGCGGGCGGCTTCGCCGTGTTCGAGGGCCACGACCACCTCGTGGCGCTGAACCACGCGGAGCCCGCCGTCCTCGACTACGTCGTACGAGTGATGGGCCACTGGCTCGACCGCGGCGCGTCCGGCTGGCGGCTCGACGCGGCCTACGCGGTGCCGCGCGCCTTCTGGCGGGAGGCCGTCACCCGGGTGCGGCGGGAGCATCCGGACGCCTGGTTCGTCGGCGAGGTGATCCACGGCGACTACACGGCGTACGTGACCGAGGGCGGGCTCGACTCGGTCACGCAGTACGAGCTCTGGAAGGCCATCTGGAGCTCGCTGAACGACGGCAACTTCTTCGAGCTCGCCTGGGCGCTCGACCGGCACAACCGGCTGCTGGAGGTGTTCGCGCCGATGACGTTCGTCGGCAACCACGACGTGACGCGCCTGGCCAGCAGACTCACCGATCCCCGTCACCTGGGGCACGCGCTGGCCGTCCTGCTGACGGTGGGCGGGGTGCCGAGCCTCTATTACGGCGACGAGCAGGCGTTCCTCGGGCTCAAGGAGGAACGCGCCGGGGGCGACGACGCGATCCGGCCCGCCTTCCCCGACGACCCGGGCGACCTGCCGCCGGACGGCATGCCCGTCTACCGGCTGCACCAGCGGCTGGTCGGCCTGCGCCGCCGGCACCCCTGGCTGGTCCGGGCGCATACGAAGGCCGAGCACGTCGCCAACCGAGCCCTCGCGCTGCGCAGCCAGGGACCGGAGGGGGACGTCGTCACGCTGCTCAACATCGGCGACGACGCCTACCGCTTCCCGGTGGACGTCTCCGGCCTGACCGTGGCGGACGGCTGCGCCGGTGCGGGCGGGGCGGACGGGGATCCCGCTCTCGTGCCCGCACACGGCTGGCGGATCCTTGTCCACAAGCCGTGACCGTACGGCACGGTGCTCGCGGCGCGTGCGAGACCATCGGACCGTGAACCGCGTCCTCGCCCCGCTGTTCGACGGCGTGACCTACCGCAGGTGAGCCTGCCTGATCGTCGGCGGGGCGCTGCTCATGCCCTACATGATGGCCGGAGAGGTCGCGACGGCGTTGTGGCGTCCGACCGGCGATCCGCTGCTGCCGGTGCAGCCGTTGATCTTCATCGGAGTGCTCCCCGCGGTGGCCGTGACCGGGCTGCTCCTGCCGATCCGGGCCTTCGAGGCCGCGGCCGCCCGGGTCGCGCTGGAGACGATCGAGACCTCCGCCCGCAACGCGCTGGACGAACTCGACCACGTCATCGGCGTGCTGCGCGAGGGCGCGGGGCGGGCCTCGCCGGAGCCGTCCCTCGACGACCTTCCCACGTTGCTCGACGCCGCCGTCACCGGAGACAGACCGGTCGTCCGGAGGCTCGGCGACCTGTCCGGCGTGCCTCCCGTGATCTCCCGGGAGGCCTACCGCGTCGCGCAGGAGGCGCTGACCAACGCGATCCGGCACGGCACGGGCCCCATCGAGGTGGACGCCGGCGTCCGCGATCGCGTCCTGGAGATGCGTGTGCGCAACGAGGTCGGTGCGAGTCGTCGGCGGACCCTCACCGGATCACATCGGCGCGGCAGGAGCGGCGGCACAACGTCCTGACCAAGCTGAACGCTCGGGACCGCACGCAGGCGGTGGTCGCCGCCTACGAGTCGGGCTTCGTCTCCCCCGGCTGAGCCCCGTTCAGGCCCGGCTGATGCAAGACGAACCGCGTGGCCCGGCGCGACCGCGGGAACGGCACGCAATCTCACCCGGCCTGACCGGCCGAGGGAAGCGCCGCGAGCCTGATGACGCCGGCGGCGGCCCGGTTCGGCGGTGTGGCTGGGCTATCATGGCGGTGGGCACCGGAAAAGTTGGGAATTCGGGGGCCGGCGGATGTCGAGAATGCTCCGACGGCTCCGTCCCTGGGGTGGATCACGACAACGACCCTGGAGGGACGGCTATGCGAGCGAGCGAGATCATCGAGATCCTGGACCGGCCGATCAGCCGAGAGCTGCTGGCACGCGACGTGACCCGGCTGGCCTACGTGGCCAAGGACGGCACGCCCCGGAACGTCCCGATCGCGTTCACCTGGAACGGATCGGAGATCGTCATGTGCACCACGAAGAACGCTCCGAAGCTCCCGGCCCTGCGCGAGAACCCGATGGTCGCCCTGACGATCGACACCGAGGTGCACCCGCCCAGGATCCTGCTGATCCGCGGCCGGGCCCAACTGGACGTCGTCGACGGTATCCCGGACGAGTACCTCCAGATGAACGGCTCGTACACGATGACGCCCGAGCAGCGGGTCGAATGGGAGGCCGAGGTCCGCTCGCTCTACGACGGCATGGTCAGGATCGTGGTGACGCCGACATGGGCGAAGCTGATCGACTTCGAGACGACCCTGCCGAGCGCGGTCGAGGAGCTGGTGCGGCGGCGGGCCGAGCGTGAGCGCCTCGCCCGCCGGTGACCGAAGGTCCGTTCGACGAGACCAAGGGCCTCGTCGCCGACCGGATGATCATCGACGTGGGGTCCCGGGACCGCGCGGCCGGCTCGCCGGGCGCGTGTGGCCGGACGACCTGCCGGGCGACCTGCCAGGAGACTCCCAGGCCGGCTGATCGGCCCGGCGAAGGTTCCTCGACGGCGCGCCGGCACCTCCCGGCAGCACAGCCAGGTACGTGTCGAGCTCCTGCGCGAACGCGCCCGGAGGGCCTAGAGGCTCCGCGGGTCGCGCACCCGCAGGCCGAAGGCCGACAGGCCCTGCTCGTGGTGCTCGATCAGCCCGAGGCGGCGGTAGAAGGCGTGGTTGGCGGGGCCTTCCGAAGTGGATTCGTGGTCGGTGGTCAGGACGAAGTAGCGGCAATGCGCGTACCGGTCCTTGAGGTGCTCCAGCAGCCGGCGGCCGACGCCCTTGCCGTGGTGCCGGGCATTGACCAGCAGCTCCTGCACATAACAGACGATCTCATCGTCGGACACCGTCCGTGCCAGGCCGAGCAGTCGGCCCGACTCGTCTCTGGCGGTGATGACCAGGTGCGAGTTGGCCAGGCTCCGGCACACCCGAGCGATATCGCGCGTCCATGGGTGCCAGCCGACCGAGTCGTAGAGCTCGAACACCTCCGCCTCGTCGAACGCCGTCTCCTGAGCGATGATCACCAATTACGGGCCTCCCTTATCTTTTCGACGTATAGCGACGTATCCGAGCCTATTGCCCTTTAAAGAGACGTCCACGAGATTCGCACGCCGCTTCACGGCAGGCGGACCACGGACCGGTGCCGAGCGGGGGCGGGCAGCACGGCATCCACAAATCTTCCGCGGCTTTTTGGTTGATCATCACGCCTGACCGAAATGGTGGCGCTGCGGCAGCGTGAGGACCGGAAAGCGCACAGCGATGGAGAACGAGCCGGTGCGGCCAGCACAGAGCAGGGGGTCGTCGATGGGAGACGGGATCAGGACGCGGGTGTCGGTCACCGGGCTGGGCGCCACCACGCCGCTCGGCGGGGACGTGGCCGCCACCTGGGCGGGCCTGCTGGAAGGACGGTCGGGCATCCGCCTGATCGAGGACGACTGGGCCGAGGGCCTGCCCGTACGGATCGCCGGCCGGCTGCAGGTGGACCCCGCCGAGGTGCTGGGCCGGGTGGCGGCGCGGCGGCTCGACCGCTGCCAGCAGGCGGCGCTGGTCGCCGCGCGGGAGGCGTGGGCGGACGCGGGCGCGCCCGGTGTCGAGCCCGAGCGCCTCGCCGTGGTGATCGGCACAGGGGTCGGCGGCGTCCTCACCACGCTGACGCAGAACGAGATCCTCGAAAGGTCGGGGCCGCGCCGGATCTCGCCCTACACGGTGCCGATGCTGATGCCCAACGGACCGGCGGCGGTGGTCAGCATCGAGCTCGGCGCGCGCGGAGGCGCGCACACGCCGGTGAGCGCGTGCGCCACCGGCGCCGAGGCGATCGCGATGGGCCTCGACCTCATCCGGCTCGGGCGCGCCGACGTGGTGATCGCGGGCGGCGCGGAGGCGTGTGTCCACCCGCTGACCCTGGCCGGGTTCGCCCAGGCCAAGGCCGTGTCCCAGCGCAACGACGCGCCGCAGGAGGCGTCGCGGCCGTTCGACGTGGGGCGCGACGGCTTCGTGCTGGGCGAGGGTGCCGCGCTGGTGGTGCTGGAACGCGAGGAGTTCGCCGCCGCCCGCGGCGCCCGGGTGCACGCCGCCCTCGCCGGCGCCGGGGTCACCTCCGACGCCCACCACATCACCGCAGCCGACGCGGCGGGGCAGGCGCGCGCGATGCGGCTCGCCCTTGCCGACGCCGATCTGGACGCGCTCGACGTGGGCTACGTGAACGCCCACGCCACCTCGACCCCCACGGGCGACCTGACCGAGAACGCCTCGATCGCCGAGGCGATCGGCACGCACCCGGCGGTCACCGCGATCAAGTCGATGACCGGTCACCTGTGCGGCGCGGCCGGGTCGCTGGGCGCGATCGCCACCGTGCTCGGCCTCCGCGACGGGGTGATCCCCGCGATCCGCAACCTCGACGTCCCGGACCCGGAGGTGAAGCTCGACCTGGTGGCCGGCGCGCCGCGCAGCGGCCGATGGACGGCCGGGCTGGTGAACTCCTTCGGCTTCGGCGGGCACAACGCGTCGCTGGTGTTCACCAGCGCCTGACGGGTGCGTCAGATGGGGCCGCGGCCGTCGAAGAGCTCGTCCGGCCAGGGGCTCTCGCTGCCGTCGCCGCTGCCGGACGGGCCGGGAGTGGGCTGCTGCGGCTCGGGCGAGGCGGGCTCGGGCGGCGGAGTGGGCACGAACTGCGTGTTCGGCAGCGGCCGGGGCGGCTCCGGGTCCTCCTCGCTGCGGAACAGCAGCATCCAGGTGACCAGCAGCAGCGCGAGCACGAGCGTGGCCAGCAGCGTCGAGGCGAGCACGACCGCGCGCCGGGTGGCCACCGGCGGCGGGGGCGGCGCGGGCGGGGCGGGCAGCGCGGGAGTGCGGTCGCCCAGCCAGTAGTGCGCGAAGTCGGGCCCGTGCCGCCGCCCGATCAGCGTGCCGGACACGGGGACCGGGTCGAGGAACCGCTCGGCCCCCGGCCCGTTCGGCACGTACGGCACGGCCACCCAGGGCGCGGGACCGCCCTGCATCGCCAGCACGGGAGGCGTGTCGGGGGGCACCCGGCCGCGCACCCGGTCGACCAGGGAGGCGCCCCACCCGCGTACGCCCATCCAGCCTTGTGCCTGCCTGGCCGCGTTGCTCTGCGCCTCCTTGATCGCGGTGACGAACCGGTCCCTTGCGGCGGCGTCGAGGGCGGCGCCGCTGGACAGGACGGCCACCGACACCACCCGTCCGTCCGGCGCCTGGCCCAGGTAGACGAGCCCGGCCGGGGCCGTCTGCAGACGCGCCTGCAGCGCGAACGGCCCCACGTGGGGCGGATCGCCGTACTGCAGCGGAGTCACCATCACCCACATGAAAACACACGGGCGCGTCAGGGGGTGTGGCACGCGCCGGGACGGGCAAATGGGAGAGAAATGGATTCTCCAGCCGAGTCACGATTGAATAACGAGCATGACCGTTGCCGATGAACGCAGTGACCCGGAGCCCGGCGAGGGCGTGACGGAGCAGGAGGAGGGCGAAGCGCGGCTGGACGCCCTGCGGGAGGCGCTGGCCGAGGTCCGGCGAGTGATCGTCGGCCAGGACCACATGGTGGAGCGGCTGCTGGTGGCGCTGCTCGCCCGTGGGCACTGCCTGCTCGAAGGCGTCCCGGGGGTCGCCAAGACGCTGGCCGCCTCGACGCTGGCCACCGTCGTGGGCGGCACGTTCGCCCGCATCCAGTTCACCCCCGACCTGGTGCCCAGCGACATCGTCGGCACCCGCGTCTACCACCCGAGCTCGGAGCGGTTCGACGTCGAGCTCGGGCCGGTGTTCGTCAACTTCCTGCTCGCCGACGAGATCAACCGCGCTCCGGCGAAGGTGCAGTCGGCCCTGCTGGAGGTGATGGCCGAGCGGCAGGTCACGCTCGCAGGGCGCACCCACCCGCTGCCCCGGCCGTTCATCGTGCTGGCGACGCAGAACCCGATCGAGTCGGAGGGCGTCTACCCGCTGCCCGAGGTGCAGCGCGACCGGTTCCTGTTCAAGGTGCGCGTGTCCCACCCGAGCGCGCACGAGGAGCTGGAGATCCTGCAGCGGATGAGCGTGCGCCCGCCCGTGCCCAGGCCGGTGCTCGACCCGGCCACGCTGGTGCGGCTGCAGGACCTGGCCGAGGAGGTCTCGGTGCACCAGCTCGTGGCCGACTACGTCGTACGGCTGGTCATGGCCACGCGCGCCCCGGTGGACTACGGCCTGGCCGACCTGCAGGACACGATCGAGATCGGGGTGAGCCCCCGGGCGACGCTGGGCCTGATCGCGGCCGGGCGGGCCCTGGCCCTGCTGCGCGGGCGCGACTACCTGCTGCCCGACGACGTCCGCGACGTGGCGGTCGACGTCATGTCCCACCGGCTGATGCTCACCTTCGACGCGCTGGCCGACGAGGTGAACCCCGACGACGTCGTACGCCGGGTGCTGCAGGCGGTGCCGCCGCCGCTCGTCGTGTGGAACCAGGGCATGCGATGAGCGGGGCGAACCCCGACCAGGCGCTGCGGCGGCTGGAGCTGACGGTGGTACGGCGGCTCGACGGGCTGCTGCAGGGCCGCCACCAGGGCCTGATCCCCGGGCCGGGCAGCGAGCAGGGCGACAGCCGCGTGTACGTGCCCGGCGAGGACGACGTACGCCGCATGGACTGGGCGGTGACGGCGCGCACGACCGTGCCGCACGTGCGCGACCTGATCGCCGACCGGGAGCTGGAGACCTGGGCGGTGGCCGACCTGTCGGCCAGCATGGAGTTCGGCACGGTCGACATGTCCAAGCGCGACCTCGTCATCAGCGCCGTCGGGGCGATCGGAATCCTGGCCGGCCGGGTGGGCGACCGGTTCGGCGCCTACATCCTGTACGGCGACGACGTGCACCGCTATCCGGCCAAGCCGGGCCGGCCCCGGCTGTACGCTCTGCTGAACTCGCTGCTGAGCGCGCCGCCCGCGCAGGGCGCGGTGGACCTCGGGGAGGCTCTGGAGATGATGGCGACGGCGCACCGCAAGCGCGGGCTGCGGGTGATCGTCTCCGACTTCCTCGACTCGCCGGACTCCTGGGAGCCGCCGCTGCGCCGCCTGGCCGCGCGCCACCAGGTGCTCGCCGTGGAGATCATCGATCCCCGCGAGCTGGAACTGCCCGATGTCGGGTTCGTCACCCTCGCCGACCCCGAGACCGGGCGCTCGCGCGGCGTCCACCTGTCTCAGTCGCTCAGACAGCGGTACGCCGAGGCGGCGGCCGGTCAACGGCAGGACACCCGGGCGGCGCTGCGCCGGGCCGGGGCGGCCCACCTGGTGCTGCGCACCGACCGCGACTGGGTTTTCGACATCGCCGAGTTCGTGCTGCGCCAGCGGCGGGCCTCCCATCTGCTGCGCCGCGCCGCGAACAGGAAGGCGGGCGCATGACCTTCCTCGCCCCCGGGTGGCTCTGGCTGTTCGTCCTGGTCGCCGCGCTGGTCGCGGCGTACGTCGCGGCGCAGTTCGCGCGCCGCCGCTACACCGTGCGCTTCACGAACCTCGCGCTGCTGTCGCTGGTGGCGCCCGAGCGGCCCACCTGGCGGCGGCACGTGCCGGCCGTGCTGTTCCTCGTCATGATGAGCCTGCTGGTCCTCGGCGCGGCCCGGCCCGCGGGCGAGGTGAGGGTGCCCCGCGACCGCGCCACCATCATGGTCGCCGTGGACGTGTCGCTGTCGATGGAGTCGGCGGACGTCCCGCCCAGCCGGCTCGTCGCGGCCAAGCAGGCGGCCCAGCAGTTCGTGAAGGACCTGCCCGAGCGGTTCAACGTCGGCGTGGTGGCCTTCGCCCGATCGGCCGCCGTCGTGATCTCCCCCACCACCGACCACGCGGCCGTGAACACCGCGATCTCCAGCCTGACCACCCGGCCCGGCACGGCGATCGGCGAGGCCGTGTTCAACTCGCTCGACTCGATCAGGTCGTTCGACCAGCGGGCGGTCACCGATCCGCCCCCGTCGGCCATCGTGCTGCTGTCGGACGGCGACAACACCTCCGGGCGTTCGGTCAACGAGGCCATCGAGGCGTCGGTCAGCGCGAAGGTGCCGGTCTCCACGATCGCGTACGGCACGCCCGACGGCACGGTGACGATCGACAACCGGGCGGTGCAGGTGCCGGTGAACAAGACCACGCTGAAGTCGCTGTCGGACGGCACCGGGGGCCGGGCGTACACCGCGGAGTCGGGCAGCGAGCTGCGCGACGTGTACACACAGATCGGCACCTCGCTCGGCTACAAGGTGGTGCACCAGGAGATCACCCAGCGGTTCCTCGTCGCGGCGATCGTCGCGGGCCTGCTGGCCGCAGTCGCGGCGATGCTCCTCGGCGCCCGCATCCCCTGACCGCACACGGCACGATCCCGGCGGCAGCGCCCCCGCAGGCGCGGAGATCACCGGTCTCCGGCGTTGGTACGTTTGGGCACGTGGCCCATTACTTCGAGGAGAGTCCCCAGGCGGCCAGCCGGCCCGGTTCGGTCGCGCTGGTCCTCCCGGATCTGCACCTGCGGCTGGAGACCGACCGCGGGGTGTTCTCCCCCGAACGCGTCGACCCGGGGACGCGGGTGCTGCTGGAGACCGTCCCGCCGCCCCCGGCCGAGGGCGACCTGCTCGACCTCGGCTGCGGCTACGGGCCCATCGCGCTGACGATGGCCTCACGGGCGCCGAAGGCCACGGTGTGGGCCGTCGACGTGAACCGGCGTTCGGTGGAGCTGTGCGCGCGGAACGCCGCGAGCGCCGGCCTTGACAAAGTAAGGTCGGTGCATGCTGACGAGATGCCCGAGGACGTCAGGTTCCGGGCCATCTGGTCGAATCCTGCCATCCGGATCGGCAAGGCCGCGCTCCACGAGATGCTGACCCGGTGGCTCGACCGGCTCACCCCCGACGGCAGCGCCTATCTGGTCGTGCAGAAACACCTCGGCTCCGACTCCCTGCAGCGCTGGCTGGGCGACCGGGGCTGGCCCACGTCCCGGCTGGCCTCCCGGTCGGCCTACCGCGTCCTGCGGGTCGACGCCCGCACCGCAGAAATTCAGGAGCGATGACCGCCCGATGAGCACTCCCAACCCGCGCAGGCAGCTCAAGCCGACCGACGTCAAACGGCTCAACCGCACCTGGCGCCGCAACACCGAGGGCCGTCTCGCGCTGATCCTCGAATCGGTGACCGGTCCGTTCAACATCGGATCGATCTTCCGTACGGCCGCCGCCTTCGGCGTGGAGACGATCTGGCTGGCCGGCAACGCCACCCCGCCCTCCAATCCCAAGGCGCAGAAGACCGCGCTCGGCACCGACCGGCTGGTCGAGTGGCACGAGCCGGTCCCGGTCGCCGAGGCCGTACGCGCCGCCAGGGAGGACGGCTTCCGGGTGGTCGCGGTCGAGCTGACCGGCGACGCCGTTCCCCTGCACGAGGCCAAGCTCGGCGGCGACGTCTGCCTGGTGCTCGGCAGCGAGGACCACGGCTGCTCCCCCGCCTGCCTGGAGGCGGCAGACTCGGTGGCCTACATCCCGCAGGTCGGCAGGGTCGGCTCGGTCAACGTGGCGGTCGCCGCGGCCATCTCGATGGCGGAGGCCCGGCGGCAGGAGTGGGCGTCGGCGGCCGGATAGCCGGCGTCCAGCCCCGGGCGCGCCAGGCGGTGAGGCCCGCGGCCCGCGCCGGCCGCGAGCCTCACCGCGTGTCTTTCGAAGTCGCGAGCCCCGCCACGCGCCTGAAAGTCGCGCGCCTTCAAGGGCCCGGGCCTCGCTCCGCGCCCCGGACCGCCGTACGGCGGTCAGCCCAGCGCGGGGAGCGGGCCGAACAGCCAGTTGCCGCGAGATTCCGGGTCGGGGCTGCGGAAGAACTGCTCGTTGGCCACGTGCAGCTCCTGCCGGCTCAGTGAGCCGTTGCCGTCGAGGTCGAGACGCTCGAACGCGACGGCGGCGTTCGCCTCCGACAGGCGGAAGGCGCTCTCGGCCATCCGCAGGTATTCGATCCGGGTGATCCGCCCGTCCCCGTCGGTGTCCATCAGGTCGTAGAAGGCGTCGGCGACCGGCGCGATATGAGTGTGGTAGCCCGTGCCGGGCTGGGTGACGAACCGGTAGAACCCGGCCGTGAACTCCTTCAGCTCGACGCGCTCGTCCCCGTCGGCGTCCATGGGCAGGGTCACCTCGTCCCACAGCCTCGCGTACCGCTCCCGGACCCGCCGCGACTCCGTGGAGCCCGGTGCGAACCCGAACGCGTTCACCAGCCGGTCGGCCGAGGCGGTGTAGTCCATCTTGTCGACGGTCCCGTCGTCGTCCACGTCCAGAAGCGTGAACAGATGAGCCAGCTTGCGCTGCTGCAGGTCGTTGAGCATGCACCCTCCCTGGTGTCACTGTGAGCGATCGTGACTTTACCTTCCGCTACCTCTTGTGGGAAGGTGCCGTGGTGCGGGTTCACGTGATCGACGGGGCCAACGGCTTCGTGGCCTCTCATCTCATCGGCACACTGCTGGCCCGGGGCGAGGAGGTGATCGCCCTCGCTCGCGCGTCCGCCGAGGTGGTGCGCCGCCGGGTCGCGGACGCGCTGCGCTGCCTCGGCCTCGACGAGTCCCCGGCGGGACGCCTGCGGGTGCGCGGGCTGGCGCTGGACGAGCCGGACCTCGGCCTCCCGGTCACCGAGGTCTTCGCCGAGCCCTGCGTCTACTGGCACGTCGCCGCGCTCGTCACCTTCTTCCCACGCCGCGAGGAGGAGCTCCTGGACGTGAACGTCGCGGGATCGGCCAACGCGCTGGCCACGTACGAGCGGCACGCCCGGCCCGGCTCGCGCTACATCCTCGTCGGGACGGCCTACCAGTGCGGGCTCGACACCGAGGGCCCCGTGCCCGAGGACTGGCCGTCGCAGGCCCCGCCGGACCGGTTCCGGAACTTCTACGAATACTCCAAACGGCAGGCGGAGATCGCGCTGGCCCGGTCGCGGTCCGTCCGCGAGGGCGCCGCCCTGGTGGCCCGGCTGGGCGTGATGGTCGGGCACTCCCGCACCGGGCGGGCGCTGACCGACTACGGCCTGTACGACTTCCTCCGGGTGATCGCCTTCTTCGCCCGGCGCACGCCGGGGGAACGGGTCCGCCTGCCCTGCCACCCGGACGCCAACCTCCATCTGACCCCCGTCGACACGACGGTCTCCCGGCTGGTCGCGCTCGCCGCCGCCGCCCGGCCGTCCCCGGTCTCCCACGTGGTGAACGGAGCCACCGTGCGGGTGCGCGACCTGTTCGAGGTGATCAACGCCCGCCTGCCGATCGAACTGGTCGCCGCCACAACCGAAGAGATCCGCGACAGGCCGTTCGGCCGGTTCGAGGCGGTGGTCAACATGCGGGCCAAATACACCGCGACCTACTTCCGGCACCACTACGACTTCGCGTGGCGGCACGCGATGGCCCCACCCGCCGTCACTCCCGCGACCCTCGACCGGCTCGTCTCCTGGTACGTACGGGAGGGACTGCCCGAATGACCGATTTCGTGACACACGTACGGAACCGCGTCAGCGACGATCGCGAGTTCGTCTTCGTGCGGGACGACGGCGGCACGGACCGGCTCACCTTCACCGAGCTGGACCGGCGGGCGCGCGCCACCGCCGTGTGGCTCGCCGCACACGGCCTGACCGACGAGCCGGTGCTGCTGCTCTACCCGGCGGGGCTCGACTTCACGGTGGCGTTCCTCGGCTGTCTCTACGCCCGGGTGCCGGCGATCCCCGCTCCCCTGCCGGACGTGGGCGCACCCCATGCGAACCGCGTACGGACGCTGATGCGGGACGCCGGCGCGCGGCTGGTCCTGACCGATCACGCGCACGCGTCCGGGTTGTCCGATCTTTCGGCCCGCGTGCCCGACACCGCCCCCGCCGATCCGGACGCCTGGGCCCCGCCGGCCATGTCCGCAGGAACCCTCGCCTACCTGCAGTACACCTCCGGCTCGACCAGCGACCCGCGCGGCGTCGAGGTCTCGCACGGCAACCTGCTGCACAACCTGGAGCTGTTCCGGCTGCTGGCCCGCAGGCCGTTGCGGCGGCTGGCCGGGTGGCTGCCGCACTACCACGACATGGGCCTGGTCGGCCTCCAGCTCCAGGCGCTCCACGCGGGCGCCGACCTGGTGTTCATGTCGCCCGGCGCGTTCGTCGCGCGGCCGGTGCGCTGGCTGGAGCTGATCACCCGGTACGGCGCGGACTGGACCGTGTCGCCGGACTTCGGGTACGCCTGGTGCACCCGAAGGATCACCGACGAGCAGCTCGCCGGGCTCGACCTGTCCACGCTGGCGATGGCCATCAGCGGAGCCGAGCCGATCCGGGCCGCCACGCTCGCCGCGTTCGAGCGGCGGTTCGCACCGGCGGGCTTCCGGCCGGCCACCTGGAATCCCGGCTACGGCCTGGCCGAGTGCACCCTGATGGTCACCTGCGTGCCGCAGGGGCAGGGCGTGACCGTACGGCGGTTCGATCCCGCCGCGCTGGAACGGCACCGGGCGGTCCCGGCGCCCGAGGGGACGCCCCTGGTCGCCTGCGGGCCGGTCTCCGGGCTCGACCTGCGGATCGTCGATCCGGACGGCCTCCGGCCCCTCGCCGACGGCGAGATCGGGGAGATCTGGGTCTGCGGCCCCAGCGTCGCCCTCGGCTACCGGGGCCGCCCGGCGGAGACCCGCGCGACCTTCCACGCAGGCTTCCACTCGGGCGACGGCCGCTGGCTGCGCACCGGCGACCTGGGGTTCCTGCTCGACGGCCAGCTCTACGTGACCGGGCGGATCAAGGATGTGATCATCGTCAACGGCCGCAACCTCTACCCGCAGGACCTGGAGGAGGCCGCCGCACAGGCCAACCCGGCCGCGGGCCGCAGCGCCGCCTTCGGCGTACGACGCCACGACGGCGGGGAACACGTCGTCCTGGTCCAGGAGATGCGGCGGGGACAGCCGGGCGACCTCGGCGAAGCGGCCGACCGGATCATGGATCGGGTGACGCGGGAGTTCGGCATCCCGCTGAGCCTGCTGCTGGTGCCTCGTGGCGCGGTGCGGCAGACCACCAGCGGCAAGCTCCGCCGCCGGCACATGCGGGAGCTGTTCCTCAGCGGCCGCCTCACCCCGCTGCACGCCGAACTCGAACCCGCGGTCAACGACCTGCTTGAGACCGTCGCATGAGCGCCGCCTCCGCTCCGATGTCCCCCGATGCCCTGCGCCGATGGCTGATCGAGCGGGTGGCCGCCTATCTCGGCCTGCCGCCCGCCGATATCGACCCGACGGTGAAGCTCCGCACGTACGGCCTGGACTCGGTCCACGCGCTCGGCCTGTGCGTCGACGTGGAGGAGACGGTCGGCGTGCTGGTCGAGCCGACCATGCCCTGGGACCACCCGACGATCGACGACATGACCGCTCATCTGGCCGATCTCCTGCCGGAAGATCGAACCGTACAGGCCCCGCCGGACCCGGAGTGAACCGCGACACGGTGAAGCGGAACTTCCGCCCCGAAGATGACAATGGACTCTTGTGACGCAAATGTTCACCTTGGCGCGCTGACTGTTTCGCCGGAACCCGGCATACTCCTCTCGTGCATCGCCGTTTCGCGTTCCTCGACCACCCCGGACCGCTCGCCTTCGCGCATCGAGGCGGAGCGGCGGAGGCCCGCGAGAACACCATGGCCGCCTTCTCCCGGGCGGTCGAGCTCGGCTACACCTACCTGGAGACCGACGCGCACGCGACCGCCGACGGCGTCCTCCTCGCGTTCCACGACCACACCCTCGACCGGGTCACCGACCGCACCGGCCGCATCTCGCGGATGCCCTACCGTGAGGTGCGCGAGGCCAGGATCGGCGGCCGGCACGAGATCCCGCTGCTGGAAGACCTGCTCGGCACCTGGCCGGACGTACGGTTCAACATCGACGTCAAGGAGAGCGCCGCGATCGCGCCGCTGGCCCAGGCGATCCGACGCACCCGCGCGTACGACCGGGTGTGCCTGACCTCGTTCTCCGACGCGCGGCTGGCCCGGGCCCGGCGGGCGATCGACCGGGAGGTCTGCTTCTCGCTCGGCCCGCGCGGCCTGGCCGCCCTGCGTACGGCCGCGATGGGAGGCGGGTACGGCCGGCTGCTGTCCGGGCTCGCCCGGGCGGGCGTGCCGTGTGCGCAGGCGCCGATCGGGTTCCGCGGCCTGCGGGTGACCACCCGCGCCCTCGTGCGCACCGCGCACGCGATCGGGATGCAGGTGCACGTGTGGACGGTGAACGACCCGGTGACCATGGCCCACCTGCTCGATCTCGGCGTCGACGGGATCATGACGGACAACATCAGCGGCCTGCGCGACGTGCTCAAGTCGCGCGGGCAGTGGCACCCCCGCCCGGCTGAGCCGTGACCACGGACCATCCCGCCCGGCCCGGACCACCCCGCTGACGCCGTCTGTCCCCCGGCTCACCGACCCTGTCCCCTGACGAAACCGGCCTGCGCCGACCTCCCGGCCCCCGGCGACGCTCCACCCCCGTGAGGAGAGACCATGACCGCTCCCCAGGTCGTCCACGAGGAGACCCCCGGCACGCGGCGGCGCGAGCAACGTGGCTGGTACTGGTACGACTGGGCGGACTCCGCGTTCCAGACGACCGTCCTGACCGTCTTCCTCGGGCCGTACCTGACCACGATCGCCACGACCGCGGCGGGCGGCGAGGGCGGCTTCGTGGCGTTCCTCGGCCTCGACCTGCGGCCCAAGGCGTACTTCACCACCATGGTGACGATCTCGGTGCTGCTGCAGATCGTGATCATGCCGGTGGTCGGCGCGCTGGCCGACCACACCGGCCGCAAGAAGCAGATTCTGGGGGTCTTCGCCTACCTGGGCGTGGTGGCCACGCTCGGCTTCTACTTCGTGTCCGGTGACGCCTACCTGCTCGGCGGCGCGCTGTTCCTGATCGCCAACGTGACCTTCGGCGCGGCGCGCGTGGTCTACGACTCCTTCCTGCCACAGATCGCCGGGGCGGAGGAACGCGACGAGATCTCCAGCAGGGGGTGGGGCTTCGGCTACCTCGGCGGCGGCCTGCTGCTCGCGCTCAACCTGGTGATCTACCTGTTCGCCGACATCGAGACGGGCCTGGCGGTGCGGATCAGCCTGGCGTCGGCGGGCCTGTGGTGGGGCGCGTTCACCCTGATCCCGATGCTGCGCCTGCGCAACCGGCGGGTGCCCGTCCACGAGGCGACCGCGGTGCGGGCCGTGGCGGGCAGCGTCCGCCAGCTCGGCCGTACGATCGCCGACCTGCGGCGCTACCCCCGCACGCTGCTGTTCCTCGCGGCCTACCTGGTCTACAACGACGGCGTGCAGACGGTGATCAGCTTCTCCGCCACGTACGCCGACCAGGAGCTGGGCCTGGGCCAGACGCACCAGATCGGCGCGATCCTGATGGTGCAGTTCATCGCCGTCGGCGGCGCGCTCGGGCTCGGACGGCTCGCGCTGAGGTTCGGGACCAAGCGCACGGTGCTGGCCAGCCTGGTGGTGTGGACGGTCGTCGTGGGCGTGGCCTACTTCCTGCAGAAGGGCTCGGCCGTCCAGTTCTACGCGATCGCCTTCGCCATCGCGATCGTCATGGGCGGCACCCAGGCGCTGTCGCGCTCGATGTACTCCCTGGTGATCCCGCCCGGCCGGGAAGCGGAATACTTCAGCCTCTACCAGATCAGCGACAAGGGGTCGGCGTTCCTCGGGTCGCTGGTGCTCACACTGGCGCTCCAGGTCACCGACAGTTACCGCACCGCGATCGTCTCGCTGGTGGTGTTCTTCGTCCTCGGATTCGTCCTGCTCAGCGTTGTCAACCTTCCCCGGGCCATCCGTGAGGCGGGGAACCAGGTGCCCGACCACATCTGAGACCAGTGGGACGGAAAAAGCGCGATTGGATCAGGTCTCCGCTGGGAATCCACACACGGTATCAGGCGTTGTACGCGGTGGCGAACGAACCCCTCGAAGGCGGGGACCTCAGGAGGCTTAAAGACTATGGGCGAGCGTGCACTTCGCGGTACCCGGCTCGGCGCGACCAGCTACGAGAACGACCGCAACACCGACCTGGCCCCGCGCCAGGAGGTGTCCTACACGTGCCCGAAGGGCCATCTCACCACCGTTCCGCTCGCCGTCGAGGCCGAGATTCCCACGACCTGGGAGTGCCGTCACTGCGGCAGCCCGGCACTGCGGGTGGACGCTGAGCAGCCTCAGCAGAAGAAGGCGAAGCCCCCGCGGACCCACTGGGACATGCTGCTGGAGCGCCGCTCGATCGAGGACCTCGAAGAGGTGCTGAACGAGCGTCTCGCCATTCTGCGCGAGCAGCGACGCAAGAGCGCGTAGGGCGCCGGCAACCGCCCCCGGCGGCCCGGACGAACCGGGCCCGCCGGGGGCGTTCGGCATTTCCGGGCCACTCTGTTCTTCGGGGCGCTCTGTTCGGGGCGCTCTGTTCTTCAAGGCTGCGGGGTTCGGCACGGACCGCTCAGCCGGTGGACGCCGAGGTGCGGACGACGGCCATGGGGCCGGTCGCGTGGTGGATCATGGCCTGGCAGACCGACCCGAGGACGAGGCCGGTGAACCCGCCGCGCCCCGCGGAGCCGATGACGAGCAGGTCGGCGCCCGCCGACGCCTGCCGCAGCACGTCCACCGGATGTCCCCGGACGACCTCCTCGACGATCTTGACGTCGGGGTAGAGCTCACGGCGGCCGGCGACGGCCTCCCTGACCATCCGCACCTCGACCTTCTCCTCGTCGAAGTCGTCGGGGAGCGGCGCGAAGCCGCCGCCCCCCTCCAGCGGGCTGTAGGCGTGCACCACCCGCACGCCGGTCCCGCGCAACGCCGCCTCGGCGAAGGCGAAGTCGAGCACCTTGCCGCACGCGGGCGACGCGTCGATGCCCACCACGATCTCCGGCCGCGGCGCGGAGGGCACCTCCCGCACGACGACCACGTCGCACGGGGCGTGACCCACCACGCCGTACGCGACCGAGCCGAGCAGCAGGCCGCGGAAGCCGCCGAGCCCGTGGTTGCCGACCACGAGGAGATCGGCTTCCATGGCAGCCTCGACGAGCGCCGGGCGCGGGTCGCCGGCCAGGATCGCGGTGTCGATCGGCACCCCGGGCGCCTCCGCCTGGGCCCGCTCGGCGGCGGCGCCGAGCACGGCGGCCGCGCCGTCGCGCATCCACGCGGCGACGTCCGTGTACGGGCCCTGCTGGGCGGTCGAGCACGCCCAGGCGGGGATGGCGTTGGCGATGCGCAAGGGGACGCCGCGCAGGGCGGCCTCCCGGGCCGCCCAGCAGACGGCCTCCATGCCGGCGTGTGAGCCGTCGACACCCACGACGATCATGACGCCCTCCCCTCGTCCGGTCCCTCCATCACATCGTTCCCCGCCGTGCCGTACGAGCATCGAAGGTCCCGCAGGGGCGGGACCTCCGGCCCCCGGCGCCCTCTACGACACCCCCGCTCCTACAACAGGGCGCGCTCCGGCTCGACGGCGGCGCGGGTGGTGAGGTGATGACGCAGCCGCTCGCCCTCGACGTCGAGGTCGGGAAGCGCCCGGTCCAGGACGCGGGGCAGCCACCATGCGGCGCGGCCGAGCATGGACATCACGGCGGGGACGAGGGTCATCCGGACCACGAAGGCGTCCACGAGCACACCGACGGCCAGCGCGAAGCCCATCGACTTGATGATCGGGTCGTTCATGAACACGAACCCGCCGAACACCGCCGTCATGATCAGCGCCGCGGCGGTGACCACCCGCGCGTTGTGCCCCATGCCGTTGATCGTCGCCTGGCGGGCAGTGTCGCCGTGCACGTAGTCCTCGCGCATCCGCGAGACCAGGAACACCTCGTAGTCCATGGCCAGGCCGAACAGGATGCCGATGAGCAGGATCGGCAGGAAGCTCACCAGCGGGCCCGGCACGTCCACGCCCAGCAGACCGGCCAGGTGACCCTCCTGGAAGATCCACACGGTGATGCCGAAGGTCGATCCGACGGTGAGCAGGAAACCCAGCGCCGCCTTCACCGGCACCAGGATCGAGCGGAAGACGAGCATGAGCAGCAGCACCGACAGGCCGACCACCAGCAGCAGGTAGACCGGCATGGCGTCGGCGAGCTTGTCGGACACGTCGATGCCCACGGCCGTCGCGCCGGTGACGGCGATCTCCGCGCCGCCGATCGTGGCGACCTTGGCGCGGATGGCGTGCACGGCGTCCTCGGTGGCCGCGGCGGTGGGCCCGGCCTTGGGGATGATGGTCAGCAGCGCGGTTGTGCCGGCGGCGTTCGGCTGCGGCGGGGCCACGGCCAGCACACCGGGGGTCTGCTGGATCAGCTTGGCGGCCTCCCCGGCGGCGGCCGTCGTGGCCGCGCGGTCGGCGGCGGTGACCACGGCGATCAGGCGGGCGTTGAAGCCCTCGCCGAACCCCTCGCTGGTCAGGTCGTACGCCTCGCGAGCCGGAGTGCCCGGGGCGGCGGTGCCCGCGTCGGGCAGGGCCAGCCGCAGGTCCTGGGCGGGCAGCGTCAGCGCGCCGAGGCCGAGGACCCCGGCCAGCAGGATCGGCACGCGCAGCCGGGTGACCACCCGCCCCCAAGTGTGTCCGAAGCCGGCGTGTCCGAAGCCGGCGTGGCCGAAGCCCCGGCCGCCCGCGTCCGCGTTTTCGCCGGTGCGCTGCTTGCGGGGCAGCACCCGGGCCCCGGCGTACGACAGGAAGGCGGGCAGCAGCGTGAGGGCGACCAGCACGGCGACGGCCACGGTGCCGGCGGCGGCCAGGCCCATCACGCTCAGGAACGGGATGCCGACCACCGACAGACCGGCGAGCGCGATGACCACGGTGGCCCCGGCGAACACGACGGCCGATCCGGCCGTGCCGACCGCCCGGCCCGCGGCCTCCTCCGGCGCCACGCCCTCGGCCAGGAACTGGCGGTAGCGGGAGGGGATGAACAGCGAGTAGTCGATGCCGACGGCCAGGCCCAGCATCAGCGCCAGCACCGGCGTGACGGAGGTCAGCTCGACGAGGCCGCTGAGCGCGAACAGGCCGCCCATGCCGGCCCCCACGCCGATCAGCGCGTTCAGCAGGGTCATCCCGGCGGCGACCAGCGAGCCGAAGGTGACGATCAGCACCACCGCGGCGATCACGACGCCGATCCCTTCGGACCCGCCCACCTCCGGCGCGGCGTTCAGGACCTCGCCGCCGTGCTCGACCCGCAGCCCCTTGGCCGATGAGCCGGCCTTCAGGTACGCCGCGCGCTGAGCCTCGGTGACGTCCTTGGCCCCGCGGTCGAACTGCACCTGCACCAGGGCGTAGCGGCCGTCGGCGGAGACGGCGCCGGACTTGAAGGGGTCGAGGGCGGCGACGACGCCGGGGATGCCGGCGGCCTCCTTGACCACCGGTGCGACCTCGGCCGGGTCCAGCTTCCGGCCCTGCGGAGCGGCGACGACGATGGTGCCGGTGGCACCGCTGGCCTGCGGGAACTCCTTGGCCAGGGCGTCCAGCGCCCGCTGCGACTCGGTGCCGGGCATGGCGAACTTGTCGCCGGTCGGGCCGTGGAACGCGGCGGCGGCCAGGCCCAGGACCACGAGGAGCAGCAGCCACACGGCGGCCACGCGCCCGCGTCTGCGGAAGGAGAACCGGCCCAGCCGGTACAGCAGGGTTGCCACAGCAGATCTCTTTCTTCGGGAGGTCAGTCGGCCGGCAGGCCGAGCGTGCGCGACGCACCGCGGGTCAGCTCCGCGCGCAGCGTCTCGTCGGGGAGCGCGAGCTCGCTGGCGCTGGTCAGGATGATCCCCAGCATGGCCATCCAGGCCCAGACCCGGGCCTGGGGGGCGGCCGAGCGGCCGGCCAGGGCGTCCGCCAGCCGTTCGGTCAGGCCGTCCACGTCCGGCAGCTCCGGCCGGTTGATCAGCGCGTCGACGTCCTGCAGCAGGATCTTCACCTGCAGCCGGAAGCGCAGCGACAGGTCGACGAGCCCGGCGACGGCGGCACGGGCCGCCTCCTCGCCGTCGAGCCCGGCGATCCTCTCCTCCAGCGCGGCGAACTCCGGCCCGACGGGGGCCAGCAGCTCGGTGAGAATCGCGTCCTTGTTCGTGAAGTGGTAGAGCAAGGACGCCTTGGAGCAGCCCGCGTCCGTGGCGATGTCCTGCAGGGAGGTGCCGCGGAAGCCGTGCGCGGCGAACAGCCGCACGGCCGAGTCCAGGATGTCCGCCCGCGTGGTGGTTGCGGAACGTGCCATGCGGACACCCTAACTGACCGATCGGCCAGCTTTTGACCGATCGGCCAGTAATCGACCCCGAGCCGCCCACCTGCGCCCCATGCCGGCCGCCGCCCGGCACCTCTCAGCACCCTGTACAGCAGGTCTCCGTCGGCCCCCTATCCGCTGAACGCTGACCAGCTAGGCGGCCGACGCCCCCTTTCCCTCGGCGATCTGAGGCTCCAACCCTTCGCTTCGCACGGTTGTCACTCGCTCACAGAGTGTGAGAGAATCCATACATCAGTTCGAATCGAGCGAGGAGGGTGTGGTGGATCTGTTCGACTTTGATCCTGAGCGCCTTCGTCATTCGAACGATGCCGACGGTGAGTGGTGGGACCGTCTGATCGCCAATTCCCCACTGTGGTCGTCCGATGGCTCGTCCGCCCGCGATCCCTTCCCGATCATCAACTTCGGGCCCCGGCAGCGCGCCGACGCATCTGTTGTCGAGAGCGTGGACGACCCGAGCGCGGACGCCCCAGGCACGCATACCGACAGGGCAGATAGCGACGGCGCGGATGCCACGAGTGGGGCGGCCACCGGTACGTATGCCGCTGGCATGAGCGGTGCTGGCACGGACGGCGCTGACGCGAACGCCGTGTGTTGGACCGCCGACAGCGCGGGATCTGACGCGGGTGCCGCCCGTGGGGCTGCCGATCGTGCGGCTGCCGCCGGTGCGGACGCCGCTGGCGCGAACGCCGCGCGTGGGGCCGCCGACAGTGCGGCATTCGCCGGTGCGAATGTGGGTGGCGCGAACGGCGCTGGCGCGAATGCCGCCCGTGAGACTGCCGAGGACGCGGCTCCCGCCGGTGCGAATGGCTCCGGCGCTAGCGCGGATGGCGCTGGCGCGGCCGGCTCTGGCTCGGGTGCGAGCGCAGGTGCGGGTGCGGGTGCTTCCGGCGGTGTGGGTGGGCGTGATCGTGGCCGTGGTCGTGGTCGTGGTCGTGGTCGGGGTCGTGTGCGGTCGTCGTGGGTGGTGGTGGGGTCGGTTCGTGAGGTGGCCCAAGAGCTGGCGCTGACCCCGCTTCCCGACGACGTGGACATGTGCCTGGCCGAGGCGGAGGAGCTGCTGTTCGCCCGCGACCGGATCACCAGCGCCCTGGCCGACCGCGTCGGCCGGGTCCACCGAGCGGGGCAGGCCAAACAGCACGGCCATGCCTCCACCCGCTGCTGGTTGCGCACCAGTGGGGGGATGACCGTGGGCGGCGCGGGCCGCCTGCTCACCCTCGGCGCGGAACTGCCCCGCCTCCCCACCGTGCGGGAGAAGTTCGCCACAGGGGAGCTGGCGGCCGGGGTGGTGGAGGCCATCTGCGCCGCCGTCGCCGGACTAACCGACGAGCAAGCCGGCCTGGCGGAGCCGATCCTGGTGGACCTGGCCAGTAAAGCGGGGGCGGCGGAGGTCGCCAAGGCCGGCCGCCATCTGCGGGCGGTGCTGGACCCCGATGGGGAAGAGCGGGATGAGCGGGCCGATTACGGGAGGCGGTTCCTGCGGGTCCGCCCGGGCAAGGGCGGCGGCGTGGAAGGAGAGTTCTACCTGCCGCGTGAGGCCGGCGCCCGGTTGATGACGTTGTTGCAGGCGTACGCCAAGCTGAGGGCGCAGGGGGATGACCGCCCGCTGACGGTACGTCAGGCGGACGCCTTGATCGCCCTGCTGGAGCAGAAGATCGCCGCTGAGCTCCTCGTCGTGGTCAGCGCCGAATCCCTCCCCACCGACCCCGAAACCACCGACCCCACCGCCGACCCGGCTACCGAAGACACCGACCCGGCCACCCAAGACCCCGCCGACCCCGCCGCCGACGACACCGACCCCACCCACCCCACCGACCCCCCCGACCCCACCGACGACAACCCATACCCCGCCGACCCGGCCCCCCAAGACACCGCTGCCCCTGCCGCCGATGACGACGTCAGCGACCATCTCGTAGACCTCGGCGACAGCGCGCCCAGCGACTACCTTCCCGACACCGCCGGGACCACTGACGAGCCGAGCCAGGCCGACGACACCGCCGACCACGTCGACGACACGCGGGACGCCGAGGGCTTCGGGGAAGGCCGGGACGACACGGGCGACTCTGCTCCCGGCGAGGCCGGGGCAGATGCCGGTGCGGAGAGCGCCGACGACACCAACGCCTACGCCCCCGACGCCACCGGAAGCGCCGACGACCTGAGCCGGGCCGATGACGCCGTTTCCGGCGCGTTGGGCGACCCCGGCGCTGCGGGCGGCGCTGACGACCCCGACATCCCGGAGGAGTTCGACACTGCCGAAGCTGAGGCCGAGGCGGATGCCGGTGCCGGGAGCGCCGATGACACCGCCCCTGCACCCGCCGAGGCCGACGACGTCAGCGACGACCTCGCGGACCTCAGCGACAGCGCCCTCAGCGGCCACGCTCACCACGCGACCGGAAACCCCGAGGCCCCGAACGAGACCGTTGCCACCGGCGACTGCGACGGCGACGCCGAAAGCACCGACTCCTCAACCGACTCCCCCTATGCCACGAGCGGGCTTCGCGACGGGGAGTCTCGCGGCTGTGGAGCCGGTGAGCGCGGGACCGGTGAGCCTGGGGCCGGTGAGCGGCGGCCCGGCGAGCGGCGGCCCGGCGAGTGCGAGCCGCGCGACACCGTGAACACCGCCACTGCCGAGGGCGACCACACCGCGAACGCCGCCTCCCCCAAGGGCGACGAGACCATCAGCACCCGCCCTGCCGAGCGCGACGAGACCGCGCTCGGCAAGGGCAGAGACGGCGACCGCGCCGCGACTCAGGCAAGAGCACCGCACGCCACCCGGCACGCGTCAGCATGCCCAGCCGACGGTGGCGAGCATGGGCCCACAGCACCTTCGCACACTGCACCTTCGCACGCTGCACCTTCGGACACAGCACCTTCGGGCGCGACGGCTTCGGACGCACAATCATCGCAGGCAGCGCCTTCGGAGGCGGCGCCTTCGGAGACAGCGCGGCCGGATCCTCCGCCCGAGGACGCCTCCGCGCCTCACACCCACGCCGGGCCTCGGCCTGCGGGGGACTACCGGCATGGCCAGGGCACGTGCCGGTGCTGCGGCGAGGCGCGCTGCTCCCGCGCGACGCAGGCGCCGGGGACGCCGGGACTGTCGGAAGCGACACCCGGCGGACCTGGACCGGAGCAGAAGACACCACCCGGGAGGGCATCAGGAACAGC
>NZ_VJVX01000038.1:0-86791 GCF_008033685.1 Microbispora sp. CSR-4
CGTTGTTCTGCTTCGGCGTCGTTTCGGGCGTCCTGCTCCTGTTGTCCTTCCCGGTCGCCCCCTTTTGCCGGGCCCGCTCCTGTTCGGCAGCCTTCTCCAGGGCGGCCAGCACGTCCGGGTCAAGGTGCATCCCGGCGGCGTCGTGGTGCGCCCGAGCGGTGGTGGAGTCCACGCTGACCAGGGATAAGTCCACCTCGCCGCGTTTGGCGGCTTCCGCGATCGCCCCGTCCAGTAGGGCTTCGAAGACGCCGGCATCCCTCCACTGCCGGAAGCGGTTGTGAACGGTCTGCCAGGCTCCGAACTCCTGCGGGATCTCCCGCCACTGCCCACCCGTCCGGAACCGCCAGATCACCCCCTCGAACTGCTGCCGCAGCCGCTCAGGGTACGGGCCGAACCTGCCGATCGGGAGATATGGCTTGATGAACTCCCATTCCTCATCCGTCAGCTGCGCACGCGTCACACACGCCGATCTACCGGATCAGGCCACGACGGACAGGCGAATCCCACAAATTGATCACAACCCGATACGCGCCCTAGGCGAACCCGAAGCCGGGTGGCGGCGGCTCCCACCGGAACAGGCCGGCGGGCACGGAGTCGGCGAGGGCCTGGTATCCAGCCGGGTTCAGGTGCAGGTGGTCGCCCACGTCGTACGCCGCGAGCAGGCGGCGGGGATCGGCCGGGTCGCGGACGGCGTGGTCGAAGTCGATCACCGCGTCGAACCGGCCGCCGGTGCGGATCCACTCGTTGACCACCCGCCGGGCCCGCTCACGCCGGCCCTGCGCGTCGTCGTAGCCGTCGTGGCCGCCGAACGGCGTCAGCGTCGCGCCGTACACGCGGATGCCCCGTGCGTGCGCCCGCGTGACGATCTGGTCGTAGGCGAAGACGAGGTCGTCGGCCACCTGCTTCTGCGCGGCCGGGCTCGCCTCGGCGGTGCCGATGTCGTTGACCCCCTCGAACAGGACCAGCCACGCCACGCCGCTCTGGGCGAGCACGTCACGGTCCAGCCGGGCCAGCGCGTTGGGGCCGAGGCCGTCGTTGAGCACCCGGTTGCCGCCAGCCGCCTGGTTGAGCACCGCGACGCCGTCCATGCCGTGCCGGGTCAGCAGGCGGTCGAGCAGCCGGTCGGGCCAGCGGTCGTTGCCGTTGGTGGTCGAGCCCCGGCCGTCGGACAGGGAGTCGCCCACCACCGCCACCGCGGCGACCGAGGGCTCGGCCCACACCTCCACGCCGCCGAGGAAGTACCAGTGGTCCACCGGGGTCGCGCCGGGCAGGTCGGCGGCGTCGGCGTGGTCTCCGGCCAGCAGGTGGGAGGTGGTCCGCGAGCCCGGATGCGAGGTGATGTGCGCCGAGCGCTGGCCCTCGGCCAGATAGACGGTCACGGCGAGGTTCGACCGGGGTGCCACCTCGATCTCCAGCGGGTCGGAGACCGCCTGCGCCCCTGCGGGGATCGTCACCGGCGCGCGCCCGCGGAAGGTCACCGGCCGCACCGTCCCCGGCTCGACCGCGCTCACCCCGGCCCGTCCCCCGGCCGGCAGCGCCACGGTGACCTTCGTGAGAGGCAGCGCCGAGCCGCCGAAGGCGTTCGACACCCGCAGGCGGATCCACCGCCCGCCCACCGAGACCCGTACGGTCTGCCGGAGCGTGGCATCGGCGAGGACACAGTCGTTGCGGGTGAACGGCGGAGGCGGCATGTTGTCGGGCTCGGTCAGCTGCGGCATCGCCGTCCAGGTGGGCACCCAGTGTCCGCCCGGAACAGCCCGGTGTCCGCCCGGAACAGCCCGATGTCCGCCCGGAACAGCACAGTGTCCGCCCGGAACAGCCCAATGTCCGCCCGGAACAGCACAGTGTCCGCCCGGAACAGCCCGATGTCCGCCCGGAACAGCCCGATGTCCGCCCGGAACAGAGTGCCCGTCCGCGGCAGGCGCCGTCATGGGATGCGCCGCCCGTGCGCGTCGGGGACGCCCGACTTGCGGAAGAAGTAGGCGTTGATCTGGTCGCGCCACTCCTCCGCGCAGCGGACCTGCTCGTCCAGGAGGTCCTTCACCCGGGTGTGCAGGGCCGGGTCGAACAACCCCACGGCCTCCTCCCATCGCCGTCCGGCCTCGGCCGCCTGCTCGGCGCCCGCGAAATGGGTGTCGTAGATGTGCTGGATGACCGTCGACCCGCTGCGCAGCACGTGCCCGTACGGGACGTGGTGGAAGAACAGCAGCAGCTCGTCGGGACAGTCGGCGAGCGACTCGTAGACCTCCGACCACGGCGGCGGATACTGGCCGGTGAAGCCGGTGCCGGTGGCGCGGGTGCGGTCGACGCCGACGCCGTCGCGGTCGGCGAAGTGGTAGGTGCCCCACGGCGTGTACTCGTATCCGTCCACGTCGGGCCCGTAGTGGTGGCCGGGACGGACCATGAACCCGACGCCCAGCGGGGCGGTGTAGCGCTCGTAGGTGCGCCAGGAGTCGTCCATGATCTCGTGCAGCGTGCGCCGCAGCCGCTCGGTGTCCCCCGTCGCCGCCGGGACGAAGGTGAGGTCGATCCACTCGTCGAGGATCGCCACCGGGTCCAGGCGCGGCTCCCAGGCCAGGCGTCCGAAGGCGTACAGGTTGGCCTGGGCGAGCGGGTGGCCGGTCCAGTAGGGGTCGTCGCCGACGTTGGAGACCGCCACCAGGTCGCCGCCGCCGACGAGATCGGCCACGTCGGAGCCGTCGGCGCCCCAGGGGCGGAAGCCGAGCACCTCGCGCCACATCGGCGCGAGATAGCAGACGTGCCGCTGCTGACCGGTGTACTCCTGCGTCACCTGGAGCTCCACCGCCACGCGGGTGGCGGGCATGGCCGCGATGACCGGCGACACCGGTTCGCGCGGCTGGAAGTCGATCGGGCCGTGCTTCACCTGGAGGATCACGTTGTCGCGGAACCGCCCGTCGAGCGGCGCGAAGTGGTCGTACGCGGCGCGGGCCCGGTCGGTGGAGCGGTCGCGCCAGTCCTGCCGGTGGTTGTACACGAAGGCCCGCCAGTGCACGACCCCGCCGTACGGCGCCAGCGCCTCGGCCAGCAGGTTCGCGCCGTCGGCGTGGTCGCGCCCGTACGCGAACGGGCCGGGCTGCCCCTCCGAATCTGCTTTCACGACATATCCGCCGAAGTCGGGGATCGTGTCGTAGACCCGGCCGGTGACGTCCGCCCACCACTTGCGCACGTCCTCGTCCAGCGGGTCGGAGGTCGGCAACCCTCCGACGACGACCGGCGAGGCGAAGCTCACCGACAGGTGCACCCTGATCCCGTACGGCCGGAACACGTCCGCGAGCGCGGCGACGTCGCCGAGCCGGTCCGTCAGCAGGTGGGCCTCGGTGGCGTGCACGTTCACGTTGTTCACGGAGATCGCGTTGATGCCGCACGCGGCCAGCAGCCGGGCGTAGGCGCGCACCCGCGCCAGGTCGCCGCGCGGGGCGCCGTCGCGCCAGAAGACGGACCCGCCCGCGTAGCCGCGTTCGACCTGGCCCATCACGGGATGCACGTCGACGTTGTCCCAGTGGTCGAGCATGCGCCGCCGCACCGCCGGCCGGTGATGCTCGGCCGGCCGCTCCCCCGCGAACGCCCGCTCCCCGAGCCGTACGACGTGGAACAGGCCGTAGAGCAGCCCGGCGGGCTCGTCGGCGAGCACCACGGTGACGCCGTCCCTGCGGGCGAGCACATAGCCCTCGTCGCCGATCGCGGAATCGGGGCGGACCACGCCCGCGACGCCCGGCAGGGCCTCGGCGGTCGTGAGCGCGAGCACGAGGTCGTACGGCCCGTCACCGGCCCGGCGGACGCTTCCGCCGTACCGGGCGGACGCCTGGGCCACCTCGTCGTGCACGGTCTCGGCGAGGAGCCCGTCGCCGAGCACGAGCGTGCGGCGCGAGCCGATCGCCCGGAACGCCTCCGGCGGCAGCCAGGCGGGATGGACGCGATCAGGAGTCGTCACGTGGCCCCTCCGGGGAATCGCCCTGAGCGGTCGCGCCTTGAACGGTGAACTTCTCCGTGACCTCGGCGATCAGCGGCCTGCTGTTCAGCAGCAGCGCCGCCGCGAACACCGAGCCGAGCAGCGTCAGCGCGGCCTCGGTGGCGACCAGCGTGACCCCGGCCGCGACGACGGCGAGGCAGGCGTTGCCGAGCGCGACGCGGGGCGTGGAGAACAGGAAGTAGACGGCCAGGCGGGCGACGTCCCTCGCGCGGAACGCGAACAGCGACGTGATCACGAGCGCGTTCGCGCCCCACAGGGCCGTCGCGAGCGCCACGACGGCGAGCAGGACCGCCCACCAGCCCGGCACGCCCGCCGCGCCGAAGTTGGCGAACGTCGTCCCGAGGACGGTCAGCCCCGCCAGCCACGGAACGTACAGCTTCAGCACGCCGCCGATGTTCATCCGGTAGCCGCGCCAGAACGCGGACGCCGGGTGGAGGTCGGCCAGGTCCAGCCTCCGCCGGTGCAGCGCGTACAGTGCGGCGGACAGCGCCGGACCGGCCGGAAGCGCGCACGCCACGGCCAGCGGGACGTTGGCGGCGTCGCGGTCGAGCAGGACGAGCCCGGCCAGGCCGGGCAGGGTGGTGGCCACGATCAGGAACTCGACCGTGAGCAGCGTGTAGACCAGCGCGGAGACACGGGAGAGCGGTCCCTGGCCGAACCGCCGGATCGTCGTCTCGGTCATCGGGGGTCTCCCTGGTCGTCCAGGCCCAGCAGGCGGCGGTGGTCCTGCCCTGCCGCCCAGGGCGGGGTCTCGTCGATCACCGGGGTGATCTCCAGCAGGGTGACCTCGTGGCGGTCGAGGATGACGTCCAGGTGGACGTGCCCGTCCTCGATGGGCAGCCCGCGGTGAGTGCGGACCGGCTCGGCCGCCTCCCTGAGCGCGTCGAGCTGCCGGGGCCGGGGCGAGGCCGGGCGGCCCATCTCGCACCACGCCCGCCAGGCGTTGCCCTTCTCCTCGCTCACCGACGAGCGCAGCAGGAAGGCCGAGCCCGCCGGGGAGCCGGACGGGGAGCCGATCGGAACCGACAGCCGCAGGCGGTGGCCGTCGACGGGCGGGCCTCCGGTGACGTCCACCGGCGCCCAGGCCAGCACGGTGACCCGGCCGGTGTCGTCGCGGGTGACCAGGTGGTCCTCGCCACGGGCCAGGATCTCCTCGCCCATGCGGGCCATGAAGGCGTACAGGTGATAGGTCGGCTTCTTGATCTGGCGGTGGGTCAGCAGGCCGAAGCCGCCGTGGAACAGCGACGCCGGCACGCCCACCTCCTCGAACACGTCGCTGAAGGTCCAGTAGGAGAAGGAGTCGGCCAGGTCTCCCCCGGTGGCCAGCACCGGCGCGAGGTACGCGGCGTTGAAGGCCGTGTCGTGGATCGGGTTGTCGGGCCGGTAGGAGGAGTTGAACTCGGTGATGTGCACGGGCAGGTCCGCCAGCGGGCCGCCCTTGAGCTGCTGCCGGGGCAGGGCGAACTGCTCCAGCAGCCGCGACGGCGGGCCCAGCGTCTGGTGCACGCCGAACGGCACATGCCGCGCCGGGCCGGAAGTGTAGGCGTGCCTGCTGACGAAGTCGATCGGCAGCGACCGTTCGACGACGAAGTCGGCGAAGCGCACCAGCCAGTCGTCGGAGCCGGGCGAGATGGCCGGCCCGCCCACCTGGAGCGAGGCGTCGACGTCCTTGATCGTGTTGACGGTCACCTCGTAGAGCCGCTGGTAGGCCGCCTCGTCGGCGTCGAGCCAGAACTCCTTGAGGTTGGGCTCGTTCCACACCTCGATCGGCCAGGTGCGCACCTGGTCGAGCCCGTACCGGTCGATGAGGTGCGTCACCGTGGCCCGCACCAGCGCGGCCCACTCGTGCCAGTCGCGGGGCGGGGTGATGTTGCCGTGCCACCAGAACACGGTCTGCTCTCCGGACGCGAGCCCGGAGGGCATGAAGCCCAGTTCGAGGAAGGGCGCGATCCCGAGGCCGAGGTAGGCGTCGATCACCTGGTCGACGTAGGTGAACACGTGCCGCACGTGCCGCCGGCCGCCGTGCTCGTACGGCCGATGGACGCCCACCCCGTCGCTCAGCAACCCGTGCCCCCGGATGTGCCGGAAGCCGATCTCCCGCTGCACCAGCGCCAGAGATTCCTGGTAGTCCCGGCGCAGGGCCAGGTCGAAGCGTCCGGTGCCGACGCAGAACCGCCAGGCGTCCGGCAGCCTGCTCGGGATCTCGTGGACATCAGGGACATCGGGGGCAGGGTCGCGCATCATCGTCCTTCGCTCGCCGTTCCGGAAAACACGTGCCGGCCGTGGGTCAGGCACGGCCGGCACGGGCCGGTCAGCCGTGCTCCTTCTTGTAGCGCTCGTACGCGCTGTTGACGAGGTTGACGTAGGACGTCATGTTCTTCGCCTCGAGTTCCTTGACGTAGGCGTCCCACTCGTCGAAGCTCCGCTTGCCGAGGATGAACTCGAGCGTGTTCTGGGTGGCGTGGTCCTTCAGCGGGGTCTGCCACAGCGCGGCCTGCTCGCGCTCCTCGTCGTTGAGCGGGCTCGGCGGCTTCGGCGGCAGCGCCTGCCTGGCGTTCATCGTCTTCTGCCATTCGATCTCCTCCTCGGAGAAGGTCGACTGGAGCAGTTCGGTGCTGCCGCCGTAGGCGAACACGCCGTTGGAGAAGCCGAAGTCCTTCTGCAGGTGCTTGGGCGCGCCGGGGTTGAGGCCGACGAAGTCGACGTCCTTCGCCAGCTGGTACTTGCCGGAGGCGTCCTTGGTGTAGGTGGTCCCCTCGATGCCCCACTTGGCGAACACCTGGCCCTCGTCGGAGTACCAGAGCCAGTCGATGAACTGCATCATCGCGACGAAGTTCTTGCTGTCGCGGGCCTTCTTGGAGATCATGATGCCGTTCTCCAGCCGGCTGTCGTTGGCGTCGGCCTTGACCGGCCCCTGCGGCCCGATGGGCACCGGGATCTTGATGAGCTTCGCCTTCGGGTTGGCCTTCTTCAGGGGCGGGCGATACTCGTTCACCAGCGTCTGGGCGTTGCCGCTGATCACGAAGGACTTGCCGGACGCCAGCTTCTGGATCGCCTGGTCGTCCTGCTGCGTGAAGCTCTCCGGGTCGAGCAGCTTCTCCTCCACCAGCGTGTGGAGGAACTGCAGCATCTGCTTGTACTGCTCCATGGCGCCGGTGAAGGCGAACTTCTGCGCGTTGGGGTCCCACGTGATGCCGGTCGTGAAGCCCCAGCCGCCGCGTGCGCCGCTGCCCAGACCGAAGACCTGGTTCAGCATGGCGCCGCCCGGCTTGGGGATGCCCCAACGGTCCGAGTAGGGATAGGAGTCGGGATACTCCGCCTTCATCGCCTTCAGCATGTTGTGCACGTCGTCCCAGGTCTGCGGGATCTCCAGCCCGAGCTTGTCGAGGATGTCGCTGCGCACCACGAGCGTGTAGTCCGTCCAGTAGTCCTCGTGGAGACCGGGGAGCAGGTAGAAACGGCCGTCCGCCTGCCGGAGCGTGTCAAGGTCGGCCTGCAGGTTCCACTTGGCGACCTTCTCCTTGAAGTTCGGCATCAGGTCGAGATAGTCGCTGACCGGCAGGACGCTGCCCGAGGCGACGAAGGGGGTCTCCTGGCCCGGGTAGGTCTTCGGGATGATCAGGGGAGCGTCGCCCGCGCCGATCATCAGGCTGCGCTTGTTCTCGTAGTCGCTCAGCGGCACCACGTTCGGCTCCAGCGTCACGTTGGTGCGCTTGGTCAGCTCCGACCAGAACAGCCAGTCGTTCTTGATCGGATAGAACGGGTGATTGTTGTAGAGGATGCTGAACGTGAGCGGGGCAGCGGCCTTGAACGTCTTGCCGACGCCGTAGTCGGCCATCGCGCCGTCCCGGTTCGCCGCGAAGTCGTCACCGCTCCGCTTGGCGCCGCCGGAGTCGCCGCCGTCGCCGTCGGTGCTGCAGGCGGCGAGAGCGAGGAAGGCTCCCACGGCGACCATCGCCTGACGCCGGTTGATCTCGTACATGAAAGGGGGGTCCTCTCCCTGGTGAAATGAGCTGGGGAAACGGGCTGAGTGAATGCGGAATGAGAGGTCCGGCGTGTTATCCCTTCACCGCGCCGAGCATGACGCCCTTGACGAAGTAGCGCTGGACGAACGGGTAGACCACCAGGATCGGGATGACCGTGAGCACCATCGTCACGGACTTGATGTTGGTGGCCACGGTCATGTCGGTGGCGTCGGCGCCGACGGACGTGCCCGTGGTGGCGCCGGCGATGAGGTTGCGCAGGTAGACGGTCACTGGGAACAGGTCGTTCTGGCTCATGTAGAGGAAGGCCGCGAACCACGAGTTCCAGAACGACACGGCGTAGAACAGCACCATCGTCGCGAGGACCGCCTTCGACAGCGGCAGCACGATCCGGAACAGGATGCCGTAGGTGCTCATGCCGTCGATCGCGGCGGCCTCCTCCAGCTCGACCGGCAGGCCCTCGAAGAACGCCTTCATCACCAGGAGGTTGAAGACGCTGATCGCGTTCGGCAGGACGATGGCCCAGATGCTGTCCTTCAGCCCGAGGCTGGAGATGAGGATGTAGTTGGGGATGAGCCCGCCGGTGAAGAACATCGTGAAGACCGCGATCCCGATGAGGACCGTGCGGCCCTTCAGGTGCTTCTTCGACAGCACGTACGCGTAGCACGTGGTCATCACCATCGCGATGGCCGTGGCGACGACCGTGTAGACCACCGTGTTGCGGTAGTTGGTCCAGAACGTGGGGTCGGAGGCCACGAACTCGTACGTACGGAAGGTGAACCCGACGGGAACGAGGTTGACCTTGCCGGCCCGGATGGCGAACTCGTCGCTGAACGACCGGGCGACGATGTTGACGAACGGATACAGGGTGACGAGCACGACCACGGTCAGGATGATCGTGTTCACGACCCGGAACACCCGGTAGCCCCGGGTCCTGTCGACGGTTACCACAGGCTCGTCCCCACCGTGCGCCGGGAGATCAGGTTCGCCGACATGACCAGGGCCAGCCCGATCACGGCCTCGAACAGGCCGATCGCCGCGGCGTAGCTGAAGCTGTTGGAGACGATGCCCATCCGGTAGAGGTACGTGGAGATCACATCGGCGGTGGGATACGTCAGCGGGTTGTAGAGCAGCAGGATCTTCTCGAAGCCCACGGCCATGAACGTGCCGATGTTGAGGATCAGCAGGGTCATCGCGGTCGGCCGGATGCCGGGGAGGGTCACGTGCCAGACCTGCCGCCAGCGGCTCGCGCCGTCGATCCTGGCGGCCTCGTACAACTGCTCGTCGATGGTCGTGAGCGCGGCGAGGTAGATGATCGTCCCCCAGCCGACCGTCTGCCACATCTCGGAGGAGACGTAGATCGTCCGGAACCACCCCGCCTCCTGCAGGAAAGCGATGGGCTCGCTGCCGGCCGCGCGCAGGAGCTGGTTGACCGGGCCGTCCACCGACAGCATCTCCATGACCAGCCCGGCCACGATCACCATCGACAGGAAGTGCGGCAGGTAGGACACCGACTGGACGAAGCGCTTGATCTTGCGGCCGCGCAGCTCGTTGATCAGCAGGGCGAGCACGATCGGCGTGGGGAAGCAGAACAGCAGGGTCAGCGCGCCGATGACCACGGTGTTGGTGAACACCTGCCAGAACGACGGGTCGTTCAGGAACATCTTCACGTAGCGAAGGCCGACCCATTCCTCGCCGAGCACGCTGCCGCCGGGCTGGAACTTCCGGAAGGCGATGACGTTCCCGATCATCGGCAGATACCGGAAGATCACGAAGAACAGCAGCGGAAGGATCGCCAGCGAGTAGAGCTGCCAATCACGGCGTAACGCCTGGCGCCAGGTGCGGCGCGGCGGGCGCCGCGCACGGGCGGGATCGGGCCTCGCCCGCCGGCGATCCCCGGTGTCCGGCGACGCGTCGATCGCCCTGGTGGTACTCATCCCGTGCCTCCGATGCCATCGGAACGGATCCACGGCGGCGCGTGCGGCCGCCGATTGGGGCGGCTTCGCGCACCCCGCCCCGAAAAGCGGCATGGCAGCGCGAACCGAAAGTTTCGAAAGTTGCCATTAATATTGCGGAAATATAGGACCCGGGCATGGGTGCGTCAAGAGGGCAGTCAATCCTCGGGATTCTGCCCATACCACCCCCAATGCCGCCTGGATCTCGGTGTATCCCAGCGCCTTCCGGTGGTAGAGTTTCGCGAAACTTTCGGATAAACGACGAGCGGACAGATGACCAGCGCCTCCCCCGCCCGCGATCCACGCCCTGCCACGATCGCGTCCATCGCCGAAGAGCTCGGCGTCTCGGTGACCACGGTCTCCAAGGTCCTCAACGGCCGGCCCGACGTCGCGCCCGACACCCGGGAACGCGTCGAGGCCGGCCTCGCGCGGCACCAGTACCGCCGCCGTTCGAAGCGGCGCACGCTCAAGGGGCAGATCGACCTCGTCTTCCACGAGTTGAACTCCATGTGGTCGATGGAGATCATCCAAGGCGTCGACGCCGTCGCCGCCGCCACGCGGATCGAGGTCGTCCTGTCCCAGCTCAACGGGGCGCACCTGCCACCGGATGAGTGGCTGGACGGCGTGCTCGACCATCGGCCTCTCGGCGTGCTGTTCGTCATGTCCCGGCCGTCCCAGTCGCAGCAGCGGAAGCTGCGGCGGGCGCAGGGCCCGTTCGTCGTCGTCGACACCGACGGTGAGATCGCCGAGTCCGTGCCCGTGGTCGGCTCGAACAACTGGGACGGCGGCCTGCTCGCCACCCGTCATCTGCTGGAGCTGGGCCACCGCCGCATCGCGGTCATCTCCGGCCCGAAGGACGTGATGTGCAGCAGGGCCCGGGTCGCCGGCTTCCGGGTCGCCCACGACGAGGCGGGGCTCACCATCGACCCCGACCTCGTCAGGTATGGCAACTTCTACGTCGACGCCGGATATGAGCACGCGATGGACCTGCTGTCGCGCCCCGACCGGCCGACCGCGATCTTCGCCGGGTCGGACCTGCAGGCCCTCGGCGTCCTGCGCGCGGCCCGGCGGCTCGGCCTCGACGTCCCCGGGGACCTGTCGGTGGTCGGCTACGACAACGTGCCCGTCGCCGGCTGGGTCGAGCCCGCCCTGACCACCGTGGGCCAGCCGCTGCGCGACATGGCGACGGTCGCCACCCAGATGCTGCTCGACCTGGCCCGCGGCGTGGAGCCGGCCACGAGCCGGATCGACCTCGCGAACGAGCTCGTGGTCCGCGAGAGCACCGCGCCGCCGGGGAGCCGGGCCGGGGTCAGGGCCGCCGCGCCCGGCGCATGACCACCGCTCCGAGGGGAGGCACGGTGACCTCCCCCGACGCCGGGAGGCCGGTGAGCAGGTCGGTGCCGTCGCCGTCCACCGGGACGGCGACGGACGCCTGCGCGTCGTGGTTGAGCAGGAAGAGGTATTCGTGCCGGTCGTCCTCGCGGACCGCGCACTCCAGGTGGGCGGGCAGGCCGTCGAAGCGGTTCTCCACGCCCGCCGCCCTCAGCTCGCCGAGCAGCACCCGGTCGAAGGCGTCCTGCTCCAGGAGGGTGGCGAAGTAGACGACCCGGCCGGCGCCGAAGTCGTTGGCGACGACCGCGGCGCGTCCCCTGAGCAGCCCGTCGGCGTACGTCGCCAGCGCCGTGCCGCCCTCCAGGTGGATGTCCTCGCGCCACCAGTCGGCCGTCGCCGTACGTCCGTCGGCGAAGTCGACGGTGAACCGTTCGCCGGGGCGCGCGGGCCAGTATTCGTCGATCTTCGCGCCGATGAGGCGGCGGAACGCGCCCGGGTAGCCGTCCGGGCGGACGCGGTTGCACGCGTCCACCACGCCCGAGAAGAACGACATGACGACGGTGCCGCCGCTCCGGGCGAACTCGGTGACGGCCGCGACGCCCTCGTCGTCCATCAGGTACGCGTTGGGCACGACCAGCACCTTGTATGACGACAGGTCGCTCCGGGTGGACACGACGTCGACCGCGTAGTGGTGCTCCCACAGCGGCCGGTAGTGCCGCATGACGGTGTCCACGTAGCTGAAGTCGTTGCGGGGCAGGCCCCACACCTCCTCCAGCCCCCACCAGCCGTTCCAGTCGAACAGCACGGCGACCTCGGCCCGCGTGGTCGTCCCCGCCACGGGCGCGAGCCGCCCGACCTCCCGGCCGAGCGCGGTGACCTCGCGGAACGTGCGCGAGTCCGGTCCGGAGTGCGGCAGCATCGCGGAGTGGAAGCGCTCGTGCCCGCCGCGACTGGCGCGCCACTGGAAGAACATGACCGAGTCGGCCCCGCGCGAGACCGCCTGGAGCGAGCCGAGCCGCATCCGGCCGGGCTCCTTGACCACGTTGAGCCTCCACTGGCTGACCGCGCTCGCCGCCTGCTCCATCAGCAGCCACGGCCGCCCGCCCTTGAGCGACCGGAACAGGTCGAACTGGAAGGCCGCCGACACGTGCGCATCCGGGTCGGCGGGGTCGGGGTAGATGTCCAGGGCCGCCGCGTCCTCCTCCGGGGCCCAGCGCCAGTAGTCGGCGTGCCGGTAGAAGCGCATGAAGTTGGTGACGACCGGGATGTCGTCGCGGAAGGAGCGGACGATGTCGCGCTCGGCGACGAAGCATTCGAGCAGGGCGTCGGAGGTGAAGCGCTTGAAGTCCAGGATGCGGCTGGGGTTCATCCAGGTGCGCGGGACGCCCGGCGCATCGACCTGCTCCCAGTCGGTGTAGACCTGCCCCCAGAAGCGGGTGGTCCACGCCTCGTTGAGGGTCGCCAGGTCGCCGTACCTGCGCTGGAGCCAGCGGCGGAACCCGGCCGAGGCGGCCTCGTTGTACGCCGTGGGGCCGTACTCGTTGCTGATGTGCCACATCGCCAAGGCCGGGTGGAAGGAGTAGCGCTCGGCCAGACGAGTGGTGATGTTCGCCGCGTACTCCCGGTAGACCGGCGACGAGGGGTCGTAGTGCAGACGGTTGCCGAAGCCGAACCGCTCGCCGTCGGCCATGACCGGGAGCACCTCGGGATGCCGCTGCGACAGCCAGGCCGGCGGCGCGGCGGTGGGGGTGGCCAGGTTGACCGCGATGCCGTTGTCGTGCAGCAGGTCCATGACCTCGTCGAGCCAGCCGAATTCGTACTTGCCCGGCTCGGGTTCGAGCGAGGCCCACGCGAAGACGCCGAGCGAGACGATGTTGACCCCCGCCTCGCGCATGAGCCGGACGTCCTCCCGCCACACACTCGGGTCCCACTGCTCGGGGTTGTAGTCCCCGCCGTACGCCAGTCCGCCGACACGGTCACGGAAGGCGCGCATGCGAGGGTCTGTCATCGAGGAGCTCCCGGGGGTGTGGCGGAGGGTGTGGCGGAGTGCGCGGGTCTCGCCGGCGGGATCAGGAGGCTGGATCAGGGGTTGGATCAGCTTACGCCGCCGGGTGTGGCCGCGCCGTCCCCGTTGGCGACGCACCCGGACGTCGTCGTGCCGCCGGCCGCGACGGTGCCGTCGCAGGGGGCGTTGCCGTCGCAGGGGGCGTTGCCGTCGCAGGGGGCGTTGCCGTCGCAGGGGGCGTTGCCGTCGCAGGGGGCGTTGCCGTCGCAGGGGGCGTTGCCGTCGCAGGGGGCGTTGCCGACGCTGACGGCGCCGCCGGTGCCGGTCAGTGCGCCACCGGGGCGGGGGCGCTCTCGTCGCGCGGGCGGACACCCGAGCGCAGCGGATAGAGGAGGAAGCAGCCGAAGGCCAGCGCCAGCACCACCAGGGGCACCGCGCCCATCATCAGCCGGACGCCGGTCTCGACGGAGGGCGGCTGCACCGCGGCCCCGTTGTGGTAGTTCGACCGTGCCAGCACGACGGTGATGACCACGGCCTGGAGGGACACCGCCCAGCGGACGATGAACCCGTTCATGCCGAAGTACATCCCCTCGCGACGGGTGCCCGTCCTGCGCTCGTCGTCGTCGATCACCTCGGCGAGCAGGATCTCAAGGAGCACCAGCATGCCCGCGATCCCGACGCCGATCGCGGCCCCGGTCACCGCCGTCAGGGCGAGGTTCCCGACGAGCAGGAACGGCACCTGTGCCGCGCCGTACACGACGATCGCGACGAGGACGGCGCGGCGCGGCCCGATCCGCGTGGTGACGCGGCTCCACACGTAGACCATCGGGATCGCGACGACGAACACCGCGCCCAGGATGACGCTGTTGGCGGAGTCGGCCTCGCCGAGGGCGTACTTGGTGAAGAACGGGATCCCCGCCTGCAGCAGGGCGAAGGTGAGCTGCAGCAGGAAGCTGCCCGTGACGTACGTGACGAACGCGCGGTTGGCGAGCGTGTAGCGGAGCGCGGCGAGGAACCCGAAGCGCTCGCGCTCCGCGTGCACCCGCTCGGCCGATCCGCGCAGCGACACCGCGAAGAAGGCCAGCGCCACGACGCCGAAGGACACGCCCATGGCCGCCCACCCGATCGCGCCGTACAGCAGGGGCGCGGCGGCGACGCCGACGATCATGCCGACGATGGCGAACATCTGCCGCCACGACGCGGCGGCGGCACGCTCGGCGATGGTCGTGAACATCTCGGGGAACAGCGACACGTAGTTCAGCACCACGACGACGAACAGCACGTCGTAGACGAGGACGACGACCAGGAAGTACCAGAACCGCGCGGTCCCGCCGTCCACGAGCGGGATCCAGATCATGGTGAAGGCCGCGGCCAGCGGCACCATGCCGATCGCGATGTACGGCACCCGCCTGCCCCAGCGCGTGCGGGTCCGGTCGGACAGGTGCCCCACGAGCGGGTTGAGCACCGCGTTGACGATGCCGTGGATCACCATGGCGACGCCGATGAGCGACGGGTCGACGCCCAGGTGGTCGACGTAGTAGAAGGTGGCGAAGGTCGCGAACGCCTGGCTGAGCAGGTTGACGGACAGGTTTCCCGAACCATAGGCCAGCATCTGCCCGCGCCGCACCGGGCTCACCGAGCCGGGCTCCCCCGGACCGTGCGTCACCGCGCTTGCCGGGCCGGGCTCCACCGGGCCCGCGGAGCCGGGGCCCTCCTGACGGCGCTTCATCCGGCCCTCCGGGCGGCGCTTCATCGGGCCCTCTGGGCCGTGCGCAGGTCCGACCAGCCGATGAGGCGGACGCCCTCTTCCGCGATGGCGCGGCGGACCTCCGGATCGGTGAACAGCCGCAGCTCCATGCCGCGTTTGGCGTGCTGCGGCATGATCTGCCGGAGCTCGCCGTCATCAACGAACGGATGGATGTAGATCTCGGTCACGCCGGGCCGCAGCGCCCGGATCAGCCCGATCATGTCGCTTCTGACGCTCTCGTACGTCTCCCCTTCGGCCAGCTCGAAGGGCAGCGTCCACAGCCGGTCGAGGATCACCACGCCCGCCGCGTCCGCGGCCTCCGCCCTCGCCTGCGCGAACGGCTCCAGCTCCGCCGGCAGGCCCATGCCGTCGAGCGTCCTGGGCAGCCGGAACGGCAGGCCGTGCTCCGCGCACGCCTTGAAGACGACGTCGAGGAAGTCACGGCCGGTCTCCAGGCCGTACAGGCTGCCCATGTGGTTGTCGGCGTGCGACGGGTCGAGACCGAGGGCGACGGCCCTGCGGATCTGCGCGTCGATCTCCGCGCCGACCTCCTCGGGGTCGGCCCGCTCCTCCACCGTGCGCGAGTCGGCGGGGAAATAACCGGCCTCGTCCACGAGCGAGGACACCGCGCGGTCGCGGGTCACCGGCCCCCAGCGGTATCCCTCCCACTCGCTGGTGAACGTCAGATGGACGCCCACGTCGTAGCCGCCCGCGACGGCCGTACGGACCGCGTCGGGGGCCCACGGGCACGGCGTCATGACGGTCGCCGAGCTGATCGCGCCCGCCGCGAGCAGTGAGGTGATTCCGGTGTTGGCCGCCCGGCACATGCCGTAGTCGTCGGCGTTCACGATCAGCAGCCGGTCGTCCGGCCCGGCGCCGAGCCGTCTCGCGAGGTTCACGTGATGTTCCCTTTCCCTGACCCGGCGGGGTCCGTGCCGTACGGCCCTCCGGTGGTCATGTCGTGCGGCCGCCCACGACGGCGGCGAAGGCGCGTTCGCGCGCGCGATGGCGGGCGAGCCAGGACGCGCCGCGCAGCACCGCGTCCCCTTGGACGCCGCTCGCGATGATCCTGATCGGGAGCGGCGCGGCGTCCCTCGCCAGATGGCGGCGGATGCGGCCGAGCAGCAGGTCGGCGCTGGCGCCGAACGCGCCGCCGAGCACGAACAGCTCCGGCTCGATCACGAGGGCGACGGACGCCGCGACGTGGGCGATCCTGCGGGCGGTCGCATCGACCACGGCGAGCGCCCTCTCGTCGCCGCCCCTGGCGCTCTCGAAGATCTCGCGCGGGGACGGGCTGCCCTCGATGCCGGCCTGCCTGGCCTGTTCGGCGATGCGGCGCGCGCCGAGCACCTCGGTGCCGGGCTCGGTCGCGGGGTGGGGCAGGAACGCGACCTCGCCCGCTCCCCCGGCGAAGCCCCGGTGCAGCCGGCCGCCCAGCACGATCCCCGCGCCGATGCCGACACCGACGCCGAGCAGGACGAAGTCGGCGACGTCGGCGCACGCGCCGAACCGCTGCTCGGCGACGGCGGCGAGGTTGACGTCGTTCTCCAGCAGCAGGGGCACGGGCAGGTGGCTCTCGATCGCCTCGGCCAGGCCGCGGCCCCCCTGCGGCAGCCCGTCCGCCCGCCTGACGGTGTGGCCGTCGCCCGCCACGATCGCGGGGACGCCGACGACGGCCTGGCCGATGGCGCCCGGCTCGGTCCCGGCATGTCCGGCGCACTCGGCGGCGAGCGCGGCCACCGCCGCCGCCGTGTCGGCCACCCTGCGGCGTGGCGCCCGGGTCTCCGCCTGGGCGAGCGTCTCCCCCATCGCGTCCACGAGGACGGCGCGGATGCGCAGGTGACCGATGTCGACGCCGAGCGCGAGCGCGCAGCGGGGCGCGATCCGATAGAGGGTCGCGGCGGGCCCGCGACGCGTGGTGTCGGCGCCCGCCTCCTCCACGGCCCCGCGGGCGATGAGCTCGCGCAGCGCCTGGGCGACGGTGGTCTTGGACAGGCCGGTGGCCCTGGTGATCTCCGGCCGGCCCAGCGGCCCCTCACGGTCGATGACGTCGAGCACCGCGCGGGCGTTGATCGACCAGAGCAGGCCCTGCGGCCCGGCCAGATAGTCGCCGCTCACGCTTCACCTCGCGTCCCGGCCCGAGTAGGTCGGAAACTTTCCTACTCGAGGTGAGCCGTTTCTATCCGAGCGGCGGGCCCCGCCACAAGACCGCTACGGTTCATTGGAAGCAGGAAAGGGGATCATCGTGAGCAATGCCGAAACGGGTGACGTCCCGTTCGGGGCACGGGTGCGCGGCTGCCTGCTCGGCGGGGCCGTCGGCGACGCCCTCGGCGCGCCCGTGGAGTTCGACTCGATCGCCGCCATCCGCCGCGACCACGGCGAGGCGGGGCTGACCGACCCCGCGCCCGACTGGAGCGGCAGGACCGGCCTGGTCACCGACGACACGCAGATGACGCTGTTCACGGTCGAAGGGCTGATCCGCGCCGACGTACGCGTCAGGGAGAAGGGCATCGGCGGCGGTGAGGTGCACGTGGTGCGCCACGCCTACCTGCGCTGGCTCGACACCCAGGAGCACCGCCAGCCGCCGCCCGCCGACGGCCTCGTCCGCACCGGCCGGCTCCGCGAGCAGACCTGGCTCTACTCCCGCCGCGCCCCCGGCAACGCCTGCGTGTCCGGGCTGCGCGCCGGCCTCGGTTCACTCGCCGCCCCCGGCATGCCCGGTCCGGTCAACCCCGGCTCGAAGGGCTGCGGCACCGTCATGCGCTCCGCCCCCTTCGGGCTGGCCGTACGCGATCCCCGGGCCGCCTTCACGCTCGCGGCCGGCTGCGCCCAGATCACGCACGGGCACCCCACCGGTTATCTCGCGGCCGGCGCCTTCGCCGCGCTGATCCGCCTCCTGGCCCAGGGCGCGCCGCTGCCTGCGGCCGTACGGGACACGCTCGGCCTGCTCGCCGAGCAGCCCGCGCACGAGGAGACCACCGCCGCGATCGAGGCGGCGGTCGCCCTGGCCGATGCGGCGGAGCCGGCGCCCGAGGCGGTGGAGACGCTCGGCGGCGGGTGGGTGGCCGAGGAGGCCCTCGCCATCGCGGTCTACTGCGCGCTGGTGAGCGGCGACGACATCGAGCGGGCCCTGCTGCTGGCGGTCAACCACTCCGGCGACAGCGACTCCACCGGCTCCCTCTGCGGCAACATCCTCGGCACCGTGTACGGCGACACCGCCCTTCCCGAGCGCTGGGTGTCGCGGCTGGAGGGCAGGGACACCATCGTCGAGCTCGCCGACGACTTCACCACCCAGTTCACCGGCGGCCGCCTCGACCACGCCGAATACCCCGGCTGCTGAGCCCTGCTTGCCACCCGATCCGCCCCGAACGGCATCAGACGCACGCATCACCTGATCTTGTCGCATGGAACGGTGTAATCTTCCGCGCGTACTGGTGATGCGGCCCGACGGGCTTCCGTTCTCTCACCCGGGAACGGACATGCCCCCATACCGCACGAGTCTTTCGTGCTGCCTGGGGGTAAGTCCGTGGCCGTCGTCCGGCATTCCGCGGAAGGTCTGCTTCAGCTCGCGTCGGTGCCGGAAAGGCTGCTCAGCGAGGTGATCGCCGAACAGCTTCGCATCACCCAGGGCCTCAATCCCGGCCGGGGCGAGCGGAGGTCGTGGGACCGCAGCCTGCCCGTCCTCGCCCGCGACCTCGTCGACGCCGGGCTCGGCGGCGTCGAGATGCTGCTGGAGTACCAGTTACCGCTCACCAGCAAGCGGGCCGACGTGATCCTCGCCGGCGTCGACCGGCACACCGGCGACGACGCGTACGTCGTCGTGGAGCTCAAGCAGTGGAGCCGCGCCGAGCTGTACGAGGACGACGCCGACCTCGTACTCGTCCCCGGCATGGGCGACCGCCCCAAGCTTCACCCGGTCGTGCAGGTGCACGGCTACTGCGACTACCTCGCCGACTTCGTCGGCGCCCTGGAGCACCGCCGTCACGCCGTGCGCGGCGTCGCCTATCTGCACAACGCGAACGACCTGGACATCCACGACCTCTACGACCGCGTGGAGGACGAGCGGACCCGCCTGTTCAGCCAGAGCCGTCGTGGCCGGTTCCTCGACTACCTGCGGGCGCAGTTCGCACCCGCGCCCGGTGCGCGCGCCGCAGACCGGCTGCTGGCGTCGGCGATCCGGCCGTCCAAGCAACTGCTGAAGGTGGCCGCGGCCGAGATCAAGCACCGGGACCAGTTCGTCCTGCTCGACCAGCAGCGCCTGGCGTACGAGATCGTGCTGCACGCGGTGGAGAAGGCCAGGGCGTCCGACTCCAAGGAAGTCGTCATCGTCACCGGCGGGCCCGGGTCGGGCAAGAGCGTCATCGCCCTGTCCCTGCTCGGCGAGCTCGCCGAACGCGGCTATGCCGCACACCACGCCACCGGATCGCGGTCCTTCACCGAGACCATGCGCCGCCACGTCGCCCGGGGATCCACGCGCACGAAGGCGATGTTCAAATACTTCAACAACTTCATGACCGCCACGCCCAACGACCTCGACGTGCTGATCTGCGACGAGGCGCACCGGATCCGCGAGACGTCGGCCAACCGCTTCACCAGGGCCGACCAGCGGACCGGCCGGTCCCAGCTCGACGAGCTGATAAGCGCCGCCCGCGTCCCCGTCTTCCTCCTCGACGAACACCAGGTGGTGCGGCCGGGCGAGACCGGGACCGTCGCCGACATCAGGGCGCACGCGCAGGCCCGCGGCCTGTCCGTGCAGCAGGTGGATCTCGACGCCCAGTTCCGCTGCGGCGGCAGCCGCGCGTACGAGGAGTGGGTGCTGCGGCTGCTCGGCCTCAACGGCGAGGATCCCGAGCCGTGGACCGGCGACCCGAACTTCGAGGTCACCCTCGCCGACTCGCCGTACGATCTGGAGGGGCTGCTGCGGGGAAAGCTGAACGACGGTTACTCGGCCCGGATGACGGCGGGTTACTGCTGGCGGTGGAGCGACCCCGACGGCGACCGCCTGGTGCCCGACGTGCGGGTCGACGGCTGGTCCAAGCCGTGGAACGTCAAGGGCGACCGCGCCGTCGGCGACGCTCCTCCGAGCGCGCTGTGGGCCACCCTGCCGGGTGGCTTCGAGCAGGTCGGCTGCGTCTACACCGCCCAGGGCTTCGAGTACGACTGGAACGGCGTCATCTTCGGCCCCGACCTCGTCTACCGGGACGGCCGCCTGGTCACCGTACGCACGGCCAGCGAGGACCCGGCGCTGAAGAAGAAGACCGTGACGGACGAGCAGGCCGACCGGCTGATCCGCAACACCTACAAGGTGCTGCTCACCCGCGGCATGATCGGCACGGTCGTCTGCTCCGTCGACGCCCGGACGCAGGACTTCCTCACCACCCTGCTCGACCGATAGGGTGTCGCGGCGCGCATCCCCCTGCGCGGTTCGACGGTCCGGAAGCCGCCTGCCGAGAACGAGCTCATGACCCTCTGCACCCGCATCGACGTCGCCAAGCCTGACGTACCTGCCCTGCCCCGGCAGGCGTCGGACGCATGAGCGAGGAGCGGCGTCTTCCCGGCGGGAACACGAATGGCGCGGTCCGGGTCGGTGACACGGTACGCCGTGTCCCCGGTCCGTGGACGCCTGCCGTACACGCGCTGCTCCGGCATCTGGAGGAGGCCGGCTTCGACAGGGCCCCGCGTGCCCTGGGGTTCGACGAGCAGGGCCGGGAGGTCCTCTCGTACCTGCCGGGAGAGGTGGTCGGGACCGCGCGGCCGTGGCCCGCGTGGGTGCACGGTGACGACGCGCTCCGTCAGGTGGCCGGCTGGCTGCGTGACTTCCACGCCGCGGTGGCGGACTTCGTCCCCCCGCCGGACGCGGTCTGGCGCGAGGGAGGGACCTGGCGGCCCGGCCTGGTCGTCGGCCACAACGACGCGGCGCCGTACAACGCCGCGTGGGCCGGCGGGCGCCTCACCGGCTTCTTCGACTGGGACTTCGCCGGTCCGGTCACCCGGGAGTGGGACCTCGCCTTCACCGCCTTCTCCTGGGTGCCGCTCCACGCCCGCCACGTCGTGGCCGCGGATGGGTTCACCGCGTTCGCCGACCGGCCCCGGCGGCTGCGGCTGTTCCTCAGCGCGTACGGCTGGGACGGCCCGGCCGGCCGGTTCGTCGAAACCGTCCGCCGGCGCGTCGGCGCCTCCGCGGACGGCATCCGGCGTCTCGCGGCGGCCGGCGACCCGGCGTACCGGAAGTTGGTCGACCAGGGGGTCGACAGGTCATTGGACACGGCGGTCGAGGAACTCGCCGGCTTCGACGCCGAGTGAGGCAGGCGCCTGCGATTCCACTGCATGGGTAATCGCCGATGGGGACGGGGCCAAGCCGTCGACACGGCGTTCCACCTGGAGACGGCTCGTCTCCGACGTACAGGTCCCCCGCTCGTCCAGGCCGTCGAACATGCTGCCAAGACAACGAGGTGGTGCCGCCTCGCCTAGCGGTCTCTGGACGACGCGTCATGTCCTCCCGGGGTGCGCACGTCGCGTTAGCGCCCTGCACCGCACCTTCACGGGGTCATTCGAGAATCCGGTCGGCTGTCGTCCAGCCGGGGGCTCGATCACAGCGCACCACGATGTGCTCCTTGAGCTCGATGCGTTCCCCGTTCTGTCGGATGACCCGGTTGTCCGCCAGCTCATGCAGCAGACCGCGGACCCGGATCGGCGGCAACGGTTCCAGTCCGGAACGCCGTCTTTCCTTGTTCACCACTTTGATCACCGTCGCGGCATCTGTCGTGCTGCCCGCGGCCAAGGCGACGAGTAGCCCCCAGAGCACGGTGGCCTGGTCCTCTCCGAGTTCGCGCCGCACCGATCCGTACAGCAGATGCACGACCGACCACACGGCGAAGGCGACTGTGAGCGGATTGGGGCCGGTGACTGCGGTCATGACCGCGCCCATCACCACGTTGACAAGCCTGTCGGGCACGATCCGGAAGTTGGCCAGTTTCCTGCTTGTCCCGCCGCCCAGGCCGCCAGGCCGCAGGGTGACGGTCCTCTCGTCGCTGCCGCCGTCCAACGGGTCGAGCACGAAGGCGTCACCAAGGACCTGCGCCAGCCAGTCGTGCCGCCGCTGAGAAGAGTCCGGCCGGTCCTCCTCCGACTGCCGGATCTCCTCCAGTACGGCATCGACAAGGAGATGCGGGGGGCCCGGGTCGGCCATGCGCTCACGCTGACGTAGCAACTCGGCGCGCAGCAGTCCCCGCAATCGGGGATGTCCTTCGACGATGTCGAGTATTCGCCAGGCTGCCGCCGCGCGTTCCTCAGGGTTCTTCGCAGCGCGTGCGGCGATCAACTCGCTCTGCAATTCGGCCGACTCGGTCTGGTCCAGTTCCTCGCTCATCTGACCGAACAGGAGCTGGACGGCCTGCATGACGGCCTCAGGGCGGGTTAGTTGTTCATTCACAGGCGTGCTCCCGAGTTCCGTGGATTCCGGTGAAGGTGAAAGCGGCCCAGTGCCGCAGACCGTTGTACGGCCGGTTGTCGCTCCAGTTCCAACGGACCTCTCGCGCGGCCTCTCGAAACGCAGCAGCCTCGGCCGTCGGCAGGCGGGCGCCGATTTCGTCGAGAAGCGTGGCGAGGTCGTCGCAGGACGCGTCGCGTAGCCATATCTGCGCGCGGCGAAGTGCTCGCGCCATGGGCAGTTCCGCCACGGTGAACAGTTCGTACAGCTTCGCCATGAGAAGCAGCGCCGCCGAGTCCGAGACGGCCCACTGCGAGGACACGACACCCGACACGCCGATGTGCAGCAGGCCTACCGCGAGGCTGACCGCCTCGTCCGGGAGTCTCTCCCCCGGCACCCCCGTCTCACAGGCCGACAGGACCGCGAGTTCGCAGCGTGTGGAGCCGTCGACCTCCAGGATCTCCTTGAGGGACAGCGGGCCTGTGGCAAGGAGAAGGTGGCTGTCGACAGGGCGGTACGGATCGCTCCGCCCGTGGACGGCGAGATGGACGACGCGATCCGACCGCAGGCGCGTGAGCACCTCTGTCCTGCCGGGGTCGGCCGCCACCGTGCAGTGCTCCGGCAGTCGCTGTGCGACAAGGTGCGCTTCGGCCGGGGAGAACGTGAGTCCGTCGCAGGTGTTGTACGCCGCGAGGGCCGTCGCCGAGGGCGGCTCCGACCACTCCGCGCGGCGTAGGGACCTGGCGTTGGGGGCATAGCTGAAGCCGCTGACGTGGTCCAGCACGTGGCCGGTGTGCCCGCCTCCCACGCCCTGCGCGGGGCCTTCCCGGTCTTCCACGAGCGCGGCGTGAAGCGGCAGCGAACTCAGGAGGCCCTGCGGCACGAGCATCACCTCGGGTGCCCGTTCCCAGTGACTCGCCACGGTCGTCAGCGCCTTCACCACTGGTCCCATGACCATCGCTCCCAATCGGCTCGTGACGGTTTCCAAGGTGTGGTCCCAGCCTGCCCTGTCGACCAGCCGCCTGCCGTTGGCCCGGGAGAAGTCGCGGTAGACGCCCTCCACCTGTTCTTCCGTGAGGGAGTCCAGCCAGATCACGAACGGCTCGCCGTCGGCGGCGATGATCACCGCTAGACCTCCCACGTGAGTGGCGCCCAGGTAGACGAGCACCCTGCCGGGATCGGCGCGGGCGATCGGGGCGATGGTGCCCTCGAAGGTGGGCGGCTGGAGGAAGTCCTGGAAGCCGTCCACGTCGGCGATCTGGGCGGCCACGTCCATGAGTTCGTCACGCAGTTCGCGCAGGTGTCCGGCGTCGGAGCCGGCGGCGCCGAACAGGCGGTTGCGAGCGATCAGGAAGCGGTGTCGGAGTTCGCCGTGTCCCAGCGTTTCGAGCCGGTCCAGCTCCACCTCGACCAGGGCCATCTTCTCCGAGAGGGCGAAGGCGCGTCCGTGCTCCAACCGAGCGGCGGCTTTCCGGAGGTCACCGGCACGGGCGGCGGCGTACGCGGAGCGGGCGTGCAGACCGACGGCCCTGGCCAGCCAGGATTCCCGGTAGGACGGGCTGATTTGCGCGCGCCACAGTGCGTCGACCGCCTTTACCGCATAGTCGTACGCGACGTCGGCCTCGGCCCAGCGCTCCTTCGCCAAAGCGGCGTCACCCCAGCCCCGGCCCGCCTGCAGAGCCATCGCGGGGTCGGCGATCAAACCGGTCCGGCAGGAGTTCCCGAACGCGCGTACCGCTTCCAACCAGTCGCCCTCGTCTGCGGTGACGAGGTGGCGCTCGTAATGGATCCGGCCGAGATCGGCGCACCTCCCCGAGTACTTCGGATGCTCCTCCCCGGTCCCCGCCACGACCTCTTTCATGAGGAAGAGGGCGTCCTGGAGCTGCCCGGCATCGCCGGTGAGGTGATACGTGGCCATGAGACAGGTAGCCAGGTTGCGCTCGACGCCCAGCCGTTTCCCGGGATTGCCGGCGAACCACTCGATCACCTCGCGATAGTGGGCGAGCGCCCTCTCCAGCAGGGCACGGTCGCCGGTCACCGATGCGAGCGTCTCCAGCCGCCCTGCTAAGACGTTCAAGGTGTCGACGTACTCGGGATCATTTCGCTCCGTGTCCCGCAGCGCCTGCTCGATCAGGTCGTACGACCGCTCCAGATCCAACGGATCCTCACTGTGCCGGAAGCGGTCCATCAGACACATCGACAGGTTGTGCCGTATCTTGGCGCTGCCCTCGCGTTTCCTCTCCTGACGCAGCGCGCTCTCCAGCAGCTTCACGGACTCCTCGATATCCGCAAGATCGCCCGTGAGCCGATATCGGGTCTGGTACCGAAGAGCAAGAGTGGATGCATGGCGTGGCATATCCGGAGAACCGGGCGAGGTGATCTCCACAGCACGCTCGGCATGGCGGACGGACTCCTCGAAGAACCTCCGTTCCCCGGTGACTCCGAAAAGAGTGTCGAGCGCCAGACCGAGATTGTTGTGGAAGTTCGCCTGATAGTCCGTCCTCCGCAGTTTCGTGGAGATGTCGAGAGCCTCGCGCCACAAAGTGATGGCCTTGTCGAGGTCATCCGCTCTGCCGTGCACGACGAAGAGAATCCGCCGAGACTCCGCGATCACGTTCAGGCCGCCGATGAGCTGCCGCACCGGCATCGCCTTGAACCCCGGATCACGGATCAACTCCTCCAGTCCTGCGGCACTACTCTCAAACTCCTTCCAGTCGTTTCGCCCCAGGGCGGCGACACGCTGAACCTCGAGATTCTGCAGGCGTTTCTGCATGCGGAACAGGTGCCGGAAGCCGACCATGTTCACCCGGCTCCCGGAGTTCTCCGTGGCAAGGCTTCACCTCATCCCTTGGGGCGATCCAAATGCTGTTGCATCCGCTTCTCGATCTTCTGGATGTAGGACCGAACAGATTTCCCGTTGAAGCGGGGGTACGGAACGTGTTTGCCCGGGCCCACCAGGACAGAGCGGCTGCCGTAAACGAGGACCAGTTCCTCGATCCGATACCTGGAGGCACCGGGCAGCCGCGATTCCGAGCCGATGACCGTCAGGTCGAGCCGGCCGGTTCGTTCGGGAGCATCCTCAGCCCACAGGCAGGCGTGCAGCCTTGACGATCCCCCATCCGGGAAGAGGTGCCATTCGGCCCTCAGCCGGATGGTGTCGCGGTCGGCGAACTCCACCGTGACGTCCGCGTCGAGTGCGCTCAGTCGTCGGCAGGCGCGCCCGTTCTTATCAGCCGATAGATCACCCATGCCAGCAGACCTGCGGCAATCACGACAGCGGCCACCCTGACCACCTGCTGCCTGATCGTCCCCGACAGATCTTTTGGGTCGTCCGTTCGCCGCTCCCCTCCCGGGTCGCGGAACGTGAGGGACCGGATGGGGGCGGTCGCGTCGCCTATGCCGGAGCCCTCTATGAGGACGGCGAGCCGCGGGGACTGCAACCCGACGACGTCCTCCCCCTCCGCGACCATGTTGAGCACGTGCGCCTCGCCCGGCTCGCCGTCGAGGATGCGGCGGATTCGGTCGAGGTAGCCTTCCGCCGCCCCAGGACACCGCACGCCGCCGATCCAGCGAGCGGGAAGACCCTCAGGGAGCCGCGCGATCATTGACGCTTCCGGTAATTTCCCGCTGACCTCAAGTACCCGGCCTGCGACCTCCCGCTCCACGTCCTGGGCCGCCTCCCCCTTCTCCGTCAGCCATTTCTCCACGTCCTCGCGGGGGAACGCCTCATCCAGGGCCGCCGTGAGCGCTTCGGCTCCGGGCCTGCCGGCGATGGCGGAAACCCAGGTGGCGACCAACCGAAGGACCGAGTCCCGATCCTCCGACGCGGAACGGGCATCGCCTTCGACCACCAAACTGTAAACGATCATGGTGCCCACGCTGTCGACGCGGCCGGAGGGGATCCCGCCCAGGTAGAGCCGCCAGTCGGCGCCATCGCCGACGGCGAGCACGCAGGGGCGCTCAAAGGCGTTGACGTCGCCGAACTCACGCCACCAGGCACGAGACGGCGCCGCTCCCAGGAAGTGGTAGTCGAGATGACGCAGTTCGCCGCGGGTCCGCAGATAGATCCTCATCATTGTCCTCACGAGTCAGGTCAGGTAGGTCAGGCGAGGCCCCTCCGGACGCGCAGAAAGGGCGGACAGCACCTCGAACAGGCTCGCGCTCTGCGCCACGCTCATGCGGTACTCCTCCTCACTCGCATCGGCTCGCCGGACGCGCTCGGCACGCCGACCGCTCCAGCTGAGCCAGAGGTCTCGGAAGAAGCCCTCTCGGAGCTCGGCGTACTGCCGGAGGTGCTCTGACCTGACGCGGTTCATCTGGGCTGTCAACTCGCTGTGCGACTGAGCGGCGGTGACGAGCTGCCTGCACAGCAGCATCATCAGGTCGTCCAGTCCCATCCGGCTGATGATCCCGTCGCCGCGGACGCGATACCGGGGCAGGCACTTGTAGCCACCGAGGGCACCGGCGTCCTCTGCCCACTTGACGGACTTGAGTTCCACGCAACCGAACGTGTCGATGGGCAGGTAACGCAGGACGGCGTGCTGTGCCTCCTCCCGGACGACCTGGGCGACGCCCGCGTACTCGCGGCTGACGCGCCGTCGCAACTCGGCGCCCAGGTCCTGGGTGCCGCCGTTGTCGCACAGGTAGCTCTCGCACTTGACCGGACAGAACACCACGAGCGCCGGCTCGTGGGAGTTGTGACGACGGTCCTTGGCCCAGATGCGCACGAGCTGTTCCATCTGGGGGATGGCGAGCTGGCTCGGCAGGACCCGTTCATACCGGTCCTCCGCCTCCATAAGAAGCACCGAGTCAATGGGAATCAGGAGCACGGTGCTGTCGGACAGGAACGTCTGGCAGGCTTCCCAAGCGGCGGCGTTGCGCTCGCCGCCGCTGTCCTCGAGCCACCCGCCGGGGTAGTCGAGGATCTCGAAGAGAATCGGCGTCTCCGTGGTGCGCGGCTTGAGCCTGAGCCTGAAGTAGCTGGGGTCGCTGGTGCTCGGCACGCGCTCCGGTTCGAAGTCCTTGCTGCGGAGCGCGCCGCGGATCACGCCCTCGGTGAGGGTGATCCGCTTGGCGGTCGGAGAGTCGGCCGCGCTCATGCTCACCTGCGAGTTGACCAGCAGCCGCTGCCCCTCGTGCAGCAGGCTCGCGATCAGCGTCGTCTTCCCCACCCGGCTCGGCGCCAGTAATCCGATCTTGTAAGTGAATTCCGACTCGCTCACGCTGCTCCCTGGAGTTCCTTGTCGATCGCGGCGATCGCCCGGGTGACCCGGGCATACCGGGCGTTGGCCTCATCGATTCCGCGGAACTCGTCGGGCCACAACTCGTTCCGGTACGACCGCACGAAGCGCCGGAATTCCTGGACCGACGCCCCGGATCTGATCAGCGCATCCTCGAACTGCTCCACCACCGCCTGGATGACGACGGACGGGGTGACGCGCTCCCCGAGCAGCGACTTCCGCGTCCGGTAGGCCGCCTGCTCGGCCAGTCCGCTGATGATGCGATACAGGTCCTCCGCGCCCTCCTCCGTCAACTCGACGGCGATCTGCTGGATCTGCTCCCCCGCCTGCGGATGCCGCACCTGCAGGTTCAGCCCGCCGAGGTCGGCTCGCACCCTTGGGTAGAGCAGGGTCCGATACTCCAGCCGCACGTCGAGAAGTGCGTCGACGCTCCGTGCGAGCGTCGGGCAAGGCTGGGCCGACTCCGAGAAGGCCTTCGTCAGATGTTCCAGCGACTCCTTGCCGTCACCGTCGCCGAGAAGTGCCCCACAATGCTCCCGGAAAATCGCCGCCACCCTGTCCCACATGTCGCTGAGCTTTGCGCTGAAGAAGTCGTCCAGCGCGCCGAACCGCTTGCTTATCTCCAGCCGGATGCGGTTGAGCTCCGGGCCGGCGAACGCGGCGGCGTTCCGCTCGGTGATCAACACGTCGAGGGCGCGGTGCCGCCACTCGTCCGTGCCGAGGCCGAAACCGTCGGCGGCCCACTTGAGCACGTCCTCGTAGGCGGTCTCGACCGCCGTGATGAAACTCTCGTCCGGCGCGTCGTCGTAGAGCCCGGCCGTCAGTTCCCCGACCAGCCTGCTCAGCCTGCGGGCCAGCGCGCTGCGCAGGTGATCGGCCTTGGCCTCAAGCACCTCCTCGGGAACGCCGTTGGGATCACGCACGGTCTTGAGCAGTCCGCTGAGGTCACGCAGCGCCGCGCTGATCCCGCTGCTGACGGCGCGTGCCTGCTCGCCGGCCCATGCCAGTCCCTCGGCGTCCATCTTCGGCAGGCCGGTCGCCAGGCGCCGCAGCAACGGGCCGAGGACCTCCGCCCGCACCCGCAGTCGGTCACGGACATCGGTTTCGAAGACGGTGACGTGACGGCCGTCCCGCCCTCCGTTGACGTTGCGCAGTATGTCGCCGCGCAGGTCCTCATCCAGCTTCGGGCGCAGGTCGTTGCGGTTGACCACGATGAAGGCGAACTCGCCTTCGCTCCGGATGAAGCCGCGCACTGTGTCGAGCAGCTTCATCGCCTTGACGTCCGCTTTCCCCCAGAACGAGGAGGTCTCCGCAGCGCGTTTCACCAGCAGCACGGCATCGACCTCGTTCCGCAGGCCGTCGACGTGCCGGCCTTCCGCGTCCGGAGACAGGTCGCCGAGGCCGGGCAGGTCGATCACCGCGAGGTTGGCGACATCCTCGTGGGGGAACGGGCAATCGATGCGCGCCTCGCGGACCGCGAGATAGGGGCGGGCGACACGCCCACCGTGTCGCTCCTGCTCCTCCGACGTCGGGTAGGCGACGTACTGCCGCAGCTCGCTGAACTCGACGTCGCGGGTGCCGCCGGTCAGCAGATCCTCATAGGACGGCAGGGAAGTCTGGCATTCGCGCAGCCGGACGAGCACCGACCGGATCTCGCTGTCGCTCTCCTCGTCGGCGGGCGGGTAGCGCCACGAACGGAACTCCTCGATGGTCCGGGGCACCTGCGGGATCGCGGCCTCTGCGTGATGGGGCGCGATCACCTCGGACAGGAACGAGTCAGGCGTGTGCATCCGCAGTTCCGCTCGCCGCACCGTGGAGTGGAAAATCCTGCTCCGCACCGCGGTTACGGGAATCCCGTCTCCGGCGGGAATCTGGTCGTCGCCGAGACCGGAGATCGCCTGCAGCAGCGTGCTCTTGCCCATGCGTGCTGCACCGCTCACGCCGATGTTGATCGTGCCACGCGCGAAGCGGGCGCCGAGCACCCGGTATGTCTCGATGATCTGCGCGATTCGGAGGCGGAGCTCGGCCAGCCGGGGTACGGCCAGCTCGTGTGCCGCCTCGCTCTCCAGGTAGGCATACGCCTTGAGCTCGGTTACAGCGTTCTGCAGCTCGTCCAAATGGTCGTCGATCGCCTGCCAGCGAGCAACTTCCTGTTGCACGAGGGGCAGGTTCCTGCCACGGATCTCGATAAGCCGCTCGAGAGCAGCCGCCGTCTCAGACATGAGACCTCCCGGACCGGTCCAACGGACGCATTCAGGGAGTATAGGAAGGCCAACGATAATGCACCATCATTTGGCCGGAAACTGCATCAGAAACATCGGCAATCGCGACAGAAGGCCGCAAGCTTGACACGGAAATATGACAACAGTCGGCACGGCACCCTATTCCGTGACGCGAGAGTGGCGATTTCGTTACTTCCACAGAGAGAACGTTTTCGATGACCGCGAAGGCGATGTCACTCCCACTCCCCCACCTGGCCGAACAGGCCGATAAGGCCTCTTATCGGCCGATGGACAGAATTCGGACCAGGCGTAATCAGGTTTACTGCCGAAGCACCCATTCCGCCATATCAAGGCAGCAGAGGGAGGCTCGGTGGACAATATGATCACCTGGACCCATTGACCGAAGCCCGCGCCACTTCGAGGCGCACATCAGCCAATTGAGTCCAGGCAGGTCACGACCTTGGGCATCGACGCAAGGAATCTGCGGACCCCGCCGCCACCCCGCACGAGAGAGGGGACACCAGGCCGACGGCAAGGTCGGCCCGCCGCTCAGGGACGGGGCCAGGGCCGTCCGGCGAGGTGCTCGATGTCGGTGTTGAAGCGTCTCAGGTAGGCGGCGAAAGTCACGACTTCCTCGGCGGTCCAGTCGGCCAGCACCTTCTCCAGGCCGCGGACGTTCTTCTCGCGCTCCTCACCGAGCCACCGCTCGCCCGCCTCGGTCAGGCGGAACTTGCGGGCGATGCCGCCCTCGGGGTCGGGGATGCGTTCCACCAGCCCGGCGCGCAGCAGGGCCGAGGTGTGCCGGTTGAGGGTGGACACGTCCAGCCCGAAGGCGTCGTTGAGCTGGCCGATGGACATGGGGCCGGTGACGTGGATGCGGCTGAGCAGCAGGTAGGCGCTGCGGTCGACATGCCGGTGCCGCCCGAGGAGCATGGTCTCGAACTCGATGAGATGCGTGGGCTTGTCCATGCCGGTTTCCTTCGCGTACAGATATGTGCACACTACACGAATTGTGTATATAACACATGATGTGTATGGTGCACATCGTTTTGACCGTTTAATTTGAGGGAGAACCCACGTGGGAGGCTCCGCGCCCGCCGCTCGCCCCGGCGGCATCGTCAGCGTGATGGCGGTGGCCGGCATCGTCGCCTCGCTGATGCAGACCCTGGTGGTGCCGCTGATCGGCGAGCTGCCGAACCTGCTGCACACCAGCGCGTCGAACGCCTCATGGGTGATCACCGTCACGTTGCTCGCGGGAGCGGTGACGACCCCGGTCACCGGGCGGCTCGGCGACCTGTACGGCAAGCGCCGCATGATGCTGGTCTGCTCGGTGCCGTTGATCGCGGGGTGTGCCGTCTGCGCGATGGCCGGCTCCCTGACCCCGATGATCGTCGGAAGAGGCCTGCAGGGCATGGGCATGGGCATGATCCCGCTGGGCATCAGCGCCCTGCGCGACCTGCTGCCGCCCGAGCGGCTCGGACCCTCCATCGCGCTGCTGAGCTCGTCGATGGGGATCGGCGGCGCGCTCGGCCTGCCGGTCGCGGCGGCGGTCGCCGAGTATGCGAGCTGGCGGATGCTGTTCTGGGGCTCGGCGGTGCTGAGCGTGCTGGTCGCGGTGCTGATCTGGCTCCTGGTGCCGGCCGCGGCCACGCGGACGTCCGGCAGGATCGACGTCGCCGGCGTGCTCGGTCTGGGCACCGGGCTGACGTGCCTGCTGCTGGGCGTCTCCAAGGGCGCCGACTGGGGCTGGGCGAGCGGCACCACGCTCGGCCTGCTCGCCGCCGCGCTGGTCGTGTTGCTGCTGTGGGGCTGGTGGGAGCTGCGCGTCAGCGCCCCGCTGGTCGATCTGCGCGTCACCGCGCGGCGGCAGGTGCTGCTGACCAACCTGGCCTCGATCGTGGTCGGGTTCTCGATGTACGCCCAGGCGCTGATCGTCATGCAGATCCTGCAGCTCCCCGAGGCCACCGGCTACGGCCTGGGCCAGTCGATGCTGGCGGCCGGCCTGTGGAGCGCCCCGTCCGGACTGGTGATGATGGCCGTCTCGCCGCTGGGCGCGCGCCTGTCGGCCGCCCGCGGCCCCAAGGTCACCCTGATCGCCGGCAGCCTGGTCATGGCGCTCGGGTACGGCTCGTCGACGGTCCTGCTGGGCTCCACCTGGGGCCTGCTGGTCGTCACCTGCGTGTGCAGCATGGGCGTCGGCCTGGCCTACGGGGCGATGCCCGCCCTCATCATGGGCGCGGTCCCCCGTTCCGAGACCGCCGCCGCCAACAGCTTCAACACGCTGATGCGCTCCATCGGCACCACGGTCTGCGCCGCGGTGGTCGGCGTCGTCCTGTCGCAGATGACCATCCGGCTGGGCGGGCACGTCCTGCCGTCGGAGGGCGGTTTCCGCGCCGGAATGCTGATCGGCTGCGCCGCCGCCCTCGTCGCCGCCGCCGTGACCATGGCGCTCCCCGCACGAGCGGCGGGCCGTACGGCCGGGCAGGACGCCCCCGCCGAGCCCGTCACCGTCACGAAGCCCTGACCCGTCACCGACCGGCCGCGCCGGGCGTGTCGCCGAAACGGCGCGTGGCCACGAGCGCGGCCAGGTCCGGCGCGAGGCGGAGCTCGGCCGCGTCCAGCCCCGGGTGGCCGAGCCAGTGCATCCGCGCCTGGTCGACGGCGCCGCCGAACCGCGGCGGCCAGTGCCGGGCCGGGGTCAGGTCGTCGATGACCAGCGTGCCTCCCGGCGTCAGCAGCCGGTGCGGGTCGGCCGGCCGCTCGCCGCTCTTGCCCTGGCCGCCGCCGTCGAGCACGAGCAGGTCGTACGGCCCGTCGCGACAGATCTCCCGCCAGTCACCGTGGATCACCGAGACCTGCGGGTGATCGGCGAAGACCTGGGCGGCCAGGGACGCCAGGCGTTCGTCCCGTTCGACGCTGACCAGCCGGGCCCCGGGCCCGGCGCCCGAGGCCAGCCATGCCAGGCCCACTCCGCATCCGGTGCCGGTCTCCCCGATCGTCTCGGCGCCGCCCGCCAGGGCGTACAGCAGCCGCCCCTGCTCCGGGCGGCAGGAAGGCGCGAAGCCCGCCTGCCGGGCCACCCGGACCGCGCGCTCCACCAGCGGAGGCAACCCCGTGAGGCCGGCGTACGCCGCCGTACCGTCGATCGACATCTCCCAAGCCTAGTGACGCGCCTGCCAGGTCTCGACGGCATCGACTATGCTCATCGTGTTCGCAAAATGAACCGATGTTCGCATAGCGAACAAGAAGGGAACGTCATGGGTTCGGCCTTCCTCTATGCCGCGGCGCGCACGCCGTTCGGCAGGTTCAACGGCGCGCTCGCGGACGTCCGCCCGGACGACCTGGCGGCCACCGCGTTGCGCGGCGTCCTGGCGAAGCTCCCCCGGCTGGATCCGGCGGAGATCGGTGACGTGGTGTGGGGCAACGCCAACGGCGCGGGTGAGGACAACCGCAACGTGGGCCGGATGGCCGTGTTGCTGGCCGGGCTGCCGGTGACCGTCCCGGCCACCACGGTGAACCGGCTGTGCGGATCGAGCCTGGACGCCGCCATGATCGGCTCGCGGACCGTCGAGAGCGGCGACGCCGACGTCGTCGTCATCGGCGGCGTGGAGTCGATGACCCGGGCGCCGTGGGTGCTCCCCAAGCCCTCCCGGGCCTTCCCCGCCGGGGACGTGACCGCGGTCTCCACCACGCTCGGCTGGCGGCTGGTGAACCCGCGCATGCCCAAGGAGTGGACGGTCTCCCTCGGCGAGGCCAACGAGCAGCTCGGCGAGAGGTTCGGCGTCTCCCGCGAGCGGCAGGACGCCTTCGCCGCGCGATCCCACGCACTGGCCGACGCGGCCTGGAACGACGGCTTCTACGACGACCTGGTCATCCCGGTCGAGGGCGCGGACCTCACCCGCGACGAGGGCATCCGGCCCGGCACGACGCCGGAGATCCTCGCCGGGCTGAAGCCGGCCTTCCGCCCCGGCGGCGCCATCACGGCCGGCAACGCCTCGCCGCTGAACGACGGCGCCTCCGCGGTCGTGCTCGGCTCGCAGGCCGCCGCCGACCGGATCGGCGCCGACCCGATCGCCCGCGTCGCCGGTCGCGGAGCCTGCGCGCTCGAACCCCAGATGTTCGGGTACGCGCCGGTCGAGGCGGCCAACCAGGCGCTGCGCCGGGCCGGCATCGGCTGGGACGACGTCGGCGCCGTCGAACTGAACGAGGCCTTCGCCGTGCAGTCGCTCGTCTGCCTCGACGCGTGGAAGGTCGATCCCGCCATCGTCAACACCAGGGGCGGCGCCATCGCCATCGGCCACCCGCTGGGCGCCTCGGGCGGGCGCGTCCTCGGCACGCTCGCCCACGTGCTGCGCGAACGGCGGCAGCGGTGGGGTGTGGCCGCGATCTGCATCGGCGTCGGCCAGGGCCTGGCCGTCGTGCTCGAGAACGTGAGCGCGGCATGACCGCCGTCTTCACCGACCCCGAAGAGGCGGTCGCCGGCATCGCGGACGGCTCCACCGTCCTGATCGGCGGCTTCGGGATGGCCGGCATGCCCGTACAGCTCATCGACGCGCTGATCCGGCAGGGCGCGACCGATCTGACCGTGGTCAGCAACAACGCGGGCAACGGCGACACCGGCCTGGCGGCGCTGCTCGCCGCCGGGCGGGTACGCAAGATGATCTGCTCGTTCCCGCGCCAGAGCGACTCGTGGGTCTTCGACGGCCTCTACCGTGCGGGGAAGATCGAGCTGGAGGTCGTCCCGCAGGGCACCCTCGCCGAGCGCATGCGCGCGGCCGGGGCCGGCATCGGCGCGTTCTACTGCCCCACCGGGGTCGGCACGCCGCTGGCCGAGGGCAAGGAGACGCGCACCATCGACGGCCGCGACCACGTGCTGGAATACCCGATCAAGGGTGATGTCGCCCTCATCGGCGCACACGTCGGCGACCGGATGGGCAACCTCGTCTACCGCAAGACCGCGCGCAACTTCGGGCCCGTCATGGCGACCGCCGCGAAGCTGACGATCGCGCAGGTGCACCATGTCGTCGAGACCGGCGAGCTGGACCCCGAGACCGTGGTCACCCCCTGCATCTACGTCGACCGCATCCTGGACCTGAGTGCGGCGGAGGGAAGCCTGTGACCAGCACCGTGGAGCATCTCGACCGGGGCCCGCTCGGCCGCGACGAACTCGCCGCCCTCGTCGCCCGGGACATCCCGCCCGGGTCCTTCGTCAACCTCGGCATCGGCCAGCCGACGACGGTCGCCGACCATCTCCCGGCCGGCTCCGGGGTCGTCCTGCACACCGAGAACGGCATGCTCGGCATGGGGCCCGCCGCGCACGGCGACGAGATCGACCCCGACCTGATCAACGCCGGCAAGATCCCCGTCACCGAGCTGCCGGGCGCCTCCTACTTCCACCACGCCGACTCCTTCGCGATGATGCGCGGCGGTCACCTCGACGTGTGCGTGCTCGGCGCCTTCCAGGTCTCCGAACGCGGCGACCTGGCCAACTGGCACACCGGCGCCCCCGACGCCATCCCCGCCGTCGGCGGCGCGATGGACCTGGCCACCGGCGCCAAGCAGGTGTTCGTCATGATGACGCTGTTCACCAAGGACGGCACGCCCAAGCTCGTCCCCGAATGCACCTACCCCCTCACCGGGCTGGCCTGTGTGAGCCGCGTCTACACCGACCTCGCCGTCTTCCACATCGGCCCCGGAGGCGTCACCGTGGCCGAGACGTACGGCACCAGCGTGGCCGACCTCGCCTCCCGCCTGGAGGTCGCCGTACGCCCCCTGGGCCAGGAGCCATGACGGGACGTACGCTCCTGGGCCGGGAGCCATGATGGGACGAAAGGGACGATAGTCTCACCCCGTGAGTAAGCGAGCAGTCCTTGTCACCGGCGCCTCGCGCGGGATCGGACGGGCGATCGCGATGGCCTTCGCCGCCGCCGGCGACCGCGTCGCGATCCACCACCGCGGCTCTCCCGACCTGGCAGAACGGCTCCGGGCCGAGCTGCCGGGAGAGGGTCACGCCGTCGTCCAGGCCGACGTCTCCGATCCCGCCGAGGCGCGGCGCATGGTCGAGGAGGCCGCCGACTCCCTCGGGACCATCGACGTGCTGGTCAACAACGCGGGGGTCTTCCTGCACCACCCGGTCACGGAGACCTCCTACGAGGAGTGGCAGGCGGCATGGCGCGAGACGCTGGCCGTCAACCTCGTCGGACCGGCCAACGTCATCTGGAACGCCGTACGGCACATGGGTCAGGGCGGCAGGATCGTCAACGTCTCGTCGCGCGGCGCCTTCCGCGGGGAGCCGAACAGCCCCGCCTACGGCGCCAGCAAGGCGGGCCTGAACGCCCTGGGCCAGTCGCTCGCCATCGCCCTCGCGCCGCTCGGCATCGCCGTGGCGACGGTGGCGCCCGGCTTCGTCGAGACCGACATGACCAACGAGCATCTCAAGCCGCCGCGAGGCGACGAGATCCGCGCCCAGAGCCCGTTCGGGAGAGTGGCGCGGACCGAGGAGATCGCGGCCGCCGTCCTCTATCTGGCGTCGCCGGACGCCGAGTGGGCCAGCGGCGCGATCGTCGACCTGAACGGCGCCTCCTACCTGCGCAGCTGAGCCGCGATGCTCAGTTGGGCGTCCCGTGCTTGACCAGGACCTTCTCCAGCCTGCTCACGACCGGTCGCCAGGTCTGAGGCAGGCTGTAGCGGGTCGCCCGGTGACCCTTGTAGGCCAGCCGGTAGGCGATGAAGTCGGCCCCCGGCGGCCGGGCCTGCGAGCGCCCGAGCCGCAGGTGCTTCAGCGAGCCGCGCAGGCCGCGCCATTCCGCCGCGGTCAGGCACTTGCGGACCGTGGGGCCGGTGCGGCGGCTCAGCACCGCGCAACCGTCCGTGTAGACGGCGACCCGGTTGCGCAGCCCGGCGAATCCGCCCTCCTCCCGCAACTCCACGAGCAGCTTCCTGTGCGCCGTGTCTGTGTGCGCCGTGTCTCTGTGCGCCGTGGCCGCCTCGGCGGGAGCGGTGACGGCCAGCACGGACAGGGCCGCCAGCGGCAGCAGCACGGTACGCGACATCCTCATGCCCTCTATGACGGATCACGGCGCCCTCCGGCTCACCGAACACGCCGGCGTGCAGCGCGGCCGATGCCGGGCGGACGGAATGGTGGACAGCGCACTACACGCGCTGGAGGCGGCGGACTCCCTGGCCGGGGCGCCAGAGGTCCATGACCATGACGGACCCCTCTATCCGCGTCAGCACGACCTCCCGGATGTCGGCGATGAAGAAATGCGACTCGCTGAAGGCGTCGGGACCGAGGCCGCGCGCGGCCAGCATGGGCGCGATCCGGTCTCGATCGGCGACCTCGACCGCATAGCCGGACAGCTTCGTGTCCCCGCCCGGCGAACCGGCGGAACCGGCGGAACCGGCGGAACCGGCGGAACCGGTGGCATCGGCGGCATCGGCGGCATCGGTGGCATCGGTGGCATCGGCGCCGTCGAGGAGCACCGGAGGGCCGTGCAGTGCGAAGCGCGGATCACGCCGCAGGTCGCGCGCCTTCAGCGCACCGGGCATCGACCCGAACCACAGCTCGTCGCCGACGACGTACGCCTCGATGCCGCTGACCCGTGGCGAGCCGTCCTTGCGCAGTGTCGCGATGGTCTTGTGCTTGTGCGACTCGAACGACTCCCGGACCCGGGCGGCGAACTCCGGCGCGGATTCGGCGACTTCACGCCATCTGGCCATGTGGTGCGGCACCTCCATGCGATCGCGGATCAGCGATCAGCCTGCCAGGCGGCACCGACAAAACCGCCAGGGGAGTTTGCGTACAAACGGGCTTCGGCGCGACCGGCCTTCACACTTGCCGGGGCATACGTGATGAACGCCGTCCTTCCGTTCCGGAGAGTGCACGACGGCGACCATCGCTAAGAGGAGATGCCGGATGAGTGTGAACGAGCAGGTCCTGAGCTACCCGATCCCCAGCGACGCGGCGCTGGATCCGCCCGCGGAGTGGGCCGAGCTGCGCGGCAAGTGCCCGGTGGCCCATGTCACGCCGCCCAGCGGCGACCGGGCGACGCTGCTGACCCGCTACGAGGACGTCAAGCGGGTGCTGGCCGACCCGCGCTTCACCCGTCAGCTCAACGCGCCCGACGCGGCCCGGCTGTCGGCGGACGGCGGCGGGGTGTTCAGCAGCGAGATGGCGGCGATCATCCCCGACAGCGGCGAGGAGCACCAGCGCTGGCGGCGCCTGGTCGGCAGGTGGTTCACCGCCAAGCGCATGAACGCCATGCGGCCCGCCATGGTCCAGATCGCCGAGGATCTCATCGACGACATGGTCAAGCGCGGCTCGCCGGGCGACCTCAGGGCGGGCCTCGGCTTCCCGCTGCCGGTCTACGTGATCTGCGACATGCTCGGCGTGCCGGCCGCCGACCGCGACCGGTTCTCCTACTGGTCCGACACGCTGCTCAACCTGACCCGGTATGGCAAGGCCGAGACCGATGCCGCCCAGGGCGAGTTCTTCCAGTACATGTCCGGCCTCGTCGCCGCCAAGCGCGCCGCCCTCGGCGACGACATGCTGAGCGAGCTCATCACGGCCGGCGGCCCCGAGGACGGCGGGCTGTCCGACATCCAGATCCTGGTCACCGGAATGGCGCTGCTGGTCGCAGGGCACGAGACCACCGCCAACATGATCGGCAAGATGATCGCCATGCTGCTGACCGACCGCTCCCGGTGGGAGCGGCTGCTGGCCGATCCGTCGCTGGTCCGCACCGCGGTGGAGGAGTCGCTGCGCTTCGACGCCAACGCCGGGGTCGGCCTGCCCCGCTATCTCAACGCGGAGACCGAGGTCGGCGGCACGATCCTGCCGCGCGGCACGACCGTGGTGTGCAGCATGGCCGCCGCCAACCGCGACGAGACCGCGTTCGAGAACGCCGGCGAGATGGACCTGACCCGCAGCCCGAACCCCCACCTGGCCTTCGGCTCCGGCGCGCACTCCTGCCTGGGGCAGGCGCTGGCCCGCACCGAGCTGCAGGTCGCCCTGGAGGTGCTGCTGCGCAGGCTGCCGACGCTGGAGCCGGCCGTACGGGTGGAGGAGCTGGAACGCGTGGAGGGGCTGGCCGTCGGCGGCCTGCGCGAGGTCCCGGTCCGCTGGTGACCCCGGTCACGGCACTCGATCGCCATGGAGGAATGGACATGAAGGTCATCGTCGACGAGACGAAGTGCTGCGGCGCCGGGCAGTGCGCGCTGATCGCCCCGGAGGTGTTCGACCAGCGCGACGAGGACGGCATCGTCGTCCTGCTGGAGCCCGAGCCCGCCGAGGACCGGCACCCCGCGGTCCGCGAGGCCGCCGCCGTCTGCCCCGCCGGGGCCGTTCACGTGGACGAGGACGCCTGAGCCGTACGTCACGGGGCGTGCCCGCCGGGAGACGGGCACGCTCCCCTGTGGTGGCCGGCCGGGAAGTCCGCACGCCGCCGGCGCAAGAACCGCATATATCCGAACATTTCGATATTCAGACTTGTTACTTCGTAGTAGGCACGTACGGCGTCCGCCATGAGGCCAAAATGCATGCATCACGGATGCGGAGGACATGGTGGCGGGCAGGATCACCCCGGCGGCGGGCCGGTATGGCGGAAGGTCGGCGGCCGAACGGCAGGCCGAACGCCGCGGGCGTTTCTTGAAAGCGGGCCTGGACCTGTTCGGCGCCGGCCCCGGCTACCGCGCCACGAGGATCGCCGACGTGTGCCGCGCCGCGGGCCTGTCCAGCCGCCAGTTCTACGAGGAGTTCCGCAGCCTGGAGGACCTGCTGGCCGAGCTGCACCTGTACATCAACGACGTCGCGCAGCGGGCCGTCCTCGACGCCCTCCCCCAGGTGCGCCACCTGGAGCCCATCGACCGCTGCACCCGGCTGTTCCGCGCGTACGCCACGGGGGCCACCGCCGACCCCCGCCACACCCGCATCGCCTTCGTGGAGGTCATCGGGGTCAGCCCCCGGCTCGACCGCCAGCGCCTGGACCGCCGCGCCCGCTGGATCGACTTCATGTGCGAGCAGCTCGACGACGCCGCCGCCCGCGGCGAGATTCCCCCGCGCGACTTCCGCGTCACTGCCGCCGCGTTCGTCGGGGCGGTCAACGGGCTCATGCACGACTGGGCCGTCGGCTGGGTCGACGCCACCCGCGACCAGATCGTGGACGAGCTCCTGCTCATGCTCCTGGGCCGCCTCCAAGCCCCCGACGAGCACATCTGAAAAGGGCCGGCCTCGGGATAAACGGTGGCGGCCACTCCCCCGTGGCGTGAGATCCTGCATCACCCACCGCACCCCCCGGACGACCACGCGGACGACCACGCGGACGACCACGCGGCGGGAGTCTGAGGAGAGACCGGCATGAGCGACAGGACCGCGCTCGGCGACCGCATGAAGGCGTACGAGCGGGCCACCAGGAGTGTGCTGCCGCGCCGGGCGTACACGATCCTGCGGGTGGACGGGCGGGCGTTCCACACCTTCCTCCGGGACGCCCGGCGGCCGTTCGACCCCGCGGTCATGGACGCCATGAACGAGGTGGGCAGGGCGCTGTGCGAGGAGATCACCGGCAGTGTGTTCGCCTACGTGCAGTCCGACGAGTGCAGCGTCCTCGCGACCCCGGACGGGAAAGGCGGAGACCGTCCTCGCCGAGCGGTCGTGGTGGGAGGCGCGGGCGGCGCCCCACTTCACCGCGGACCCCGCCGGATGGCTCGCCGCCGTCATCCCCGTCATGCCGTCGCCGACCGCGGGAAGGACCTCATGACCGCGGGGAGGCGCTCATGAGCGCCGGAAGGACCTCATGACGCGGCGTCCCGTCCGCCGGCGCGCGGCGGCGCCGTGCTCTCGCGGACGACCAGCCGGGTGGGGACCAGCTCGGTGCCGGGCCGGGACGTGCCGCCCTCGCGGATCTGCCGCAGGACCCCCTGGACGCACCGCCGCCCCACCTCGGCGAAGTCCTGGTGGACGGTCGTCAGCGGAGGCACGAAGCAGGAGGCGTCGGGGATGTCGTCGAAGCCGACCACGCTGACGTCGGCGGGCACCGCCAGCCCCCGCTCGTGGAAGGCGCGCAGCAGGCCGAGGGCCATCTGGTCGTTGGAGGCGAACACCGCCGTGCAGCTCGGCTCGGCGGCCAGCTCCAGCCCGGCCTCGTAGCCCGACTCCGCCGACCAGTCGCCGTGCAGCGGCGGGGGCACGGGCCGCCCGGCCTCCCGCAGGGCCACGCGCCAGGCCTGCTCGCGGCGCTGGCTGGCGAAGGACGTCTGGGGGCCGGTGACGTGCCAGACCGTCTCATGCCCCAGGTCGAGGAGGTGGCGTACGGCGAGCCGGGCGCCTTCCGCCTGGTCGGTGTCGACGACGCTGTAGCGGTCTCCGGCGTCGGAGTCCACGACGACGACGTGGACTCCGGGAGGAAGCGTCACCGTGCCGGCGTCGAGCAGGTGGATCTCGATGATGACGATGACGGCGTCGACCGCCAGCTCGCCCATCCTGGTGAACGCGCCCAGCACGTTGTCCTGGGTGGGGATGCCGATGGGGATCAGCGTGATCGCGTAGCCCTCGGCCGCGGCGTGGGTGGCGATGGCCTCCACAGTGCGGCTGTTGCCGGTCGAGGCCAGCCCGAAAAGGATCACGCCGATCGTGTTGAACTGGCCGTAGCGCAGCGCCCGGGCGGCGCTGTTGGGGCGGTATCCCAGCTCCCGCATCGCCGCGAGCACCTGTTCGCGGGTCGCGCCGACGACGCCGGGGTGGCCGTTGGCGACCCGCGAGACCGTCTGGGACGAGACACCCGCGAGCTTGGCCACGTCGGCCATGGAGACCCGCTGCTTGCGACGCCCGCCCGGGATGCCCGAGCCGCCCCGCTGTGCGCCGCCGACCGCCGCCGGCGCCTGCCGGGCCGGGCCGTCCGGATTCATTCCTGTGTCGCTCCCGCCTGCTCGCCCTCGTCGCCGGAGATCGTACGCCGTGATCCACCGGGGTGTGACCTGGGGAGCCTCTTGACCTCTCGTGGGACGAGTGCCACCATACCGCAGCAGAAGTTTACGTAAACATAACCTCGGCGACTCAGGAAATCACCCTCTGTCACAACTGGGCGGGACTCGTTCGATCATGATGTTTACGTAAACATGCTCGCGATGTTCACGTAAACAGGAGAGTCACGGCCGGTAACCACGCCGCGGAGAGGAGCGAGCCGGTGGTCTCGGAAGGGTATTCGAACGTCCGGGGAGGGTTGGCCGGCAGAGGCCGATCATGGATCGGCTGGCAGTTCGTCGGGCCGTTCATGGCGGTCTTCGCGCTGGTGTTCCTGGCTCCGATCGCCTACTCGATCTACCTGAGCCTGTTCCGCACCCGGCTGATCGGCGGGACGTCCTTCGTCGGGGCCGACAACTACCTCGACGTCCTGCAGGACCCGCAGTTCTGGTCGGCGTTCGGGCGCGTCGCGCTCTTCCTGGTCGTCCAGGTGCCGATCATGCTGTTCCTCGCGCTGCTGGTCGCGCTCGCGATCGACAGCGGCAGGCTGTACGGCACGGCGTTCTTCCGGATCTCGGTGTTCCTGCCGTACGCGGTGCCCGCGGTCGTCGCCACGCTGATGTGGGGCTTCATGTACGGCGCCAGGTTCGGCCTGATCGGCAACATCAACGAGGCGTTCGGGCTCTCACTGCCCGACCCGCTGTCGCCCGACCTGGTCCTGGCGTCCATCGGCAACATCGTGACCTGGGAGTTCGTGGGTTACAACATGCTGATCCTCTATTCGGCGCTCAAGGTGGTGAACCCCTCGCTGTACGAGGCCGCCGCGCTCGACGGGGCGGGCCAGCTCCGGATCATCTGGGCGATCAAGCTGCCCGCGCTGCGCGGCGCGCTGGTGATCGCCACGATCTTCTCGATCATCGGCAGCTTCCAGCTGTTCAACGAGCCGAGCATCCTCAAGACGATCGCGCCGAACTCGGTCACCACCTACTTCACGCCGAACTTCTACGCCTACTCGCTGTCCTTCGCGGGCCAGCAGTTCAACTACTCGGCGACGGTCGCCATCGTCATGGGGATCATCACGATGATCGTCGCCTACATCGTCCAGCTGCGCGGCATGCGGAAGGCGGTCTGAGCCATGGCGACCTCCACTCCCAGGGCAGGCCGGGCGTCCCGGCCGGCGGCGGCCACGGGCCGCGGCCCTCTGGTCATCCGGCGGCGCCGATCCTCGCAGGGCCGCCGCAGCGCGACGCTGACCGTGCTGACCGCGCTCATGCTCGTCTACACGCTCCTCCCCCTGGCGTGGCTGGTGATCAACGCCACCAAGACCCAGGAAAAGCTGCTGGGCTCCTTCGGCCTGTGGTTCAGCGGCGACTTCGCCCTGTTCGACAACATCCGCACGACCTTCACGTACAACGACGGGATCTTCGTCCGCTGGCTGCTCAACACCCTGCTGTACGTGGTCGCCGGGGCGGGCGGCGCGACCCTGCTGGCGACGCTTGCGGGCTACGGGCTGGCGAAGTTCGACTTCCCCGGCAAGAAGGCGGTGTTCGCCGTGGTCATCGGGGCGGTGGCGGTGCCCGGCACCGCGCTCGCCGTGCCCACGTTCCTGATGTTCGCGAAGATGGGCCTGACCGACACCCCGTGGTCGATCATCATCCCGTCGCTGGTCTCGCCGTTCGGCCTCTATCTGATGTGGACCTTCGCCAACGACGCCGTGCCCAAGGAGATCCTGGAGTCGGCGCGGGTGGACGGCTCGGGCGAGTTCCGCACCTTCTTCCGCATCAGCCTGCCGCTGCTGGCGCCCGGCCTGGTCACGGTCCTGCTGTTCAACGTGGTCGCGACCTGGAACAACTACTTCCTGCCACTGATCATGCTGAAGAACCCCGACTGGTATCCGCTCACGGTCGGCCTGAAGGAATGGAACCAGCAGGCCCTCACGGCGGGCGGCGAGGCCGTCTTCAACCTCGTGATCACCGGTTCGCTGATCACCATCATCCCGCTGATCGCGGCGTTCCTGCTGCTGCAGCGCTACTGGCAGTCGGGCCTGGCCGCCGGAAGCGTCAAGGAATGACGGGCGGCGCACGGCACCGCCCCTTCGACGTCTGTCTCCTCGGATAACCCAGAAAGGCACATCCCATGGCGATGAACCGCCGTCACGCCCTGCTGCTGGGCGCGGCCCTGACCGTGTCGCTCACCGCCGCCGCCTGCGGCTCCGGCGACGACGGCTCCTCCTCGGGCGCCGGCGCGGCCGCCCCCGCGGCGTCCGCGGCCGTCTCCGACGCCGACATCCAGAAGGCCCTCGACACCGGCGGCTCCATCACCGTCTGGGCGTGGGAGCCGACGCTCAAGCAGGTCGTCGCGGACTTCCAGGCCAAGTATCCGAAGGTCAAGGTCAACCTCGTCAACGCGGGCACCGGCAACGACCAGTACACCGCCCTCCAGAACGCGATCAAGGCCGGCTCGGGAGTCCCGGACGTCGCCCAGGTGGAGTACTACGCCCTGCCGCAGTTCGCCCTCGCCAAGTCGGTCACCGACCTCGCCACCCTGGGCGCGGGCAAGCTCGACGGCACCTTCACCCCCGGCCCGTGGAGCTCCGTCCACGTCGGCAACGGCATCTACGGCCTGCCCATGGACTCCGGCCCGATGGCGCTGTTCTACAACAAGGACGTCTTCGACAAGTACGACCTCAAGGTGCCCACCACCTGGGACGAGTACCTGGCGGACGCCGAGAAGCTGCACCAGGCCAACCCGAAGGCGTACATCACCAACGACACCGGTGACGCGGGCTTCACCACCAGCATGATCTGGCAGGCGGGCGGCAAGCCGTACACGGTCGACGGCACCACGGTCGGGATCGACTTCGCCGAGCCGGGCACGCAGAAGTTCACCGGCCTCTGGCAGAAGCTGATCGACGGCAAGCTGGTCGCGCCGACCAGCAGCTGGAGCGACGCCTGGTATCAGGGCCTGGGCGACGGCACCATCGCCACCCTGGTCATCGGCGCCTGGATGCCCGCCAACCTCGAGTCCGGCGTCAAGGCCGGGGCAGGCAAGTGGCGGGTCGCGCCCATGCCGCAGTGGGAGGCCGGTGGCAGGGCCACCTCCGAGAACGGCGGCAGCTCGCTCGCGATCCCCGAGGCCAGCGCCAACAAGAACCTCGCCTACGCCTTCCTCAAGTACGCGAACGTCGACGAAGGGGTGCAGACCCGGGTGGACGGCGGCGCCTTCCCCGCCACCACCGCCCAGCTCCAGGACCAGAAGTTCCAGGACAAGGAGTTCCCCTACTTCGGCGGCCAGAAGGTCAACCAGGTGCTCGCCGAGTCGGCCTCCCAGGTCGTGAGCGGCTGGTCCTACCTGCCGTTCCAGGTCTACGCCAACAGCATCTTCAACGACACGGTCGGCAAGGCGTACACCTCCTCCACCCCGCTGCGGGACGGCCTGAAGGCCTGGCAGGACGCCTCGCTGAAGTACGGCGAGGAGCAGGGCTTCACCATCAAGTAGCGGTCGCCGAGGTCACCGGCCCGTCGCCGCCGCCGTTCCGCGGGGGAGCACAGCGACAGCGACGGGCCGGGGCGAGCTTCAAGGCGGTGCCCTCACGGCGGTGCCCCCAACGTCATGGCCCCGGAGGCATGGCCCCGCAGCCATGGCCCCGCAGCCATGGGCCCGGAGTCATGAGCCCGGAGTCATGGGCCCGGAGTCATGGCCCGAGGCCGCTCCCGGCCGACGCGTCCCTCGCACCGCCCACCGCCCGCGCCCACCGCCCGCGCCCACCGCCCGCGCCCACCCTCGCAACCTCACAACGCGCCATCGCGACCGAAGCGTCGCAACCGCAAGGCCGCGACCGCAAGGCCACAACCGCAAGGGCGCAGTCGCACGCCACCACCACACGACCGCATCACCGCATATGTACTTCCGCGGCGCCGCCGACCGGCGGCGCCGTCCCGGCCACCGGCAGCCGATCCCCGGGCCGCCGGTCCTCCCCCCGCGAAAGGAAGCACCATGCACGCCCACCCCCGCAACAACCTCGGAACGCGCTCCCATCGCCGTCCACTCCCCTGCGCGCTCACAGCACTGGCCGTCGTCTCCGCGGGCGTACTCACCGATGCGACGCCGGCCCGGTCCGGCATGCGCCTGGACGCCGGCCAGGCCCGCACCTCCGACGGCACCCCGGCCGTCCTGTGGGCCCGCGACGGCGGCGCCGACCGGCAATGGAAGACCACGTAACCATCATTCGAAGGAGTCGCTGTGAACGCTGACCGGCACCGTTGGGTGCGCTGGCCGTCCGACCCCGGACGGGCCCGCCTGGGGTTCGGGGCCGACTACAACCCCGAGCAGTGGCCCCGGGAGGTCTGGGACGAGGACATGCGCGCGATGCGGGCGGCCGGGGTGAACATCGTCTCCTTGGCGATCTTCTCGTGGGCGCGGATCCAGCCGAGCGAGGACGTCTGGGACTTCGACTGGCTCGACGACGCGATGGACCTGCTGCACGCCCACGGCATCGCCGTCGACCTGGCCACCGCGACGGCCTCGCCGCCGCCGTGGCTGACGGCCAAGCATCCGGAGATCCTCCCCGTGGACCGGCACGGCCGCACGCTGTGGCCGGGTGCGCGGCAGCACTGGCGGCCGACCTCCCCCGTCTTCCGGGAGCACGCGCTGCGGCTGACCCGGGCCCTCGCGGAGCGCTACGCCGGTCACCCCACCCTCGCCGCCTGGCACGTCTCCAACGAGCTCGGCTGCCACAACGTCTACGACTTCTCCGACGACGCCGCGGCCGCCTTCCGCGCGTGGCTGCGGGCCCGGTACGGCACGCTCGACGAGCTGAACCGCGCCTGGGCGACCTCGTTCTGGTCCCAGCGCTACAGCGACTGGTCGCAGATCCTGCCGCCGCGCCTGGCCGCCTCCTACCCCAACCCCACCCAGCAGCTCGACTTCGCGCGGTTCTCCTCCGACGCGCTGAAAGACCACCTGCGCGCGGAGCGGGACATCCTGCGCGAGCTGACCCCGGACGTCCCCGTGACCACGAACTTCATGGTCATGGGCGAGACCAAGGGCATGGACTACGCCGACTGGGCCCGGGAGGTCGACTTCGTCTCCAACGACCACTACGTGCTGACCGGCCCCCAGGCTCAGGACGAGCTGTCCTTCTCGGCCAACCTCACCGGCTCGCTCGCCGGCGGCCGGCCGTGGTTCCTGATGGAGCACTCCACCAGCGCGGTCAACTGGCAGCCGGTCAACCTGGCGAAGCGGCCCGGCGGCATGGCCCGCGACTCGCTCACCCACGTCGGCTACGGCGCCGACGCGGTCTGCTTCTTCCAGTGGCGGCAGTCGGCGGGCGGGGCCGAGAAGTACCACTCGGCGATGGTGCCCCACGCCGGCACCGACAGCGAGGTGTTCCGTTCGGTCGCCGACCTGGGCGCCACGCTGGCCGCCCTCGCGCCGGTCGCGGGCACCCGGCGGCGGCGCGCCCCCGTGGCGATCGCGTTCGACTGGGACTCGTGGTGGGCCAGCGAGCTGGACTCCCACCCCACCTCGCTGCTGCGCTACCGCCAGGAGGCCCTCGACTGGTACACCGCGTTCCTCGACGCGGGCGTCCGCGCGGACGTGGTCGGCGTGGACGACGACCTCAGCGGCTATCGGCTGCTCGTGGCCCCGATCCTGCACGTCGTGCCCGCCGCCCTGGCCCGGCGGCTGGAGGGCTACGTCGCCTCCGGCGGCCACCTCGTCACCACGTACTTCTCCGGCATCGTCGACGAGAACGACCACGTGTGGCTCGGCGGCTACCCCGGCGCCCTGCGCGACCTGCTCGGCATCAGGATCGAGGAGTTCGGCCCCCTGCTGGACGGCGAGTCCGTCGAGCTCGACCTCGGCGTGTCCGGCACGCTGTGGACCGACCGGATCGACATCACCGACCCGGACGCCGAGGTCGTGGCGACGTACAAGACCGGCGACCACGCGGGCCGCCCCGCCGTCACGACGCGCCGTACGGGAGCGGGCTCGGCGTCGTACGTCTCCACCCGCCTGGGCCCGGAGGGCCTGGGGGTCGTCCTTCCTCACCTGCTGGACGTCGCGGGGGTCTCCTCGGAGCTGCCGCCCGAGGCCCGCGGGCTCGTGGACGTCGCCGTCCGCACCGACGGGACGGACGACTACTGGTTCGTGATCAACCGCACCGACCGGCACGTCGACGTGTCCGCGATCCCCGGCGACCCCCTCCGCGGCCCGGCCCTGGCTCAGGACGCGACCCTGGCTCCCCGGCAGGTCCGCATCCTGCGGCGGCCCCGCGCGTAGCCACCGGCCTCCCCCGGCGAGGCGGCTCGCCGGGGGCGCGATCAGCGGGGCGCGATCAGCAGGGCACGATCAGTGGGGGGCGATCAGCAGGGGGCGATCAGCGGGACGGGATCAGCGGGGCGCGTCGAGGACGACGACGTACACGCCGCGGGCCTCGGTCTCGTCGTGCAGCCGCCAGCCGGCCGTGACGTGACCCCGGGTTCTCCCGGCGTCCGCTTCGCCGGGCCGCATGACGCGGGTGAAGCGCAGGGTCAGCCGTCCGCCGCCGTCGCCGTCCACGACGATGTCGGTGGCGTGCGGCCCGTCGGCCACGCCGGTCAGCCGGACAGGGCCCGGCACCGGGGCTCCCGTGAGGCTCGCGACGACCGAGGGGTCGGGGGTGTCGCTCACGCTCTGGTGCTGCGGCTCGGCGTCGCCGTGGAGCAGGGCGTGGAGCTGCGCGACGAGGACCGGGTCGTGGGTGCCGTCGTAGACCCACCGCGGTCCCAGCACGCCGTGCTCCGCCGTACCGATGAGGGCGTGGGCGGTGTCCTCCAGCGGCGCCCCTCGATAGGTGAGCGGCACGTGATAGGAGACCGACCGGTCGCCGGACACGTCGGTGACCACCATGAAGTCGATGCCGACCTCGCCCTTCGGGTCGTCGAGCCGGAAGCCGCCGCCCTTCAGCAGCTCCGGCCGCCCCTCGCCTTCGTACCAGGGCCGGGTGGGAAGCCAGGACGTGAGCAGCTCCAGCTTGGTGGGCGTCAAGGTGGTGCGATGGATGACTGCCATAGCGTGAAGCCCCTTCGTCGACGTCCTGTGTCTCGTGCTCCCCGGCGTCACGGCCGGGGGCGGATCATCGTCTCACACGCCCCTCGGCGGCTCTCCATGTGCTCCCCGACCAGTACGGACCCGCGCGGGGGCGGGGTCGGGTGACCCACGCCCCCAGGCGGCCTTGCATGGTGCTATCCGGCGAAGTCCGCGACGTGGTCGCGGACCCAGGTGGCGAAGGTGCGGGGAGCGCGGCCGGTGACCTGTTCGACGGTGCCGGTCAGGTGTACGGGCCTGCCGTCTTTGGCCTGCCAGTAGTCCAGCAGGGCGTCCGCGTAGGGAGCGGGGATGTAGTCGGCCATCTCCCGCTTCCAGTCCTCCCGGGTGACGTGGCGGACGGCGATCGGCCGGCCGGTGATCTCGGCGAGCCGCTCGATCTGTTCGGTGAACGTGAGGCTCTCCGGGCCGGTCAGGTGGAGATGCCGGCCCCGGTGGCGTGGGTCGGCGAGCACGGTGAAGGCCACTTCGGCGAGATCCCGTTCGTGGATGGGGTCGGTGTGGGCGCCCGGGTAGGGCAGGCTCACCGGGCGTCCGGCCCTGATGGGCCAGGCCCAGGCGCCCGCGTTCCCGGCGAAGGAGCCGGGGCGCAGGATCGTGGTGGTGAGCGGTGCCGCGAGCAGCGCGGTCTCGACGTCGAGATGCGACGTGGCCAGCGGGTCGCCGGCCGCGCCGGGCTCCAGCACGCCGGAGGACGACAGCAGCACGACATGCTCGACCCCCGCCGTGACGGCGATGTCGGCGAACTCCGCGATGTGCGAGGGCTCGGCGTACAGGAAGACCTCGGTGACGCCGTCGAGAGCGGCCGGGAAGGTCGCGGGATCGCGGAGGTCGCAGGTGACGGCCGTGACGCCGTCGGGGACCCGCAGCCGCTCGGGGTCGCGGGAGGCCACCCGCACGGGGCGGCCGGCCTCGACCAGCAGGGTCAGCAGGTGGGTGGCGACCGCGCCGCGGCCTCCGGTGACGAGAATCATGGAAATACTCCGGTGATCGGTACGGATTCGACTGCGGCCGCCTTCCGGAAGCGTGGAAGGCGCGGTGGGCCTGCGGTCATGCCGGTCGTCGCCGAGGGCGGGATGCCGCTCGGCCTCGCCGCGAGCCTCGACCGGACCGATCTCCAGACGGCCGCCGACGGTCACGAGGTCCGATGCGCGTGAGGACAAGGACGCGGGCATGGCAGGGCACACTCTCCGCTGAGAGATCCAGACAGCCCGTGCTGAGGCTGTCGTGCCGGCCGGATGTCCCGACACGCTCGCGAACGAGCGCTGCACCTTACGATCAGGAAATTAGCACGAATCGCCGCATGATCAGTCCGCGCGTTCGCTGATGGTGACGTCTCCGGCGGCCCAGTGGGTGGCCGGGACCTCGCGGACGATGACGCGTACGGAGGCCGGTGGAACGTCGAGGGCGCGGACGGCGGCCTCGTGGAGTTCGTGGATGAGGGCCCGGATGGTCTCGGGCGAGCGGCCCTCGACCAGGGATATCTCGATCAGCGGCATGTCAGGGCTCCGTCGTGAGGCAGACGGTGCCGAGGGTAGTGAAGGCGGCTCGGACGCGGGTGCCGGGCGTCAGCCGGACGGCGTCCAGCAGCCCGCCGGGGCCAAGGCGGCCTCCGGCGTGCCGCTGCCCGCCCAGACCGTGCTCCGGGCCGCGTACGAGCCGGCCAGAGGGCAGATCTGGGGAAACCAGCCGGCGACGCGGCTCAGTCGCCGTCGCGGACCTTGTCGTACAGCAGGCACAGCGCCCCGCTCGCGGCCTGCGTGGCGGAGACGAGCCGCCAGCCGGTGGCGGGAAGGCCGTCGGCGAACAGGCGGGGCCCGTCGCCGACCAGCTCGGGCGCGAGCGTGATGCTCAGCCGGTCGAGCTCTCCGGCCCGCAGCAGGGCCTGGATGACGCTGGTGCTGGCCGGCACGACGATGTCGCCGCCGTCCTGCTGCCGCAGCTCCTTCACGACCTCGGCGGGGCCGGCGGCGGCGATGCGGGAGTTCTGCCATGGCGCCTCGGTGAGCGTGGTGGAGAAGACGATCTTCTCGACGGTGTTCAGCCACCGGGAGAAGGCCCGGTCGCGGGGGTCGGCCGACTCGTCGTCGGCCACGGCGGGCCAGAAGCCGCCGAAGCCCTGGTAGTTCCTGCGGCCCAGCAGCGCGGTGGTGGCCCCGGAGGTCACCTTCACCATGTGGTCGCGGGCCGCGTCGCTGACGGCGTGGGGGACGATCCAGCCCATGTCGTACTCGCCGCCGGGGCCGTGGATCCGGCCGTCGAGCGAGAGGGTGATGTTGCCGATTACGGTGCGGTTCGCTGTCATGAGGCGAGTCTCGCCGGGGCGGCAGTGGCTAACATCGGCCAGATGGCCGATATGCCCGACGCGAACCTGGCCGACGACGGCGCTCCGCCGCCGGAGCTGACCTCGTTCGTCGGCCGCCGGGCCGAGCTGCACGTGATCGGGAAGGCCCTGGGCGAGTCGCGGCTGGTCACCCTGACCGGCGCGGGCGGCTGCGGCAAGACCCGGCTGGCGGCCCGGCTCGCCGCGCGGCCGGCGCGCCCGCCGCGCGACGGCGTGTGGTGGGCGGACCTCGCGCAGGAGACCGACCCGGCGGCGGTGCCGCGCCTCGTCGCGACGGTCCTGCGGGTGCTCCTGGCCGGCGACTCCGACGAGACCGCCGCGCTGTCCAGGCAGCTGCGCGAGCGCGAGCTGCTCCTGGTGCTCGACAACTGCGAGCACCTGCTGGACGGCGTCGCCGGGGTGGTGGCGGGCCTGCTGCGCCACTGCCCGCACGTCACCGTCCTGGCGACCAGCCGGGAGCCGCTCGGCCTGCCCGGCGAGCTGGTCTGGCGGGTCCCGCCCCTGGACGCCCACGACGCGGTCGCCCTCTTCCTCGACCGCGGCCACGACGTTCCGCGCACCGAGGAGGCCCTTGCCGCGGTGCGCGACATCTGCGCCCGCTTGGACGGCATCCCTCTCGCGCTGGAGCTGGCCGCCGCCTGGACCGGCACGCTGACGCCCCAGGAGATTCACGCCGAGCTAAACGACCGGTTCTCGATCCTGGTCGCCGCTCACCAGGGGGCGCCGCCGCGGCACCGTACGCTGGCGGCGTCCATGGCCTGGAGCCACGACCTGCTTGAGGAGCGCGACCAGGTGCTGTTCCGGCGGCTGGGCGTGTTCGAGCCGGGCTTCACCCTCGCCGCCGCCGAGGGCGTGCTGGACGGCCATGACCGAGTGGAGGTGCTCACCGGACTGCGCCGGCTGATCGACAAGTCGCTGCTGCTGGCCGAGACCCGCATGGGCGTCACCCGCTATCGGATGCTGTCCTCGGTCAGACGGTACGCGTGGGAGCGGCTCGCCGAGGCGGGCGAGCTCGACACCGTACGCGACCGGCACGTGACCGTCTGCCTGGCCCTGGTGCGGGAGGCCGCCCCGCTGCTGGACGGCGACAAGGACACCTGGCGGGCCAGGATGCGCGAGGACTATCCCAACCTGCGCGCGGCGATCGAATGGGGCCTGTCCGGCGACCGTCCCGAGCAGGCTCGTCATCTGGCGGCCGGGCTGGCCTGGCTGTGGCACCTGGAAGGGCGGCTCGTGGAGGGCCTGGGGCTGCTCCGGCTGGCGGCCGAGCGGAGCGCCGGCGAGCACAGCGCACTGCAGGCCCGCGTGCTCACCGGCCTGGCGCTCGTCGCCGACACCACGCACCCGGCCGGGCTGGAGTTCGACGCGGCCGACGCCGCCCGGGCCATGGCGCTCGACCACGGCGACCTGCGGACCGCCTGCCTGGCGGGGTCCCTCGGCGCCATCGGCATGCTGTTCACCTCTCCGGACGAGGCGCGGGTGCGGGCCGCCGCCGTACGCGAGGAGGCCGTCGCGGCCGGCGACGCCTTCGTGGCCGACGCCGCGCAGGTCCTCGCCGGGCTGGTCCACCACATGAGGGAGGAGCATCGCCAGGCGCTGGCGGCGATGGAAACGCCGGTCCGCGGCCTGCTGCGGCGCGGCGACCGCGGCGTGGCGGCGCTGGCGCTCGGCCTGATGGCCCTCGGCAGCGCCTTTCTCGGCGAGCTGCACCGGGCCAGGGCGCTGGCGGAGCAGGCGGTCGAGGTCGCCGCCCCGCTCGCCGACTACCACCGCGCCGGTACGGCTCGCGCGATCCTCGCCCGCGTGTGCCACCTGCAGGGGGACGACAAGGCAGCCGGGCTCGCCCTCGACCCGGTCATCCGGCTGGTGGACCAGGCGCCCTCGGCGCCCTTCGTGCCGGGGCTCGCGTTGACGATCGGGCGGCTCTGCCTGAGCAGGGGCGAACCGGTGCGGGCGGCCGAGTGGTTCAGGAGCGAGACGGCCTGGCGCGGCGCCGAGCAGCCCGACGAGCTGCTGACCCCGGAGACCCGCATCGCCCTGGCGGCGGCGCTGCGTCAGGCCGGCGACCCGGAGGGCGCAGCCCGTGCCTGCGCGGCCGGCCTCGACGCCGCCGAGGCCCTGGGGATGCCGCGCCTGATCGCCGACGCCCTGGAGCAGCAGGCGTTCCTCAATGAGGCGCGCGCCGTCGCGCTGCATCTGGAGGCCCTGCGCCTGCGCGCCGCCAACGACCTCCGGCCGGCCTGCATCGACAGCCTGGAGGCCCTGGCGGCGCTGGCCGACGCCACCACCGGGGCCCGGATCATGGGCGCGTGCGACCGGGCCAGGGAGGAGCTCGGCTACCCCCGGCCGCACCGGCCGGGCGTCGTGTCCGATCCGGAGGGCCGCCGGATGGAGCTGGAGGAGGCCGTCGCCTTCACCCGCCGCGCGCACGGCGGACGCCGCCGTCCGGCCACCGGCTGGGCCGCCCTCACCCCCGCGGAGCAGGAGGTCGTACGGCTGGCCGCGGCGGGCCTGTCCAACCCCGAGATCGGCGGCCGGTTGTTCATGAGCCGCAGCACGGTCAAGACCCACCTGGCGCACGTTTACGCGAAGCTCGGCGTGGCCAACCGCACCGAGCTGGCCGCGCTGCACCGCGAGCACGACCGCTGAGACACCGGACCACCGAGACACCGGACCACCGAGACACCGGCCGGCGCGGGCCCGGGAAACGGCGGCACAGCGATCCGGCGACGCGGGGGCGCGGGATGCCGGGGTACAGAGGCGCGGAGGCGCAAGGGTGCGGGGGCCGCAGAGCGCGGGGGTGCCGGGGGCCGCGGGGCGTGAAGCGCGGAGGCGCGACCACAGCGGTCCCGGCGGGGCCGCTCCCCGGTGACCCAACGTGAGTGCCCGCTTGCCGTGACAGGAACTCCGCGGCGGAGGTCTGGTACGCCGACGCACATTGTGTGCACCAAAGTGTCAATTTGTCTGATCTGCTGCTCGCATATTACTTATGTGCGCTTTATGTCGAGAAGATGACTAGACCTCCTTATTGGGCGAAAAGATTTCGTTGACAGGGGTGGACTGTAAACGTTTAATGTTGGCGATCTTGCGGATTTCGTACGGGAGATAACTCATGTTTAGGCTTCCCGGACTGCGGAGGTGGCGTGCGCTCACCGCCGTGGTGGTGGCGGGTGTACTGGTGGGAACCGGGGCGCCCCCGGCCGCGATGGCGGCACAGGAGGAAGGTCGGACGGGATCCGACGCGGCCCCGCTCGACGGCTGGCAGCAGGCGCTGAAACGCGCGGCCGAGATCCGGGAGCCGGTCGAGGTGACCGAGGCCAGGACCGAGTTCACCACCACGTATGCCAATCCGGACGGCGAGTCGTTCCGGCTGGAGCAGTCGACCACCCCCGTCCGGGTCAAGGGGCCGGACGGCGCGTGGGTGTCCCCCGACGCGACGCTCGCCCGGCGCGCCGACGGAAGCGTGGGGCCGGTCGCCGCCGCCGTGGGCATCTCCTTCTCCGGAGGCGGCGACGGCGGGAACCTCGTCACGATGCACCGGGACGGCCGCACCCTCACGCTGGGCTGGCCGGGAACCCTGCCCGAACCGGTGCTGGACGGCCCGAACGCCACCTATCCGAACGTGCTGCCCGACGTCGACCTCAGGATGACCGCGACGACAGAGGGCTTCCGCCAGGTCCTGATCGTGAAGACTCCGCAGGCCGCGGCCAACCCCGCGCTCGCGAAGATCCGGTATGCCGTGAAGTCGTCCGGGCTCAAGGTGGAGGAGACCGCGGACGGCGGCATGTCCGCGACCGACGGCAACGCCACCGAGGTCTTCACCTCGCCTCCCGCCGCGATGTGGGACTCCACCGGGGACCCCACCGCCGGGAAGGCCGGGGCGGGCGAGGCCGCCCCGGCCGACGCCAACCCCTCCGACGCAGGCCCCTCCGACGCCGCACCCTCCGGCTCCCCACCCTCCGACGCCGCACCCTCCGGCTCCGCACCCTCCGCAAAGGGCGCCACGCCCCAGGGCGCTCCCCAGGGCGCGCCCGCGGACGGCTCGCCCGAGCCGGCCTCACCGGCGACATCACCGGCGACATCACCGGCGACGCCGCAGCCCTCGGAAGGCGCTCCGGACGAGGGGCCGGCCGCCGACGGCCCCGCTCCCGGAGCGGGGCACGCCGAGCTGCCGATCGAGGTCGGCGAGGACTCGATCACCCTCGTGCCCGACGCCGACCTGCTGCGGCAGAAGGACGAGTCGGCCTACCCCGTCTACATCGACCCGACCGTGACCTGGGGAGAGACCGACAGGACGCTGCTGCGCTCGGACGGCTACAAGTCGTACAACTGGGGCAACGGCGACGACAACGAGGGTAAGGGCGTCGGCCACTGCGGCACCTGGAGCGGCTACTACTGCGGGCCCGGATACACCCAGCGGCTGTACTTCCAGTTCTCCCCCGCGAGCCTCAAGGGCAAGCAGGTGCTGAGCGCCGCGTTCCGCGTCACCGAGTCGTGGTCGTTCCAGTGCAGCCCCCGATGGGTCGACCTGGAGCGGACCAACAACTTCACCTCGTCAACCACCTGGTCGAGCCGGCCCAAGGAGCTCGACCTGATGGTCGACCGGAACGTGTCGGCGGGCCGCGGCTCGGCCTGCAGCCCCAGCCAGCCGGCCGCGGTGATCCAGTTCAAGGACAACCCGGACGAGACCAACGAGAACCTGACCCCGACCGTGAAGGACTTCGCGGCGGGCAAGTTCTCCAAGCTCACGCTGGAGCTGCGGGCGCACGACGAGGGCGACACCTCCGCCTGGAAGCGGTTCAGGAACGACGCCGTGCTCGTCGTCGACTACGTCGGACTGCCGGCGCTGCCGACCGGCATCGGCATCGTCACCGGATCGGGCACCGTGTGCGAGACGAAGGAGTCGGCGCCCGCGATCGTCTCCAGCCCCACGCCCACTCTCGCGTCCACGCCGCAGACCGAGCCGGGCGGCGAGTCGGGCGCGATGCTCCGGGCGGCGATGGACGTCGACAAGAAGAACTCCGACGGCACCTGGACCGACGCCTTCGCCACGATGGAGCGGCCCACGACCGGGCACGTCGGCGACAACGTGAAGGTCACCGCCACCACACCGACGCTGTCGGAAGGGGTGCTGTACCGCTACCGCTCGTGGACACGCTCCTACTACAGCAACTACACCAAGCAGCTGCCGGGGCCGTCCAACGGCTCGACCACCGGATGGTGCTACTTCAAGGTCGACCCGACCGCGCCCAAGGCGCCCGTGGTCGCGCTCGGCGCGCCCTATACGCCGTGCACGACCACGAGCTGCACGCCGGCCGGCGGACCCGGGCAGAGCACCACCGTCACCTTCGGCCCGGCGTCCGGCGACACCAACAACGTCGCCTACCAATACCGCGCGTCCACCAGCTCGGCCTGGTCGTCCGACATCACCGGGGCCACCGCCAAGGTGGTGATCACCCCACCGGCCGCCGGGACGTACAGCCTGTACGTGCGGGCCAAGGACAACGTCGGCAGATACGGCGCGACCACGGTCGTCGACTTCCTGGTCGCCGCGGGCGCGGGCCCGGTCGGCAGGTGGCACTTCGACGAGGACTCCGGCGTCGCCGTCGACAAGGGCAGCGGGCACCACGACGCCACGCTCTACGGCGGCGCCGTACGGGACGCCCGGGGACGCCGCGGCGAGGTCTGGTATGACGACGCCGGCAACGCACTGGCCACCCCCAAGGTCGACAAGGGGCTGGGCCTGAACGGCACGTCGGCGTACGCCGCGACGTCCGGGCCCGTGCTGGAGACCAGGTCGGCCTACACGGTCGCCGCCTGGGTGCGGCTCGACAAGGTGAGCGACGACGGCATCGTCCTGTCGCAGGACGGCTCGGGCTACAGCCCCTTCCTGCTCTTCCACGAGAAGGACTACGGCGCCTTCTGCTTCGGCGTGAAGGAGAAGGACGAGGCGACGGGTGGGGCCTACCCCTCGGTCTGTGGCAAGAACGGCACCTCCCGGGTGAACGTCTGGACCCACCTCGCCGGCACCTACGACCCGGCGACGCAGCAGCTGAGCTTCTACATCAACGGCGTGCCGCAGGGCAGCAAGACCGCGCCGGCCCTGTGGTCGGCCCCCGGACCGTTCGAGATCGGCCGCTACAAGTGGGCCAACATCTTCCAGCACTACTTCCCCGGTTCGATCGACGAGGTCGCCGCCTGGCAGCGCGTCCTGACCCCGGAGGAGGTGGCGGCGGAGGCGCGGTCGGAGTCGCCGGCGTCCGGCCGCAACGACGTGGAGCTGGTGGCCGACTGGGACCCGGCGGGCGCCGCCGGGACGCAGCTGCCCGACTCGCTGTCGGGGTACGGCCGGGCGCTGGCGCTGGCCGGCGGGGCGTCGCTGGACGGCGAGGGCCTGGTGCTCGACGGCGTGGACGACGCCGCCACCACCGCGGGCCCGGTCGTGGACGACACCGGGTCGTTCACGGTCACCGTGAAGGTCGAGCTCGACCGAGACAAGATCGTGTCGAAGCCGATCGGGACCATCGGCCAGGTGGCCGGGCAGCGCACCGCCGACGGATCGTCGTGGGGCCTGTGGTTCGAGCTGACCGGCAAGGAGACGCAGCTCGACGACGACGGCAACGAGGTCAGCGTGCCGGTCGGCTACTGGCGCTTCGGCCGGGTCAACAAGGACGGCACGAAGACCTGGGTGAGCTCCGACACCACGGCCAGCCTGGACAGCCCGGTGCGCCTGACCGGCGTGTACGACGCCCTGGCGGCGAACGGGCGCGTGGTGCGGCTCTACGTGGGCCACGAGCAGAACGACCTCGACATGGCCTACACCGCCGTGCCCGGGTCGGGCGACTTCGCCGCAGGCAAGGGCTTCAGCGCGACCTCCTGGGGTCACTTCCTCCCCGCGAGGATCACCGATCTGCGGCTGTGGGCGGGCGCCATGGCCGATTCCGACCAGTTGGACGCCGTCATCGGCGACTGACGAAAGCCGCGGGGACCGGCCGGCCGCCGGTCCCCGCGGCTCCCGCATCTTCCCCCGGTTGGTCCGCGGGTTCTCTCGTTTCCTCTTGAGGAGGTTGGGTCATGCGACGGCCCTCAATTCGTGCTGCCCTGGTGGCCGCGTTGACGGTGGTGATCTCGTTACCCGTCGGGGTGACGACGGCCTCGGCGGCCGTCGTCTCCGCGGAACACGGCCCGCCCGGCGCCCCTCCCGTGCAGAAGCAACGGTCCAGCAAGGTCAGGGCCATGGACGCGAGCGGGGCGAAGGAGGCCAGGGAGCTGGTCGCCGCGTCCCGGGCGCGCAACGACGCCGCCGCCGACCGGGCCGCCAAGGAGCGCGAGGCCGCCCGGTGGCCGGGCGCGGGCGAGGCCGACGTGCCGATCGGCGGCGGGCAGACCGTCAGCGTGGGCGGGCTCCCGGTGAGCCTGGACAGCGCCCCCACTGACAGCGCCCCCACTGACAGCGCCCCCACTGACAGCGCCGCCCCCGGCAGCGCCGCCCCCGAAAGCGCCACCACCGGCAGCGCCGCCCCCGCTCCGGACGCGCAGGCCGCGGGTGCGCGGACGGCCCGGGTGCGGGTGCTCGACCGCGCCGCCGCCGAGGCCGCCGGTGTGGACGGCGTGCTGCTGACCGCGGAGGCGCAGGCCCCGGGCACCGCGACGCTGCGCGTCGGCTACGCCGCCTTCGCCTCCGCGTACGGCGGCGGGTGGAGCGGCCGGCTGCGCCTGGTGCGGCTGCCCGCCTGCGCCGCCACCACCCCGGAGCGGGAGGAGTGCCGCACCCGGACCCCGCTCGACACCGGCAACTCGGCCACGGCGCAGACCCTCTCGGCGCAGGTCGCGTTCGACGCGGCCCCGGCCGTGCTGGCCGTGACCGCCGACGCCCCCGGTGAGGGCGGCGAGGCGGCCGACGGCAGCGGCAACTACGCCGCCACCCCGCTCTCCGCGTCGTCCACCTGGCAGGCGGGCGGCAACTCCGGCTCCTTCTCCTGGTCCTATCCGATCGCCCCGGTGGAGCCTGCGGCGGGTCCGGCGCCCGCGCTCGACCTGTCGTACGACTCGGGCAGCGTGGACGGGCGCACCTCGACCAGCAACAACCAGGGCACCTCGCTCGGGGAGGGCTTCGAGACCGCGGCGACCTCCTACATCGACCGTCAGTTCGGCACCTGCGACGAGGACGGCCACGACAAGCAGTACGACCTGTGCTGGAAGTACGACAACGCCTCGCTCGTGCTCAACGGCAAGTCCACCGAGCTGGTCAAGGACGACACCAGCGGCAAGTGGCGGCTGAAGAACGACGACGCCTCCACGGTCATCCACTCCACGGGCGCCGACAACGGCGACGACGACGGCGAATACTGGACCGTCATCACCGGCGACGGCACCAGGTACGTCTTCGGCCTCAACAAGCTGAGCGGCGCGGGCAGCCAGCGGACCAACTCGGTCTTCACCGTCCCGGTGTACGGCGACGACTCCGGCGAGCCCGGCTACAGCAAGGGCGGCTCCTTCGCCGACCGCTGGGTCACCCAGGCATGGCGGTGGAACCTCGACTACGTCGAGGACACCCACGGCAACGCCATGACGTACTGGTACACGGCGGAGACCAACTACTACCAGAAGAACAAGTCGAACACCGCGACCACCTCCTACGTCCGCGGCGGCTACCTCGACAAGATCCTCTACGGGCAGCGGTCCGACACGCTGTTCACGGTGGACGCGCCCTACAAGGTGGCCTTCTCCTACGCCGAGCGCTGCACGGCGTCCGACTGCGGCAGCCTCACCAAGGACACCGCCGAGAACTGGCCGGACGTCCCCTTCGACGCCATCTGCAAGAAGGACGCCGACAAGGACGACTGCCACGCCGAGAGCCCGGCCTTCTTCAGCCGCAAGCGCCTGGTGAAGATCGAGACGAGCGTCCTGTCCGGCACCGCGTACAAGCCGGTCGACTCGTGGGCGTTCACCCAGAAGTACCTGGACGGCGGCGACATCGGCAGCTCCGTCGACCAGACGCTGTCGCTGATGTCGATCGTCCGGACCGGCTCCACCGCCGACACGCCGCTGACGCTGGACCCCGTCTCGTTCACCTACACCATGCGGCCCAACCGGGTCGACGGCGGCACCCAGCCGGGCGGCGGCAACATCCTGCCGCTGACCAGGCCGCGCATCGAGACGATCACCTCGGAGACCGGCGCGATCACCACGGTCAGCTACAACGAGCCCGAGTGCGTGCGCGGCTCGAAGATGCCGAAGGCCGAGGACGACAACTCCCTGTCGTGCTATCCGCAGTTCTGGCACATCAACGGCGCCACCGAGGCCTCCATCGACTGGTTCAACAAATACCGCGTGCTCGCGGTGAACATCGCCGACCCGGCCGGGCACAACCCGCTCGTCGAGTACGCCTACGAATACTCCACCCCCGGCTGGCGCTACAACGACAGCCCGTTCACCCCGAGCGACGAGCGCACCTGGTCGCTGTGGCGCGGCTACCAGAAGGTCACGACGTACGTCGGCGACGCCGACGGCACCCGCACCAAGACGGTGTCGGTCTACCTGCAGGGCATGAACGGCGACCGGCTGCTGAAGTCGGCCAGCCCGCGGACGGTCGACCCCGACAAGCGGCGCTCCGCCACCGTGCCGGGCCTCGACGTCGCCGGACTCGACGTGCCCGACATCACCGACTCCGAGCAGTACGCCGGATTCACCCGTGAGGAGATCAGCTACGACGGGTCCACTCCGGTCGACGTGACGGTCAACGACCCCTGGTCGGCGAAGACCGCCACCCAGCACAAGTCGTACGCCGACACCGAGGCCTACTACGTGCGCACGGGCAAGACCTCCGAGCACACCTACCTGACCATCCCCAAGACCTGGCGCACCGTCACCACCTCCACGACGTACGACTCGTACGGCATGGCGGTCACGCAGGACAGCACGGGCGACATCGCCAAGAGCGGCGACGAGACCTGTACCCGCACCTGGTACGCCCGCGACGACGCCAAGGGCCTGAACTCGCTCGTCTCCCGCACCCGGGTGGTCGGCCGCGCCTGCTCGGTGAAGGAGGCCGACCTGTCGCTGCCCGCCGACTCCGCCACCAGCGGCGACGTGCTGTCCGACACGGCCACCGTGTATGACGACACCGCCGCGACCGGGTGGTCGGCGAGCCAGAAGCCGGTGAAGGGCGACGCCACCTGGACGGGCCGGGCCACCGGCTATCCGTCGGCCGTCACCGGCGACGACCGCCCGCCGACCGGCTGGCAGCGCACCGAGTCGACGACCTACGACACGCTGGGCAGGCCGCTGACCGTGACCGACGCGGGCGGCAACGCCACCACCACGGCGTACACGCCGGCCGGCGCCGGGGTCCTCACCAAGACGGTGGAGACCAACGCCAAGCAGCAGAAGGTAACGACGTTCCTCGACGGCACGCGCGGCCTTCCGGTGCGCACCTACGACCCCAACAACGGCAAGACCGAGCAGACCTACGACGCCCTCGGGCGGCTGACCGGCGTGTGGCTGCCCGACCGCAGCAAGGACGGCGGGCAGACCCCCACCTACGCCTTCTCCTACGTCTACCAGCGGGGCAAGGCGCCCGCCATCGGCACCTCGGTCGTCAAGTCGTCCACCACGGCGAGCTGGTCGTACGAGATCTTCGACTCGCTGTTGCGGCCGATGCAGACGCAGAGGCCGACGCCGAACGGCGGACGGCTGCTGACCGACACCCGTTATGACTCGCGTGGCCTCGCCTACGAGACCTACGCCGACATCTTCGACTCGAAGCAGACGCCGAACGCCACCTACACCCGGGAGGAGTACGGCGAGGCGCCCAAGCAGACGAACCTCGTCTTCGACGGCGCAGAACGGCAGATCCGCAGCACGTTCCTGTCGTACGGCGTGGAGAAGTGGACGACCACCACGACCTACACCGGCGACTCCACCGCCGCGAGCACGGTGACCGGCGGCTCGGCGGTCCGCACCATCGCCGACGCCCTCGGCCGCACGGTGGAACGGCGCGAGTACAACTCGCCCTCCCCCGCCGACACCCAGTTCGGCGGGATGGCATCCAGCGGGTACACCTCCACGTCCTTCACCTACCGGCCCGACGGCAAGGAGCTGACCGTCACCGCCCCAGACGGCGCGAAGTGGTCCTACACCTACGACCTGTTCGGGCGGCAGACCGGCATCAGCGACCCCGACAAGGGCACGAGCACCCTCCGCTACACCCCGCTCGACCAGATCGACACGGTGACCGGTGCGAACGGCACGGTCCTGCTGTACGGCTACGACGAGCTCGGCCGTAAGACCGGGCTGTGGTCGGGGTCGCGGACCGACGCGAACAAGCTGGCCGCCTGGACCTACGACACCGTGGCCAAGGGCCAGCTCGCCTCGTCCACCAGCTACGACGGCGGCGTCTCCGGCAAGGCGTACACGAAGAAGATCCTCGCGTACGACGGCCAGTATCGGGCCACAAGCACCGAGATCGACATCGACCCGAACGACCCGATGGTGCTGTCCGGAGCGGCGAAGACCCGCTACGTCTTCGGCAGCGACTACAACCTCGACGGCACGCTGAAGAGCTCCACCGAGCCCGCGGCGGGCGGCCTGGCCGAGGAGCGGATCAGCCTGAGCTACACCCCGACCGGACAGGTCAACGGGCTGACCGGCACCACCGACTATCTGCAGAAGGCCGACTACAACGCGCTCGGCCAGCCCCTGCAGTTCACCCTCGGCCTGTCCGGGGCCTCGCAGGCCAAGAAGACGTTCCTCAACAACACCTACGAGGAGGGCACCGACCGGCTGACGCGGTCCTTCGTCACCACCCAGTCCACACCGGTCAAGCCGCAGGACCTGACCTACCACTACGACGACGCGGGCAACGTCACCGAGATCGCCGACACCCCCACGCAGGACGGCGCCGGGCAGAGCGACATCCAGTGCTTCGCCTACGACGGGCAGCGGCGGCTGACCGAGGCGTGGACGCCGGCCACCGACGACTGCACCAGCAAGACGCTGGGCGGCGCCGCGCCGTACCGGACCGCCTACACCTACAACACCTCGGGCCTGCGGGCGACGGAGACGCGCTACAACGGCTCCACCGCGACCACCTCGGCGTACTGCTACGGCGACACCGCCAAGCGGCACGCCCTGACCGCGGTCGTGACCGGCTCCTGCACGGGTGCGACCGCCACCTACTCCTACGACAAGTCCGGCAACACCACCGGCCGCAACGGCCAGGTGCTGACCTGGGACGCACAGGGCCGCATCGCGACCCTGACCCAGGGCACGCAGAAGACGGCCTACCTGTACGACGCCGACGGGGCGCTGCTGATCCGCCGCGCGGTGGGCGACGGGGAGAGCGTGCTCTACCTGGGCGCCACCGAGATCCACTCGAAGAAGACCGGCAGCACCGTCACGACCTGGGCCAGCCGCTTCTACGCCGCCGACACGCAGGTGATCGCGGTGCGGACGACGGAGGCCGGGAAGAACGCGGTCTCCTTCCTCGCCGGCGACCAGCACGGCACGTCCTCGCTGGCGGTCGACGCGGCCGGGCAGGCGATCAGCAAGCGGTTCACGACGCCGTTCGGCGCGCCGCGCGGGGACATGGTCGGCGGCGCGTGGCCCGACGACAAGGGGTTCCTCGGCAAGCCCGCCGACGCCGCCACCGGGCTCACCTACGTCGGGGCCCGCATGTACGACCCGGTCGTCGGCAGGTTCCTGAGCGTCGACCCGGTCCTGTCCACCGACCAGGCCCAGTCGCTCAACGGCTACTCGTACGGGAACAACAACCCCGCCACGTTCAGCGACCCGACGGGCGAGGAGATCGGCTCGCGGCCCAACTCGTGCCAGTACGACCTCAAGTACTGCGACAAGGAGACGCAGAAGAGCGTCGGGTACAACCCGAAGACGGGCAAGGTCGACCCCGCCAAGGGCGCCGCGTACCGCAAGAAGAAGCAGTCCGGGAAGAAGAGCTACCCGACGCCGAGCCCGTCCCCGGGCCCGTCGCCCAAGCCGCCGGCCGGGGGCTGCCACTGCAAGCCGGTCAAGCACGACAACGGCGTCAACCTGCTGAAGGCGCTGCTCACCCACCCGTTCCACTGGAACAACAACTTCAACGGCGCGAACGCGCTGGCGGTGACGTACGAGACGTTCGCCAGCGAGGGATGCGAACGGCGGGCCCGGCAGTACGTCTGCTACGGCGGCTCCCCGGGCGGCGACCAGCCGATGACGGTCGGCGACGTGCACTTCTTCCCATATTCGAAGAAGGAGTTCGAGAGCCGGCTGCGGGACGAGAAGCAGGCGCGGGAGGACATCGCGAAGGTCGCCGGGCGGGAGGCGGCGAAGAAGTACGGGCCCGACATCGAAAGACACGAGGCCGTGCACTCCGCGCAGTGGGCGCGTTACAAGAACGCCACCGAGTTCATCGCGGCCTACGGGGCTGCCACCCTGTATTCGCGACACACCACCGGCACCCCGTACGCCACCAACAGCTTCGAAGTCGAGGCCAACCTGTGGTGGGGCGGCTACGTCAGATGGCAACCGCTGCAATGGGGTCCGGTGAACTAGAGACCACCCGAGCCCGGTGACTCCGGGACGACAGGAGGGAAGGACGACGATGACACGCAGAAGAAGGCCGGGGCCGGGGTACGCGGCCGCCGCTCTGACCGCCCTGGCCTTCTTCGCCGCGGCCTGCGACGGCACCCCCCAGCCCAAGGGCGTCCTCGCCGTCGAACGCGCCGAGGACGGCGGCGTCAGGCTGCTGCTCGCCGACTGCCCCGGCTACGCTGCCCAGGACTTCACGGTCCTGGAGGACACCCAGGGCGGCCGGACGCTCGCCTGGAGCGTGCACAACGGCGGCACCGGCGCGGCGGTGCGGGACATCCGGGCGTTCCAGGCACCGCCCGAGGGCTGGCGGCGTACCGACGACAGCCTCACCGCGCTGCGGGAGGGCGTGCCCTATGTCGCGACCGTCAACGGCTACGCGGACGGCGTGAACCTGCGGGGCAGGGTGCCGTTCACCACGGCCGACCTGTCCGGTCTCGGCGACGGGCAGGTGCTGGCCTGGGCGGGCGGCGACGAAACCGTGCGGACGGGCCGGGACGCCTTCCTGCGCACCGACCCCGACCGCTGCCGTCCGTGACCATGCCCTCGTGACTGCCGCCCGCGCCCGGCGAGACCGGGCGCGGGCGGCGTCCGTCAGCTCATGCGGAAGACCGGGCAGCGTGTGGCGAACGGCAGGAACGCGCCGGGGCGACGTCCTCCACCGGCAGATATCCCGCGTCGTAGGCGACGGCGTCGCAGAACACGACCCGGGTGCGCGGCACGTCGCGCGCGGTCGCGTACGACGCGATGGCCCCCACGGATACGTGGCACCGGCAAGGGCGGTCAGACAGGAAAGCGATCCACTCGCAGTACGGCCACCTCACCCTGCTCGGCGAGCAGGATGTAGGTCACCGAGATCCCCTTGTAGTCCCACACGTACATGTTGCCTCTGGGGCTGAGCATGCGGCCGTTGCCGGGAGTCAGCCGTAGAACCTCGTAGATCTCCAGCAGGACATCGACTTCGGGATCGGAGAGGTCATCGATCTGGGCTTCAGCGACCTCGCTGCCCACGTGGACGGCGTACACCTACAGTTGGACTCCGCGTCGGGCCAAGACCTCGGCCAGGGTGGGGCCCGACGATCGTCTTCCGGATCGGATCTGGTCGGCTTCGTCGTTCATCCGCTGCCAGTCCTGGGGATTGCGAGCGGCGCGCGTGGCGATGCGCCACCACCCGCTCAGGAAGTCATCCAGCGCGGCCAGGTCGACGACGGGTGCGTGGGTGATCGCTTCGAGCTCGGCGTCGAACGCGGCGACGTTGACGGCAGGCAGGGCCGCCCGCACGGCGGTGAAGGTCCGCTCGATCTCCTGACCGAATGCGTCGTCTCGCTGAACGGTCATGACGACGCCTCACCTCCTGCCGATCCACCGGGTGCACCCCAGCTTAGACGAGCGGGCGGGCCCTGGCGTGGCCCGCGTGCAGCGTCGATCCGGCCAGGCCGGCTGACCACACCACCGGTCGAACGCGGGGCGGCCCGGCCGGTGGGGGGAAGGCGGGGGCCGGGTCAGGCGTTGCTCGCCACGTTCTGGATCGCACGGGCGAGGCGGGCGAGATCGACGCCTTCGAGATGGTCGAGGAAGTGCCGGCGCACGCTGGCCAGGTTGCTCGGCCACACCTCTTCCAGGCGGGCGAGGCCGGCGTCGGTGAGGACGGCGTTGAACCCGCGGGCGTCGTCGTCGCACCTGACCCGTTCGACCAGGCCCTGCCGTTCCAGGACGGTGACGATGCGTGTCATGCCGCTCAGGGAGAGCTCGCAGGCGACGGCGAGCTCCCCCATCCGCATCCGCCGCCGCGGCGCCTCCGACAACCGCATCAGGGCGATCCACTCGATGAGCGGCATCCGGTGTTCCCGCACCATGTCGGCGTCGATCGCGCGGGGCAGCGCGTAGATCAGGCGAGGCAACGCCCGGATCAACGCCTCCTCCTCGGAGGTCAGCGACTGCACCGGCGGCACTGGCTGCGATGTGGTCATGGCCACATTCTACTTGCTTCACGAACGAAGTACCCCATATGTTTTCTTCGCGAAGCAATCATCTCTCGCAGAAGTGGAGATCGTCATGACCAGGATCGGGATCATCCTCGGCAGCACCCGCCCCGGACGGAACGGCGAGGCCGTCGCCCGCTGGGTGCACCAGGTCGCGGGACAGCGGGCCGACGCGGAGTTCGAGCTCGTCGACCTGCTCGATTACAAGCTCCCCCACCTCGACGAGACCCTGCCGCCGTCGCTGGGCCAGTACACCCAGCCGCACACCATGGCGTGGGCCGACAAGGTCGCCTCGTTCGACGGGTTCGTCATGGTGACGCCCGAATACAACCACTCGACATCGGGCGCGCTGAAGAACGCCATCGACTTCCTGTACAGCGAGTGGAACAACAAGGCCGTCGGTTTCGTCAGCTACGGCTCGGTCGGCGGCACCCGTGCGGTGGAGCACCTCCGCCTGATCGCCGCGGAGCTCCAGATGGCCGACGTGCGGGCTCAGGTGGCGCTGTCGCTCTTCACCGACTTCAAGGACTTCAGCGTGTTCACGCCCAACGATTTCCAGCGTGACTCGCTCACCGCGATGTTGGACCAGGTCGTGGCGTGGAGCAGGGCGCTCGCGCCGCTGCGCGCCAGCTGAGTTCGCACTGACTCGGGGATCAGGAGGAACTCATGGGAACGCTTGACGGCAAGGTGGTGCTGATCACCGGCACCGCCGGAGGTCAGGGCCGGACCGCGTCGCTGGTCTTCGCACGAGAGGGCGCGAAGATCGTCGGGTGCGACATCCAGGTCGAGGCCAACGACGAGACGGTGGAACTCGTCCGCCGTGCCGGAGGTGACATGACGGGCATCGCGCCCGTCGACCTCACCGACCCGGAACAGGCGCGGCGGCTGGTGCAGGACGCCGTGGCTGCGTACGGCGGGCTCGACATCGTCTACAACAACGCGGCCAGGCCCCGCTTCGGGCCGGTGCCGGACTTCTCGGTGGAGGACTGGCGGGCGACCATCGCCAGCGAACTCGACAATCCCTTCTTCGTGTCGAAGTTCGCGTGGCCGCATCTGGTGCGGCGGGGCGGCGGCGTCATCATCAACGTCGCCTCCATGGCCGGCATGATCGCCGGTGAGGTCCCCCCGATGGTCGCGCACAGCGCGGCGAACGCCGGAGTCATCGGCATGACCCGGCAGTTCGCGCTCGAAGGCGCGCGCCACGGGATCCGCGCGGTGGCGATCAGCCCGGGGCCGATCCTCACCCCGGCCAGCGACCGCGATCTCGGCAACAACAAGGCGGCCAGGGACGCGATCACGCGCAAGACGCTCCTCAAGCGTTTCGGCCGGCCTGAGGAGATCGTCGAGCTGGCGGCCTTCCTCGCCTCCGACCGGGCGGCGTACATCACGGGCGCCAACTACGCGGTCGACGGCGGCGCGACCGCCTGGTAACGCCACTCGATCCCCCTGACGTCCGCGCGCCGGGCGTCAGGGGGATCAGCCGCGCATGAAGGTCCACTCACTTTCCAGGCGCGCTGAGCGCGCCGGTGGAACGCCCGGCGAGCGCCTCGCGTCCGTGCGCCTCGTCCCAGTCGGCCTGGTGCGGCTCGACCGCGATCCGCACCGGCCCGTCGCCCGGGTGAGCGGGCCCGGCGGTGAGCCGCAACGCGGCGAAGTCGGTGGTCTCGCGGAACGCGGGGATCCGGTAGAGGTCGCGGGCGTACGCCCAGAGGTGGGGGTAGGAGGTCAGCGGACGCCTGGTGATCCGGGCGAGCGGATTGTGCAGCAGGTCGTATCTGACCAGGAACACCCACAGCTGCACGTCGGACTCGGTGAGGCGCTCCCCGAACAGGTATCGCCGTCCGGCCAGGCGGGCGTCGTAGCGGTCCAGCGCCGCGGCCACCGCGGCGCGCCGCCGCTCGTACTCCTCCTGGGTGGCCGCTCCGGCGACCTGCCGTACGCCCTGGGCGAGGTCGCGCGCGATCTCCTCGTCCAGGGACTCGATCTCGTCGCGCAGGTCCGGGGGGTAGAGGTCCGTGGTGGCCCATTCGGCGAACGCGGTGCCGAGGTCGAAGGGGATCCGCGCGAAGTCGTTGCTGACGATCCGGCTCGTCCGCCGGTCCCACAGCACCGGCACCGAGATGTGGCCGGGATATCCGGGCTCGGTGGCGTCGTACGCCTCGCTGAGGAGCGTGAAGCCGTTGACCGGGTCGGGCCCGCGACGTTCGCGGAAGGCCCAGCCGCGGCCGTCCCGGTCGTCGTCCACGTAGGACACCGACACGACGTCACGCAGCCCGGCGAGGTCGCGCACGATGACGGCGCGCTGCGCCCACGGACAGGTGAAGGAGGCGTAGAGGTGATAGCGGCCGGGCTCGGCGGGGTGGCCGCTGGAGCCGTCGGCGGTGATCCTGCCCTGGAAGGGATACAGAGGTCCCGGACGGTCGGTCCTGCCCGGCCCGTACGGGCCGTAGGCGGCGACGTCCGCGGGACTGGCGTACGCGGGCGCCTGGGTGGTCATGAAGTCTCCTTGCGGTGGGCCGATGGTTGTCGAAGGGTCAGGTCGGCTCGACGAGACGACCGTGCGGCTGCCCCAGTGCCGACCCCAATGCCGACCCCAGTGCCGCGGTCACCTGCGGGACGACGCGCTCCGTCCAGTCGGCGAGGACCCGGTCGAGGTCGGGGATCTCGGCCTCCAGCAGGGCCAGGCCGGGAGTGGGCACGAGCGCGCCCAGCTCGACCAGCACGGGACGCAGGTGCAGCTCGACGGCCAGGGCGTGCCGGGGGGATCCCATGACCAGCAGCGGCAGGGCCACCGTCCCGGTCAGCGCGCCGCCGGGCAGGCGGTCGAGGAACGCCTTGAGCAGGCCGGTGTAGGTGGCCTTGTAGGTGGGGCTCGCCACCAGGAGCACCTGCGCTCCGGCGACCAGTTCCAGCGCCACCTCGACGGTCGGCGAGGGCCCGGGGGCGAACAGGTGCGGCCCGATCGCGGACAGGTCCACGACCTCGGGGGCCGTCTCGTGCCCGATCCGGCGTCCCACCGCCTCGGCCGCCGCCACGGCCGCGAGGTGGGTCCGGGAACCACCGCGCGGATTGCCGACCAGCACCACGAGAGAGCTCACGAGACCATCCCCTCGTGCCGTTCGGCGTGTCCTGAGTCCGCGTCGGAATGCGTACGAATGGTCAACAGACGGTCCTCCAGATCGGGACGGGTGTTCGTGCGAAGCGGGGTCACGCGTGGGCGATGAACCGGCCGAAGCGGCCCTGGTGGTAGAGCAAGGGACGCCCCGGCCCGCGCACCTCGGCCTCGGTGACCAGCCCCACGACGAGGACGTGGTCGCCCACGCCGACCCGCTCGTACGGCAGGCAGATCAGATGCGCGGACACGTCTTCGAGCAGCGGCGCCCCGAGCGGGCCGGGCCGCCATCGGGTGGGCTCGGCGAACCGGTCGATTCCCTTGCGGGCGAACCGGGCGGCGAGATCGGCCTGGTCGCTGGCCAGGACGTTGACGGCGAAGTGGTCCGCCTCGCGCAACGACGGCCAGGTGGTGGACGACTGGTCGACATAAAAGGAGACGAGGGGCGGGTCAAGGCTGACCGAGGAGAACGAGGTCGCGGTCAACCCCACCGGCACTCCCCCACTCTGCGCGGTGATCACGACGACTCCCGCCGCGTGCACCGCGAGGGCACGTCTGTAGCCGTCGGCGTCCAACGCACGCTTGTAGTCGTCGGCGTCGAGGCCGGGGCCGAGCAGAGTCTCCGTCATGGCAAACCTCCGGAAAGTCGCGGCTGCTCACAAGGTCGATCCCGCCCGCCGCGGGCACCGCGGCGCGCGGGATCAGGGATTCGGATGGAGGCGGGACCGTACGTGACGTGGTCGCGTACGGCTCGCGAAGGGGGCGGCCGACGCTCTCGGCCGGCCCCTCATCGACTCGAAGACGACGGAAGATTCACGATCAACGACACTGCGCGCTGGCGACGTGGCCGAAGTCCACGCTCGAACGCCGGGTCAGACGAACGCCCTGGCTCATACCACCGAACGTACGATCATCGGACCGAAAAGTCAATATTTCCTACTCGCTTTACCGGAAAATCCTCGACCAGGGCCCCATCCGGCCAAGCCGGGAGCATTCTGCTCATGGCATGCCGAACCGGCCGGCGGGGGTCAGCTCACGACGACGGGGTGGCGCACCACGGCGTCGAAGCCGTAGCCGAGGAGGTTGTACGCCGCGTGGTCGGGCTGCACCGCGCCGCTCTCGTCGGCGGCCCGGACGAGCAGCCGGAGGTTTCCCGTCTCCCGCGGGGTCCAGGGGAAGGTCCAGCGGACCCAGCCGCGCGGGTGGCGGTCGTCGCGCAGGCGGGCCGGCCGCCACGACACGCCCTCGTCGTCGCTGACCTCGACCCGGACGACGCGCCCGCCCCCCGACCACGAACGGCCGCGCAGCAGATGCTCGCGCCCCGCCTCCAGGCGGGCCGGCCAGGGCAGTTCGAAGGCGCTCTTCACCCCCACCCCGGTCAGCGGCGGGCCGCCGCCGGGCGGGTGACCGGGGCCGTGCATGCGGTAGAGCCGCGTGCTCCACGGCGACTCCAGCGGCGCCGCCGACACCTCGATGTCACCCAGCCACTTGATCGAGGCGATGCCCACCCAGCCCGGCACCACCAGCCGGGCCGGATGGCCGTGGTCGGGCGGCAGCGGCTTCCCGTTCATCTCGTAGGCCACGAGCACGTCGTCCAGCGCCTTGGCCACGGGAAGCGGGCGGCGCCCCCTGCCCAGGTTCTCCCCCGCCTCGACGTAGTCGGCGTCGAGCCCGCGGGGCATCAGCGCGACGGCCCTGTCGCTCATCCCCGCCCTCTCCAGGAGCGTCGCGAGCCGCACGCCCCGCCAGCGCGCCACCCCGACCGCGCCCAGCCGCCAGGCGGTGCCCGACACCTCCTGGTTCTGCTGTTCGCCGTACAGGCGGCGGCCGTTGCCCGCGCACTCGATGAACGCGGTCACGGTCTCGGCAGGCATGCCGAGGAGGTCCCGGTAGGTGAACGCGACGGGCCCGCCGCGCAGGGCGTCGCCCCACAACGTGAGCCGCCAGGTGGCCGCGTCGATCAGCGGCGTCGCGGTGTGGTTGCGGACGAAGAAGAGGTCGTCCGGCGTCAGGTAGTCGTCGCCGCGCAGCGCCTCCCAGCGGGTCTCCGCGTTGGTGCCGCGTACAGCGAACAGGCGGGGCGGCAGGGGCTTGCGGATGCCGGGCGGGGGTGCCGCCTCCGGCGCCGTACGCCGGGTCTCAAGGCCGTCCTTCATGGAAGTCATGCGCCTCCTCACCTGCCGCTGGTCAGCCGGCCGGCCTCCGCAGGGCGACGGCCGGCACGGGAATGGGCGGGAAAGGGTTGTCGGGCAGCAGGATCACGCGGCGCGGCCGGTCCGCCTGTCCCGCCGCGTCCAGGTGCAGCAGAGCCGCCCCTATCCCCGCCGCCCCGGTCAGGTAGCCGGTGTCGGCCGACACCTCGCCGGGGCGCTGCCGCCGGTACGCCTGATACCAGCGGTATCCCCTGTCGTCGTAGCCGGTCGCCCGGCCGATCAGGTGGTCGGCGAGCCTGCGGGCGAACTCCAGATGCTCCTGCTCCCCCGTCGCCGCCCATAACCCCACGTACAGCTCGATCAGCCCGGCGGTGCCGCAGCACTGGCAGGCGATGTTCCACAGCCCCGCCGTCTGCCGGAAGGGCGCGCCGGACTCCCGCACTCCCTTGGCCAGCCGCCGCACCCACTCCAGGGCGGCAGTGTCGCCGCTCACCCGATACAGCTCGTAGAACATGCGCGCGATCCCGGCGGAGCCGGAGCAGTAGCCCAGGTGGTCGGTGACGGCCGCGCTCTCCCCGGTCAGCACGGCGGCCCTCCTGACGAGGTGCGCCCCGCGGCGGGCCGCGTCGAGGAACGCCTCCTCGCCCGTCGCGCCGTACAGGCGGGCGAGGAGGAAGGCGGTGCCGGCCGTTCCGGCCAGGAAGCCGGGCGGGGCCGCCTCCGCGGACAGGGCCGGGCACGCGGCGGGCCGCTCCCGGGGCAGGGTCAGCCGCGCGATCCGCCGTCCGGCCTCGACGGCCATCTCCTCGTAGGCCGGCACGCCGAGCGCCGCCGCGGCGCGCAGCAGCCCCAGCACGACGCCGCCGTCACCGCGCAGCGTGACGTCTCCCGACCAGCCGATGCCGCCGTCGTCGAACGCGCGGGCGCTCCTGACGATCCTGTCGGCCGCCGCGACCGCCATGCTCTCGAAACGCTCCTCGCCGAGCGCCCATCCGGCCTCGGTCAGCGCGAGGACGCTACCGGCGAGGCCGTGGTGGAGCGACACGTCGGACTGCCGCCGCCAGGCCGACGCGAGGTAGCGGGCCCCGGCGCGGGCGTCCTCCAGGTAGGCGTCGTGCCCGGTCCCTGCGGCGAGTTCCAGGAAGAACAGCACGATCCCGGCCGCGCCGGAGTGGAGGGACGCGGGCTCGCCGGGCGTCGCGTGCCGGCCGTACGGGTCGGGGTTGGCCCGCCATCGCCTGCCGTCCTCGTCGTCGACGGCGGCCGTACGGATCCACCGTCCTGCCATGATGGCGGCCGTCAGCGGAGTCTCTGCACGCTCACCGGATGAGCGGATCGGGTCCGGGCCCATGCGCCTACTATCCCACAAACCTGGTAGGTAATAGCAACTATCCGATGTGCTTTCCCGTATTTCCTATTGACTTGCTGGGGATGAGCGCTTCACAGTCGAGCCGAACACCTCGCACTCCCGAGAAAGGCGTCCGGTGTGAGCAACGAACACCCCCCGACCGTCGCCGAGCACACCCGCACCGCTTTCAACGAGGACTGGGCCGCCACCATCGTCGGCCTCGTCCTCCTCGCGCTGGTCCTCATCGGCGTGATCCCGACGGGACTGGTGCCGTGATGAGCAGCGAAGCGGCCGTCCCCACCACGACGAGGGCCACGGGCTGGCAGTGGCCCGCCCTGGGCGTCCTCACCGTCCTCGTCCTCGCCGCCGGCACCAGAGCTCTGGACAAGGGCGTGCCCCAGTGGTTCGCGGGCTCCGACCTGGCCAAGGCCATCGAATTCCCCGTCTACGCGATCGCCCTCGGCCTGCTGGGCAACGTGGTGCTCACCGTGACCGGGCTGCGCGACCGCCTGGCCGGCGGCTTCCGCACCGAGTTCTTCATCAAGACCGGCCTCGTGCTGCTCGGGGCGTCGATCAACCTGAAGGTGATCGTCACGGCGGCCGGGCCGGCGATCGTCCAGGCCATCGTGCTGATCAGCGCGGTGTTCCTGTTCACCTGGTGGCTCGGCGGACGCTTCGGGCTCGACGACAGGCTGCGGGCGCTGCTGTCCACCGCGGTGTCCATCTGCGGCGTCAGCGCCGCGATCGCCGCCGCGGGAGCCGTGCAGGCCAAGCGTGAGCAGCTCGCCTACAGCGCGAGCCTGGTGGTCGTGTTCGCCCTGCCGTCCATCTTCATCCTCCCCGCGCTCGCCTCGGCCCTGGGCCTGAGCCCGGAGGTCGCCGGCGCGTGGATCGGCGGCAACATCGACACGACGGCGGCGGTCACCGCCGCGGGCACCATCGTGGGCGACAACGCGCTTGCCGTCGCGACCATCGTCAAGGTCACCCAGAACGCCCTGATCGGCATCGTGGTCGTCTTGCTGACCGCCTGGTTCGCGTTCCGGATCGAGCGCCGCCCCGGCGCCGAGCGCCCGGCCCTGGGAGAGCTGTGGCGGCGGTTCCCGAAGTTCGTGATCGGCTTCGTGGCGTCCTCCGTGGTGGCCACGTGGTATCTCACCACGGTCGGCGCGGCCGAGGGCAAGGCCGTCATCGGCGTCGCCAACGACCTGCGCACCTGGTTCCTCATCCTCGCCTTCGTGAGCATCGGCCTGGAGTTCCGGGTGGCCTCGCTCAAGGAGGCGGGCTGGCGGCCGGTCGCCGTCTTCGCCGCCGCCACCGTGGCCAACGTGGTGCTGGCCCTGGGCCTCGCCTCGGTGCTGTTCAGCGGCTTCACGGTCGCCTGAACGGCCCGGCCGGGCCGCGCTGCCCGGTGGCGGTCTTCAGCGGCGCCGCATGCGGCGCCACGGCCGCCACCGGGCCTCGTTCTCGGTCTCGCCCTCCTCCGGCGCGGCGTCGTCGTCCGGCAGGTCGTACCAGTGCGTGTCCCCGGGATAGGCGTCGTGCCACGCGCCGGGCGCCTCCGCGGCGCCCCTGGGGGCAGGGACGGCGGCCACGGCCAGGTCCACGGATGGCGCACCACGGTCGGAATCGGTCACGGGCTTCATCCTGACACAGATTCTCCACACTTTCGATATGCAATAGAGGGATTGCCCGCGCCTCCCTCCGCGGTCAGACCCCCGCCGGCACCCCGGCGGCCTCGGCCCGGGCGGCGTCCAGCGCCCTGCGGGCGTACGCCCGGACGTCGGCGTCGGAGTCGCCGAGAGCGGTGTGCAGAGCCGCGGCGACCTCCGGCCGCGCCGCCCACCCGGACAGCGAGAGGACCGCGGCCTTGCGCACGTCGAGGTGCGGGTCGGCCAGCGCCGCCACCAGCGGTCCCCCGGCCCGCTCCGGATCGGCGGCGGCCAGTCCCCGCGCCGCCCCGACCCGCACCTGCCAGGCCGGATCCGCCAGGGCCCGTACGGCCGCCTCCGCGAGGCCCGGCTCCTCGCGAAGAGCCTGGCCGAGCCCGGCGAACGCCTCCAGGGCCGCCGCCCGGACGAGCGGGTCCGGGTCGGCGGCGAGCCGCGCCACGGCGGGGACGCCGGCCGGCAGGCCGACCACGCCCAGCCCCCTGGCCGCCCAGACGCGTACCTCCCGGTCACGGTCGCCGGCGGCGAGCGCCACCCGCTCCGCGTCGTCGAGCGCGACCAGCCCCCTGACCGCCTCGATCCGCACCCGCGTGTCGGCGTCGGCGAGCGCCGCCTCGAACAACGCGGCGTCACCGAGGCGCAGCGCCCGCAGGACGTCGAGCACCGCCGCCCGGACGACCGGGTCCGCCGCTCCGTCCTGGCCCGCTTGGGTGTGACCGGAGAGCGCGCGGAGCGACGCGCCGAACTCGGCGGTCGCGGGCAGCACCTCGACGAGCTCGCGCAGGCCGGTGGCGGCGGCGCGCCGCACGGTGCCGTGCGGGTCGGCGAGGGCCCGGGTGAGCGCGGTCTCCACGCCACGCGGCGCGGTCTCGGTCAGCGTCGCGACGGCCGCCCTGCGGACCTTGGGATCGGCGTCCGCCAGATAGGGGGTGATCTGGTCGAGCGCAGGCTCGCCGTCGGTCAGGCGCAGCAGTTCGAGGATGCGGGGCGAACGCCCGATCGCCTCCACCGCGAGCCGGCCGCCCGCCCTGCGCCGCGCGGGGCCCGCCGTGCCGTACGCGCCGAGCAGGACGGGCTCGGCCGGGCGGGGCGTGAAGCCCTCGACGGGCACGAGGTAGGGCTCGACCGGGCGCTTGACGAACTCCATCGCCCCGGCGGCGTTCTTGCGCAGGTTGAGGTGGTAGAGCCACTCGTCGTCGTCCCGCTCCGGCAGGTCGGCGCGGTCGTGATAGAGGCCCCACCTGCTCTCGGTGCGCAGCAGCGACGACCTGGCGGCCATCTCGGCGCAGTCCCTGATGAACGTCACCTCGGCGCAGCGCATCAGCTCGTGCGGGGTCCTCGCGCCCATGGACGCGATCTCGTCGCGCATCCGCTCGAACGTCTCCAGCGCGATGTCGAGCTTCCGCGCGGTCTTCGGCGGGGCGACGTAGTCGTTGACGAACCGGCGCAGCTTGTATTCGACCTGCTGCTGCGGCGGGCCGTCGGGGTTGCGGAGCGGCCGGTAGATCAGCTCGTGCGCGTCGGCGATCTGGTCCTCCGGCAGGCCGTCCGGCGTGCGGTGGTGCTCGGCGGCGTGGGCGCCGGCGAGGTCGCCGAACACGAACGCCCCGATCATGTAGTTGTGCGGCACGCAGGCCAGGTCGCCCGCGGCGTACAGGCCGGGCACCGTGGTGGCGCCGTTCTCGTCCACCCACACGCCCGAGGCGGAGTGGCCGCCGCACAGGCCGATCTCGGAGATGTGCATCTCGACGTCGTGGGTGCGGTAGTCGTGCCCGCGTCCCGCGTGGAAGGTGCCCCGGGTGGGGCGCTCGGTCGTGTGGAGGATGTTCTCCAGCGCGGTGAGCGTCTCGTCGGGCAGATGGCTGGTCTTGAGGTAGATCGGGCCGCGGGCCGAGGCGATCTCCCTGGCCACCTCGGCCATCATCTGGCCCGACCAGTAGTCGCAGTCGACGAACCGCTCCCCCTCGGCGTTCACCTGGTAGCCGCCGAACGGGTTGGCGACGTACGCGCAGGCCGGGCCGTTGTAGTCCTTGATCAGCGGGTTGATCTGGAAACACTCGATGCCGGACAGCTCGGCGCCCGCGTGGTAGGCCATCGCGTAGCCGTCCCCGGCGTTGGTCGGGTTCTCGTAGGTGCCGTAGAGGTAGCCGCTGGCGGGCAGGCCGAGCCGCCCGCAGGCGCCGGTGGCGAGGATCACCGCCCCGGCGGCGACCGTGACGAACCCGCCCGAGCGGGTGTCGAACCCGGCGACGCCGACGGCCCTGCCCTCGCTTGTCAGCACCCGGACCGGCATCACGCGGTTCTCGATGCGCACCTTCTCGCGGATGTCGCGGCGGCGCAGCACGCGGTAGAGCACCTTCTTGACGTCCTTGCCCTCCGGCATGGGCAGGACGTAGCTGCCCGAGCGGTGGACCCGGCGCACCGCGTAGTCGCCGTGCTCGTTCTTCTCGAACTTCACGCCGTAGCGCTCCAGCCGGCGGACCATGTCGTAGCCGCGCGTGGCCGTCTGATAGATGGTGCGCTGGTTGACCACGCCGTCGTTGGCCCTGGTGATCTCGGCGACGTAGTCCTCGGGGGTGGCCTTGCCGGGGATGACCGCGTTGTTCACGCCGTCCATGCCCATCGCCAGCGCGCCGCTGTGCCGCACGTGCGCCTTCTCCAGCAGGATGACGTCGGCGCCGCGCTCGGCGGCGGTGATCGCGGCCATGGTCCCGGCGGTGCCGCCGCCGACCACCAGGACCTGGCATTCCAGATGCGTACGGTCGGCCGGGGCAGGGATGTCCACTTTCACAGCTCCTCGATGATGCGGGCACGCAGCCCGGCGCGGTCGATGTCGGGGGTGCGCGGGTGCGGCACGCTCAGGACGGTCGCGATGTCGCCGTGTCCTTCTCGACGCCCGAGCACGACGACCCGGTCGGCGAGCAGCAGCGCCTCGTCCACGTCGTGGGTGACGAAGACGACCGTGGCGAGCGTGTCGCGGAGCACGTCGAGCAGCAGGCGCTGCATCCCGGCCCGGGTCTGCGCGTCGAGCGCGCCGAAGGGCTCGTCCATGAGCACCGCGCGCGGTGCGCCCGCCAGCGACCGGGCGAGCTGCACCCGCTGCCGCATGCCGCCGGACAGTTCCCGGGGCAGCCGGTCCTCGCAGCCGGCGAGGCCGACGCGGGCGATCCAGCTCTCGGCGGCCGCCCTGCGCTCCCGCCTCGGCACGCCGCGGATGCGCAGCGGCAGCTCGACGTTGCGCAGGACCGTGCGCCAGGGCAGCAGCGCGTCGTCCTGGAAGACCATGGCGCGGTCGGACGAGGGCCCGGTGACCTCCACGCCCTCGGCCAGGACCCGCCCCGCGCGCGGCGCCAGCAGGCCGGCGATCGCGCGGAGCACGGTGGACTTGCCCGAACCGGACGGGCCGACGATCACCAGGACCTCGCCGGGGGCGATGTCGAGGCGCAGGTCCTCCAGCACGGCGTGCCGCCCGTAGCCGAGCGACACGCCCTCCAGCCGGATGGCGAGCCCGGCGTCCACGCGGGCGGCCTCCACGGTGGGAGCGCTCATCGGGCACCCCCTTCCCCGCGCGGCAGCCAGCGGGTGAGGCGCCGGCCGAGCAGTTCGATCGAGGCGGAGGCGACCCAGCCGAGCACGCCGATCGAGGCCATGCCGACGAGCACCGCCGGATAGTCGACCACCGTGTAGGCGTGCCAGGTGCGGTAGCCGACGCCGAACTCCCCGGAGATCATCTCGGCGGAGATCACGCAGATCCAGGCGACGCCCATGCCGACGGACAGCCCGCCGAAGACGCCCGGCAGCGTGCCCGGGAGCACGACGTTCCACAGCACGTGCACGCGCCCGCCGCCCATCGTGCGGACCGCGTCCTCCCACAGCGTCGGCAGTGCCCGTACGGCGTGCCGCGTGCTCACCATGATCGGGAAGAACGCGGCGGCGAACGTGATGAACACGATGCCCTGCTCGTCGGTCGGGAACACCAGGATCGCGATCGGGACGAGCGCGATCGCCGGGATCGGCCGGACGACCTCGATCGGCGGCAGCAGCAGGTCGCCGGCCCACCGGGACCGCGCGACCAGCACGCCCAGGGCGATGCCCACGACGGCCGCCAGCGCGAACCCGGTGAGGATGCGGATCAGGCTCTGGGCCAGGTCGAGGTAGTAGATCCCGGTGCCGAGCTGCCGGCCGAACTCCGCCGCGACCTCGGTGGGCGAGGGCAGCCGGTCGAACCGCAGCCCGACCCGGGCGTCCGTGGCCGTCAGCCACTGCCACACCGCGACGACGGCCGCCAGGGAGGCCAGCCTGACCGCCCACCCGCGCAGGCCGGCCGCCGTTCTCGTGCGGCCCGTTCCCGGCGGTGCGGCGTCCGCGCTTTCGACGGCGGGGGCGCCGGGGCCGAGCGTCGCGTCCAACGCCGGAGTGCTCATCGCGACGCGCCTCCCTCTGCCGCCTTCAGCGCCTCGTCGTAGCCGACGATCTCGGCCTTGGGGTGCTCCTTCACGTACGCCTGCGCGCCGTCGTGGGTGGTGAACGGCGTGAACCGCTCGTCGTCGCCCGCCGAGGGGTCGCGCACCCAGACCGACTTGTCCGCGAACCAGTGCGTTCCGGTGGCCGCGTCGGGCACGTACGCGGCCCGCACGGTCTTGCCCGCGGAGACGGCGGCGGCGATCTGGCGCAGCAGGCAGGTGGGGGTGGCCGCGGGGTGGAGCCGGTCCTCCCCGGCGAGCCAGAGCTCGCCCGCCTTCGCCGGGTCGCTCACGGCGGTCCCGCAGGCCTCGTCGGTCCCGGTGATCTTCGCCGGGTTGGCGGTGCTCGCCGTGTCGGCGTCGTAGGACGCGCCGTACGCCTTCCTGATGTAGGAGTCGTTGGCGAACTTCGTCACGTCGACGTCGGTGAAGTCGGTACCGATGATCTTCAGGTACTTCTCGTCGTGCTGCAGGGCGGAAAGCAGCTGCGGCTTCACGGTCACGTCGAACGACGCGATGCCGTCGCGGCCGTTGTAGAGATAGACCACCTCGGGCGGCAGCCCGGTGGCCTTGGCGACCGCCTCGGCCGCCTCCACCGGGTGCTCGTGGAGGTAGTTCGTCGCGTCGATCTGGGCCTGGAGGAAGGCCTGGAGCACGTCGGGGTGCTCCTTCGCGTAGGCCTGCCGTACGACGACGCCGTGGAACGTCGGCACGCCGAGCGCCGAGCCGTCGTAGACGAGCCGGGCCTGGTCCTGGAAGACGAGCAGGCCCGGCCAGGCCACGAACTGGGCGTATCCCTGCACGTTGCCCGACTGCAGCGCGGACGCGCCGACCGGCGGCTGCTGGTTGACGACCTCGACGTCCGTCGCGGGGTCGAGCCCGGCCTGCTCCAGCGCTTGGACGAGCGTGCCGTGCCCGGCCGACCCGGAGCTGGCCGAGACCTTCTTCCCCTTGAGGTCGGCCAGCGTCTCCACGCCGGACGAGGGGGGCACGACGACCGCGTTCAGCCCGCCCCGCAGGTTGTAGCCGGTCACCGAGACGAGCTCGGTGCGCGCGCCGTCCACGCCCTGGGTGCGCGAGGCGTTGATGAGGAGCGGGTAGTCGCCCATCGACCCGATGTCGATCTTCCCGGCCACCATCTTGGCGGTGATCGGGGCGCCGGTGTCGTAGTCCTGCCACTCGACGCGATATTTGTCGCCGAGGCGCTTTTCGAGGTAGCCGAGGTCGCGCAGCAGCGTTCCTGCCGTCACCGTGTTGATGGTCTTCGACTGATATCCGACGACCACCGTCTGCCGGCCGTCGTCGGCGCCGGCGGACACGGAGCACCCGGCCGCGGCCAGCAGCGCCACGGCGGCGAAGATCTTACGCATAGGGGGTGTCCTTCTATCGAAGCAGGTAGGGGATGTTCACCGTGACCGCGTCCGCGGGGCACCGGTCGGCGCAGGGGCCGCAATACCAGCACTCGTCCACGTGCATGTACGCCTTGCCGCTGACCTCGTGGATGGCCAGCGAGTCGAGCGGGCACACGTCCACGCACAACGTGCAGCCCTCGATGCACAGCGACTCGTCGATCGTGACGGGCACGTCGACGCGGCTATTGACCAGGGTCATCGGTGTTCCTCCAGAGATGGCCACGCATGGTGAGGCGGTCGCCGCGGAACCTGACGAACTCCAGGTCGACCGGGCGGCCGTCGGACAGGTGGGTGAGGCGCTCGACCATCAGCAGCGCCGCGCCGCGCGGCGCGTCGAGCACGGCCGCGGTGTGGGGGTCGGCGTTCACGGCCTCGATCGTCAGCTCCGCCACGCCGAGCGGCTGACCCGCGATGCGTTCCAGCAGCACGAACACGTCGTTGTGCACGAGATCGGCGTCGAAGAGCGGCTCCCCCACCTCGCGGACGAGGTAGGTCAGGTCGAGCGAGAGCGGCAGCCCGTTGAGCCTGCGCAGCCGCTCCACATAGACGACGGACTCGCCGGGCGGCAGGCCGAGCCGCCCGCGTACGGCGGCGGGGGGCGGGATCAGCCCCATCGCGCGGACCTCGTTGGTGACCTCGCCGTGCTCCCTGAGGGTCTCGGCGAGGCCGAGCAGCCGGTGCAGGCCGTGGGGGTACTTCTCCGCGGCCACCGTGGTGCCGACTCCCGGGCACCGCTCGATGAGGCCCTCGTCACGCAGCAGGTCGAGGGCGTCCCTGATCGTGTTGCGCGAGGTCCCGAACTCCCGTGCGAGGGCCGACTCCAGCGGCGGGTGCCCCCCGCCGAAACCGCCGTGCACGACCTCCCGCCGCAGCAGGTCGGCGACCTGGCGGGCCCTGTCCGCCCGGCGCCGTCTCGCGTCCGCCAACTCCATGGAGCCAAAGGCTACTCTCCAGGTAGGAATATCTGGATGACGGCGGGATTACGCCACTCAGGAGGGTCGGCAAACGTCGCTGATCTGCGATTTTCCGGCGATGGGGCCGACAACCGCCACCCGCAGGCGACCTCGGACGGCGGCCCGGGCAGCGCCCTCGGACGGCGACCTCGGACGGCGACCTCGGACGGCGACCTCGGACGGCGACCTCAGACGGCGAAGAAGCGGTCGGCGAACGCCTCCCACTGGGCGAGGAAGTCGATGCCGTCGTCACGCAGCCAGTTGAGCTGCAGCCCGTCGAGGAAGGCGAGCAGGTCCACGGCGGCCGCCTCCGGATGGGGATGCCAGGCCAGCAGGTAGCGCTCCAGCATGGCCCGGCCCTCGCGGAGCCGCGTACGGAAATAGGCGTGCGCGGGGTGCGCGGGGTCCAGCGCCTCGGCCGACAGCACGGTGTAGAGCTGCACGAGCGAGCGCTGGGCGAGGTTGCGCCGGACGAATCCCGACATGACGGCACGGGCGGTGGCCGCGTCGGGCGCCGGTTCCAGTGCCCCGGCCACGGTGGTGAGGTCGAGCGTGTCCCGGCGTTCGAGCACCGCGATGAGCAGTTCCTCGCGGGAGCGGAAGTGGTGCAGCAGCCCCGCCTTGGTCATGCCGCAGGCCGCGGCGAACGCCTCAAGGGTCACGCCCTTGAACCCGGAGGCCGCGATCAGCTCGGTGGCCGCCTTGAGGATCTCCTCTCGGCGTTCGGCGAGCGGCAGCCGGCGCCGTCCCGGCGAGGGGGTCATGCCGTCCAGGCTCCTCGGAGGCGGGGGTTGATTTCGATCACGATACCAGCCTAGGTTATCTACCGTTTGGTAGATAGCGCTGTCGCGCCTGTTCAGAGAGTTGTGTGCGCATGTCGACGCCCTCTTCTCCGACCCCCTTCTCCGCCGCCGTCGCCGCAGTGCGCGACGGCCGCCCCTTGGACGAGGCGGTCGACGAGCTGCTGTCGCAGCTGACCCGGGAAGAACGCCTGTGGCTGCTGGACGGAGACCTGCCGTTCTGGCCGGGCATGGCCGACATGCTGACCAACGGATACAACCTCACCCCATCCCGATGGGCCGGATCGAGCGGCTGGGCATCCCCGGCCTGCTGTTCTCCGACGGCCCGCGCGGCGTCGTGATGGGCAAGTCGACCGCGTTCCCGGTCTCCATGGCCCGCGGCGCGACCTGGGACGTGGCGCTGGAGGAGCGCGTCGGCACCGTCATCGGGCGTGAGCTGCGCGCCCAGGGCGCCAACTTCTTCGGCGGCGTGTGCGTCAACCTGCCCCGCCACCCCGCCTGGGGCCGGGCCCAGGAGACGTACGGCGAGGACCCCGTCCTGCTGGGCGAGTTCGGCGCGGCGCTGACCCGGGGGGTGCAGCGCAACGCCATGGCCGTCGTCAAGCACTACGCGCTCAACAGCATGGAGAACGCCCGCTTCAAGGTGGACGTCACCGCCGACGAGGCGGCCCTGCACGAGGTCTACCTGGCGCACTTCCGCAGGATCGTGGAAGAGGGCGTGTCGGGCGTCATGACCGCCTACAACTCGGTCAACGGCGAGTGGGCCGGGCAGAACGAGCACCTGATGGAGGGCGTGCTCCGCGGCATGTGGGGCTTCGAGGGCGTCACCGTCTCCGACTTCATCTGGGGCCTGCGCGACGCCGCCGCCTCGCTGCGCGCCGGTCTGGACGTGGAGGAGCCCTTCCGCCAGCAGCGCGGCGAGCACCTGCCCGCCGACCTGGAGGCGGGCCGGGCGCGCTGGGACGACGTCGACCGGGCGGCCCGCCGCGTCCTGCGCACCCAGGTGCGCCACTACGCCTCCCTCGCCGAGCCCGAGCCCTCGCTCGACGTGGTGTTCAGCCCCGAGCACCGCGCGCTGGCACGCGAGGTCGCCGCCCGCGGCATGGTGCTGCTCAAGAACGACCCGGTCGGCGATGCGCCCGTGCTCCCCCTGCGGCGGGACGCCCTCGCCTCCCTGGCGGTCGTCGGGCGCCTGGCGGACATGCCCAACACCGGCGACAACGGCTCCTCCGACGTACGCGCCCCGGAGGTGATCACCGCGCTGCGGGGGCTGACCGAGGCGCTCCCCGGGGTGCGGATCACCCATGTCGCCGACGACGACCCGGCCGCTGCCGCCGCCGCTGCCGGGCAGGCCGACGTCGCCGTCGTCGTCGCCGGATACACGGCCGCCGACGAGGGCGAGTGGGTAGGCGGCGACGTGCTGACCGATCCCGAGCTGCTGGCGTTGTTCCCGCCCCCCGGCGACGACCCGGCGGGACAGTCGTTCGCTGCCTTCATGGCCGAACCCGGCGCGGTCGACTCCATCAGCGGGGGAAGCGCGGGCGGCGACCGCGCGAGCCTGCGGCTCCGGCCCGTCGACGCCGAGATCATCCGGGCCGTGGCGGCGGCCAACCCGCGCACCGTCGTGGTGATCGTCACCGCCGGGGCCGTCATCACCGAGGAGTGGCGCGACGCCGTGCCGGCCGTGCTGGTCTCCTGGTATTCCGGCTGCGAGGGCGGCCGGGCCCTGGCCGACGTGCTGCTCGGCGACGTCGACGCCGCCGGGCGGCTGCCGTACTCGATCCCGGTCACCGAGGAGCACCTGCCGCACTTCGACCGCGACGCCACCGCCATCACGTACGACAAGTGGTTCGGCCAGCGGCTGCTGGACCGGGACGGCCACGCGCCGGCCTTCCCGCTCGGGTTCGGGCTGTCCTACACCAGCTTCGCCCTCACCGACCTCGCCGTCAGCGCGTCCGGCGGCGACTCCCTCACGGGCACCGTGACCGTGACCAACACCGGCTCGCGCGCGGGCCGCCACGTCGTGCAGCTCTACGGGCGGCCCACCGGGATCGACGCGACCGCCGACGACTTCCCCACCCGGGTGCTGCTCGGTTTCGCCACCGTCGAGCTCCCGGCCGGCGCGTCGGCCCGGGTCACCGTGCCCGCATCGACCCGGCCGCTGCTGAGGTGGACGCCCAGCGGCTTCGTCCCGGCCGCCCCGACGGCCGTGATCGAGGCGGCCTCCTACGCGGGCGACCCCGGCGCCGTCACCGCCGAGCTCACACTCGCCTGACGAAACGGGCGGGGCCGGCCGTCCCCCGGCCCCGTCCATCCCGCCGTACGGGACTCATACATGGGCGCGGGTCCACTGCTGGTTGGTGCCGCCGCCGCAGGTGTCCGAGGTGATGTCGGCGTTGTTCGCGGTCGACACGTTGACCACGTCCACGACCTTTCCGCTGTGCCGGGCCGTGATCCGGTAGTACCGAGAGGCGCCGTCGCCCGATATGACGCCGCTCGCGGTGTCGACCCGCCCGCCCCAGGCGCCGGCCCAGCGGTCGCCCCCCGGATCGGGCGTTCACGCTCTCGTGGCACCCGCGAAACGACGGGCGAGGACTCGTCAGACCCGGCGGAAGAGCGCGGCCAGGGCCTGGCCGCCACCGATGCACATGGTCACCACGCCCAGCTCCAGGTCGTGGCGCACCAGGTGCTTGGCTACCCGCAGGGTGAGGATCGCACCGGTGGCTCCGACCGGGTGCCCGAGCGCGATCGCCCCGCCGTACGGATTGGTCTTCTCTGGGTCCAGCCCGGCATCCCGGATCACCGCCACGGCCTGCGCGGCGAACGCCTCGTTCAGTTCCACCACGTCGATGTCGCCCGGCGTGGTGCCGGTCTGCTCGAACAACCTACGCAGCGCCAGGACGGGCGAGTACCCCATCAGCTCGGGTTCCATCGCCGCGGTCGCCACCGCCTCCAGACTGACCAGCCCGCGCAGGCCCCGCTTGGCGGCGACCGACTCACGCGCGAGCACCAGCGCCGCCGCACCGTCGTTGATGCCCGAGGCGTTCCCGGCGGTGACCGTGCCGCCCGCCTCGAACGCCGGGCGCAGCCGGGCCAAGCCCTCCAGGGTGGTGTCCGGACGCGGGTGCTCGTCGGTCTCAACCAATTGCGGCTTGCGCCCGCCGACCTCCACAGGGGTGATCTCCTCGGCGAACGCGGCCCTGGCCTGCTCGGTCGCGGCCCGGCGCTGCGACTCCAGCGCGAACTCGTCCTGCGCCTGCCGCGATACGTCGTACTTGCGGGCCACGGCCTCGGCAGTGCGGCCCATGTGGATGTTGTGGAACGGGTCGGTGAGCATCATGACGGTGCCGTCGACCAGTGTGCGGTCGCCCAGCCTGTAACCCGACCGGGCGCCGAAGTCGTAGAACGGCATCCGGCTCATCGACTCGTCACCACCTGCGACGGCGATGTCCACCCCGCCCCAGCGCATCTGCATCGCCGCCGACCAGACCGCCTGCAGGCCGCTGCCGCACAACCGGTTGACGGTGTACGCCGGAACGCGCTCCGGCAGGCCCGCGGCGAGCGCAACCCGGCGGGCGTTGTAGGCGTCCGGGCCCACCTGGCCGATGCAGCCCATCACCACCTCGTCCACGTCCGCGCCGTCCACGCCGGCACGCCGCAGCGCCTCCCGCGCGGCCACAGCGCCCAGCTCATGCGCGGGCACGTCCTTCAACACGCCCCCGAAGCTGCCGACCGGGGTCCTGGCCCCGTCGACCACCAGGGTCTTCTCCCGAACCTCCACCACAGACCTCTTCTCCTTCCCGCCGGCGGTGCGCCGAGGCGGCTCGTACGTCGTCGAATACGCGGCCGTCCGCACGCGGGGACGCCCGCCGAGTCGCGGTGAAACGGTCATGGGGTGTGCGCCTGCTCGCCCCTTACGGACTTGATGAGGAGCTGGGCGACGTCCACGACCTCCAGCGACTCCTTGGCCTGACCGGCGTTCTTCTTCTCGTTGATCGCGTCGCCGAGCATCACGAGGCAG
>NZ_VJVX01000039.1:0-86234 GCF_008033685.1 Microbispora sp. CSR-4
CCCAGCCGACGCGCCAACGTCGGCCTACTCAGTGACCTTCGAATCGATCACTCGGGAGGGTACGCCCCCGAGCCGATCCACAGGTTCTGAGCATTGCTCGACCGCTCCGTCGGCGGCGCTTCGGCACGTCAGACCGTAGGCTTGGCTCCGTCGAGTGGACAGTGACGAGGAGAAGCTGGATGACAGCTCTGCCGGATGACAGTTGGCTTCTCAGCATTCGCCCTCAACCCGCCCGCGTCACGGCGGAGGAGTACGACGCGCTCCCCGAGGAGATCGCCAAGGCCATCGAGATCGTCGACGGCTACGTGGTCTACTGCGCGGCTCCCACACCTGATCACCAGACCGCCGGCAGGCGACTGGCGAACCTGCTGGAGCGACATGCCCGTGCCGCCATGAGCAAGGGGCATGAGTGCCTCACTGTCAACAACGACGTGGATCTGCGCCTGAGGGACGTGCCGTTGCTCAACCGCAGGCCCGATGTCGCGCTCTACCGGTGCCTCGACCGAGAGCGGGGCGAGCGTCTGCGCGCCGAGCACGCGCTGCTTGTCGTGGAGATCGTGTCTCCGGGATCGGAGACCCAGGACACGACGGACAAGCTCGGTGAGTATGCCAAGGCCGGCATCCCGCACTACTGGATCGTCCGTATCGACGGCACCGGCATATCGGCGATCGAACGCTATCGGCTGGACCGGGCGGCGATGCTCTACAAGCACATCGGCACCCTCATGAAGGACGAGCCTGGGGAGGCTCCCGTCGTGAGCAACCCGATCCCCATCACCCTCGACTGGGCCGAGCTTCAGTTCTGAACCCGTTCGGCGGCAGGCTCATATGGGGAGGGCGTCTCCGGGGAAGCCGTGGCAGGGGTGGACCTCGCAGCGCATCATTCCCGCTTGGACACAGGGGTCCCCGGCCATGATCTCCGCGGCTTCCCCGGCCGGCACGGTCATGATCGCGACGCCCGCCACCGTGTCGGAGGCGACCGGGCACAGGACCGCGATCACCCCCTCGGCGCGCAGCGACACCATGCGCCGCTGGTGTTCGAGTTCGATGGCGTCCGCGCCGTCCATGGTCCGTTCCGGCCCCCACTGGAGGAGTGCCAGGCTGTAGGGCTTCGCGGTCGCGGCCAGAGCCCGGATCTGTTCGTCGGTCACGGTCGTGCTCATGATGTCTCCCTACTTCTCGATGCGCTCGGCCAGCGAGACGATGATTCCTTCGGGCCCGCGGACGTAGGCCATCCGCCACACGCCTTCGTATTCGCCGACGCCTCCCACCAGGCCGTATCCCGCGGCGGCGGCGTGCTCGACCGCGGCGTGGAGGTCGTGCACCTCGAAGGCGACGTTGCGCAGGCCCAGCTCGTTGGCCGGCGCGGCGGGCGAACCCTGGAGGTGGTCCGGCCGCGTGAAGCTGGACAGCTCCAGCGTCGTGCCTCCGCCGGGGGCGCGCAGCATGACGATCTCGGTGCGGGCGCCGGTCATGCCGATCACCGTGTCGAGGAACTCGCCTTCGACGGCCACCTTCGGATCGGCCTCCAGGCCGAGGCCGACGAAGAACGCCGTCACGGCATCGAGGTCGGCGACGGTGATGCCGACGTGGTCGAAGCGCCTGACGAAGGTCATGGGATTCCCTTTCAGGGTTTCTTGAAGAGACCCCAAAGGTAACACCTCAAGTTCCTTGAGGGAACCCCGGTCGATAGACTGCCGCCATGCAGCGAACGCAGTTCGGGGACATGGCGTGTTCCATCGCGCGCACCTTGGACGTGATCGGCGAACCCTGGTCACCACTGATCCTGCGCGACGTGTGGGCCGGGATACGCCGCTTCGACCACATCCAGGCGGACCTGGGAATCTCTCGCAAGGTGCTCACCGAGCGGCTCAACCACCTGGTCGAACAGGGCGTGCTCGAACGGCAGCCCTACGACGCCCGCCCCCGCTACGAGTATCACCTCACCGCCAAGGGCGCCGAGCTCGTCGAGATGCTCATGGTGATGGCCCGGTGGGGTGACCGCTGGCTCGCCGGCGAGGCGGGGCCGCCCGTCCTCTACCGTCACCATGCCTGCGGGCAGATCGCCCACGTCGACCCCCGCTGCAGTCACTGCGGAGAGCCGATGCACGCCGGCGACGTCGACCTCCTCCCCGGCCCTGGTGCGGCCTGACGGCCGAAGGTCGCTTGGGTGGGGGACGGCGCCGCCTCAGTAGGGCTCGAAGGTCACCGCGCAGGGAACGCCGTTGAGCGTGAAGCCGCTGGGGTGTTCGTCGGCCCCGTAGGCGTTGAAACCGATATAGAAGCTCGTGCCGGGATCTATGCTCGGCTGCCAGCTCGAAGCGGCCTGAACGCTCGGTGGAGTCTGGGAGAAAGTCGCGTTCCACCCCTGAATGAGCGTCTGGCTTCCGGGGAAGACGAACTGCAGGATCCAGGGGCTGAACGCCCGGGTCCCGGTATTGGTGATCGTCACACTGGTCGTGAACCCGGTGATCCATCCAAGGCTGGCGTAGGTCACCGCACAGTCGTACCCGGCCGGCACGTCCGCGGGCGCCGCCTGGGCGGGCCCCGTCAACACCGTGGCCAGGAGAAGCCCGGCGATACCGATCCCCGACGAAGCCCGCAGAAAACGCATCGATCCCCCTCAGGGCGGTGTTCCGTGACAACCCATTTCGATGTGATCGTGAGCCGCTCGAAATGCGCTGTCAAACAATTCCCGGGGCATATTCGCAACACCTTGGCCCTGCCATACGTACGTTCGCCGCTTCGGCCGGCCGCGCTGAAAGTTTCACGGCCGGCCTCGTGACGAAGGACATTGCTCGACGTCGCTGATCACGCTTTTCACGCGCGCCGGAATAGTGATCTGGTGAGCGGTTCGATAACGCCCCGGAGTCGTTCCGACGATGTCGGTGAACGCCGCGATGAAGCCGCTGGGGTTGGCCCATCCGCAGGCGTACGCGATCCGGGTGACGTCGTGGCCGTCGGCGAGGAGCACGAGCGCGTGATGGACGCGTAGCTGCGTGCGCCACTCGTAGAAGGTCATGCCGAGTTCGTTGCGGAACAGCCGGCTGAGGGTGCGCGTGCTCGCTCCGATCGTCTTCCCGAGCCGGGCCAGCGAGGCGTTGTCCGCCGGATTGTCCCGCAGCATCCGGGCGATGGCCCGCAGCCGGTCGTCCCGCGGCTCCGGCAGGTGCAGTGGCTGTTCGGGCGCCTCGCGGAGTTCGTCGACCAGGACGCGTTGGAGGCGAAGGCGCGCGGAGCGGCTGTAGGCAGGCGCGGTGTCGCCGTAGTTGCGGGGGCCGGTCAGCGCGAGCAGGACCTCGCGGGCGAGGCCGGAGGCCAGGAACACGGCGGGACGCTCCGGGATGAGCCGGGCGAGGGACGGCGCGAGAAAGACGATCCGCATGTCGGTGTCGCCGTGGGCACGGTGGTAGTGCGTGAACCCGGCCGGGGTCCAGGCGACCCGGTCGGCGGGAACGATCGACGTGCCGCGCTCGGTGTGGACCGCCAGGACGCCGCTCGCCGCGTACACCAGGTGTCCGCGCGCGTGCGACCGCACTGCGCTCGCCTCACCGGACGGCCACAGGTGACGCCCACCGGACGGCCAGATATGCGAGGTCGCACCGGTGGTCCGGGGAGGTTGGCGGCGAACGGGCATCGGTTGGCAGCGTATCGGTGGTCGGCCATGCCGTGACCTCGTGACACTTCCTCAAGACGATGCGGCGCGCCTCGATGCCGCGAAGCGAGAGAAGGAGAGACACATGGCGACGTTCGTCCTCGTGCCCGGCGGCTGGCACGGCGCCTGGTCGTATGAGGCGGTGGTTCCGCTGCTGGAGCGCGCCGGTCATGCCGTGCATGCCCTGACCCTGACCGGTCTGCGGCCGGACGACGACGCCGCGACGGTCGCGACCGCCAACCTCGACACGCACGCCGGTGACGTGCTGCGGCTCCTCGACCGCGCCCACATCACCGGCGCGACGCTGGTCGGCCACAGCTATGGCGGGATGGTGATCGCCGCCGCCGCCGATCGCGCCGGCGGCCGGGTCTCACGGCTGGTGCATCTCGACGCCTACGTGCCGCGCGACGGCGAGTCGTGCTGGTCGTCGACGACCGAGCGCTACCGGGAGGCGTTCGCCGCCGGAGCCGCGAGCACGGGCTACGCCGTCCGGCCGCCGGACGGCGGCGATCCCCGCCGCCGTCCCCATCCCCTCGCGTCGTTCCTGCAGACGATCCGGCTCACGGGCGCGCTCGCCCGGGTGCCCCGCCGGGAGTTCGTCTACTGCTCGGGCTGGGAGGACCGGACGCCGTTCGCCGGACTCCGCACCCGGCTCGACGCCGATCCCGAGTGGCAGGTCCACGACCTCCCGACCGGTCACAACGCGATGCGCGAGGCTCCGGAGGCGGTCGCCGCGCTGCTGCTCGGCGAACGCACCGCGGACCCATCGCCCCGATAATCCCTGGTTGCGAGCGCGTCGCGCGCCTCCACGTGGGAGCACCCCGCACGGACAGGTTCGAGCATGGCCGCTTCCTCGATTTTGGAGACATCTGACCGCATTGCCCCGATCATTGGGCGATGCGACCGGATATCCGTGCGATCGTACGGCTCACCGTGATCGGTGCGTTGAGCGCCGCGGCGTTCGGATGCTCGGATGGCGGCTCGGATGCACGTGACTCCCCCGCCTCCACGCCGGGCACACCGGCGGCGGCCACCCGGCCCGGGGTGATCCCGTCTCTGTCCGGCGGAACCTGGACGGAGACCATAACGGCCGAATCCGGCGCGGTGATGGGGAGCGTCGCCGTGACCGGGCACGACGATGCCTGGGCCGTGGGCGACCCCGGCGAGAACGAGAGCGGCCCGGTTCTGCGCTGGGACGGCCGCACCTGGCGGTCCGTGGCACTGCCGCCGGGCCTGCGCTATCCCCGAGTGGTGTCGGGGACGTCCCCCGGCAACGTCTGGATCTTCGACGACGACGCGAACGCATGGCAGTGGGACGGCCGGCGGTGGTCGGCCCGGGGACGACCACCCTGGAAGCTCCCGGTCCTCCTGGAGGACGCCGTGGTCACCGGGCCCGGGGAGGTGTGGGTCGCCGGAGGTCAGGACGAGGACGTCGCCGGAGATCCGCGCCGGCGGCCACTGCTCGCCCGCTGGTCCCCTTCCGGCTGGTCCATCGTGTCGTCGCCGGGCACCCGTCGCTTCGGAGTCAGCGCCTCCGGGGGCCTGTGGGCCCTGACCGGTGACGGGGACACCGGGCCCGCCCTGGAGCGCTGGGATGGACGCCGCTGGACGGTCGTGTCCGCACCCGCGTGGCCGGCAGGCGCCAAGGTCGACCTCAGCGATCTGGCGGCGGTGTCGGACCGGGAGGTCTGGGTCGCGGGGTCGATCCTGCCGCCCGGCGGCAGCCAGGCCGCGCTGTTGATGCGCTGGGACGGCGACCGGTGGAACCCGGCCCCCGCCCTGCCGGCCGGCGCGATCGCGTTCACCGCCGTCGCATCCGACGGCCACGGCGGCGTATGGCTGGGCGCCTCCAACTACTCCTACGACAACCATCGCATTCTGCTGCACTTCGACGGCCGGTCCTGGACGTACGAGAAAGCCCCGCGGGTCCACAACGATCCGGTGGTGTTCGGCCTGGCCACGAGTCCCGGGCAGGACCAGGTGTTCGCGGTCGGCGGCAACCCCTCGTACGACGAGGACAGCCAGGCGTGGATCTGGACGAGATCCTGAATCGCGGGCACAAGGATGCGCTCGCGCCGCTCGTCACTTCGCCGACGCGAAGGTCACGGTGCAGGGGACGCCGTTCAGTGTGAAGCCGGAGGGGTGCTCGTCGGCCCCGTTGGCGTTGAAACCGAGCTCGTAGCTCGTGCCGGGATCGATACTCGCGCGCCAAACCGGATTGGTGACCTGGACGCTCGGCGGAGTCGTGGACCACGTCCCGCTCCAGCCGGCGGAGAGGATCTGGTCGCCGGGGAAGATGAACTGCAGCATCCAGGGGCTGAACGTCCGGGTGCCGGTGTTGGCGATGTTCAGGATCGCGTAGAAGCCGGTGGCCCATGCCACGGTGCTGTAGGTCACCGTGCAGGCGTAACCGGCCGGCACGTCCGCGCGGGCCGCCTGGGTGGGAGCCGTCAACAGCGCCGTCAAGAGAATCCCCGTGATACCGATCCGCGATGAAGCCCGTGAAAGACGCATGGATCCCCCTTCGGAGCGGCGTTCCGTGAAACCGATTTCACAGTGATCGTGAGCCGCCAGGCATGCGCTGTCAAACAATCTCCTGGGCATATTTCCCGGTTTCTCGGTAGCGCCGTACAATTCGAGCGATGGGAGCTGGGGATTTCACCGTCGGCCACGGGCCGGTTACTTCGCCGAGGCCCGATAAACGCGCTGTCCGGCACCGCAAATAACACTTTTCAGACGCGCCGGAATCTCGCCGGATGCTTTTGCCGTCCGTCCGTCCGTCCGCGCCGTCCGTCCGCGCCGGGCGTCCGCGCCGGGCGGCGGTGCGCCGGGCGCGGACGGACGGATCTCACCCTCGCCAGGTGATGAGCGCGTCGAGCGCCTCCACGTGGGAGCCGCGCACGAGCAGGGGGTTGATCTCCAGCGACTCCAGGTCGTCGCCGAGGCTCTCGGCGAGGGCGGCGACGCGGGCCACGACGTCGGCGACGGCGTCGAGGTCGGCGGGCTCGGCGCCACGGGCGCCCCGCAGCAGCGCGGCGCCGCGCAGCTCGCCGAGCGCATGCCGCACCTCGGCCGCGTCCACCGGCAGGACGCGCAGCGCCGTGTCACGCAGCGCCTCGACCCAGATCCCACCCAGGCCGACGGCCAGGGTGAGCCCCCACGCCGGGTCCCGTACGACGCCGACCAGCAGTTCCACGCCGCCGCCGCGCTGCGGCTGGACGAGCGCGCCCACCCGGCCTGCGCCGGGGACCGCCGAGGCCGCGGCCACGACCTCGCGGTAGGCCCGCTCGACGTCCCGCGCGCCGGACAGGCCCAGCCGGACACCGCCGATGTCGCTCTTGTGCCCCAGCCCTTCGGCGGCGGCCTTGAGGACGACCGGGTAGCCGAACCCGACCGCCGCCGCCACCGCCGACTCCTCGTCGTGCACCAGCTCGCCGGGCACGACCGGGATCCCGGCGGACGCCAGCAGGGCGGCGGCCCGGTGCTCGGCCCACACCCCTGTCCCGCGCTCGACCGCCGGGGCTTCTACTACCGCCCGCGCCGGGGCGGCGTCGCCGGCCGCCACGGCGGCGTGGTAGGCCCGACCCCACCGGACGGCCGCGCCGATGGCGTGCATGCCGTGCTCGATGCCGCCCGCGACGTACGGGAACCCGGCCTGCCGCTGGACGTCGCGGCCGAACTCGGTGACGTCGGTCAGCACGTTGCTCACGACGACGACCGGCATCGGCGCCTCGGCGATGCGCTTGGCGCTGGCCGAGTAGGTGGCGTACACGGGCGCGGCGTCGGGCGGCGCGACGCGCGGGAGATCCGACAGCAGCATGACCGCGTCCACGCCGGGATCGGCGGTGACGGCCTCCAGGGCGCGGCCGAGCAGCGTGCGGTCGATGAGCACGTAGCCGGTGACGTCGAGGGGGTTCTGCACGGTGCCGAAGACGGGCACGATCTCCCGCAGCCGGGCGACGGTCTCCGGGGCGAACGCCGGCAGCTCCAGCCCCTCGTCCTCGGCCCGGTCGGCGATGATCTCCGACGCGCCGCCCGAGGGCGTGACGACGCCGATGCGCGGGCCCGGCAGCGGGCCCACCTCGGCGAGCAGGCCGGCGGTGATGATGAGGTCCTCAAGCGACCGCACGCGCACCACCCCGAGCTGCCGGAACGCCGCGTCGATGACGTTGTCGTCGCCCACGAGCGCGCCGGTGTGGGCCTGGGCGGTGCGGGAGGCGAGCCGGCTGCGGCCGATCTTCAGCGCGACGATCGGCTTGCCCGCGAGCAGCGCCCGGCGCGCCGCGCGGGAGAACGCCGCCGGGTCGCGGACCGATTCGAGGAACAGCGCGACGGCCTTGGTCGCCGGGTCGTCGACCAGATAGTCGATCACGTCGGTGACGGTGACGAGCGACTCGTTGCCCATCGAGGTGAGCAGGCTGATCCCGACGTTGCGGGCCTGGGCGAAGCCGAGCACCGAGCTGGCCAGCGCGCCACTCTGCAGCACCACCCCCACCGACCCGCGCAGCAGCGGCGACGGGATCGGCAGCCCGTACGGCGTGACGTCGGCGGCGGCGTTGATGAAGCCGTTGCCGTTGGGCCCGAGCACGGTGAGGTCGTTCTCCCGGGCGAAGTCGACGATCTCCGCCTCCAGGGCGGCGCCCTCCGGGCCGGTCTCGCCGAAGCCCGCCGTGAGGATCACGTAGTGGCGGATGCCGAGCTTGGCCCCCTCGCGCAGCACGGGCAGCACGGCCGTGGTCGGCACCATCACGTACGCGAGGTCGACCTGGCCTGGGATGCCGGACAGGCTGCGGTGGGCCTGCTCGCCGTGCACGACGCCGCCGCGCGGGTTGACCAGGTGGACGGGCCCGCGGAAGCCGTGCGTACGGAGGTTGGTCAGCGTGCTGATCGACCAGCCGGACTTGTCCGTCGCCCCGACCAGGGCGATCGACCGGGGGTTGAACAGCTCTCCTACCGGCATCCTCATTCCCCGATCGTGCCGAGGCGGGCGTGGCCCCTGAGCAGGTTGCGGGCGATCGTCCGGCGCTGGATCTCGTCGGTGCCCTCGAAGATCCGCAACAGGCGCAGCTCGCGATACCACCGCTCGATGGGCAGCTCCTTGGTGTAACCCATGCCCCCGTGGATCTGCAGCACGCGGTCGACGACCTGGTTGGCCATGACGGCGCCGTTGAGCTTGGCGATCGAGGAGGCGTGCCGGGCGTCCATGCCCTGCTGCACGCGCCAGGCGGCGTACAGCGTGAGCCACTTGGCCGCCTCGATCTCCACCTGCGAGTCGGCGATCATCCACTGGATCGCCTGGTATTCGGCGATCGGCTTGCCCATCGACACCCGGACCTTGGCGTAGTCGATCGCCATCTGGAGCATGCGCTCGGCCGAGCCGATCGCCCGTGCGGGGATCATGTAGCGGCCCTGGCCGATCCACTGCATCGCCAGCTCGAAGCCCCTGCCCAGCTCGCCGAGGATGTTCTCCTCCGGCACCCTGACGTCCTCGAACACCAGGGAGGCCGGGCCCCACTGCCCCATCGTCGGGATCGGCTCGGACTTCCAGCCCATGTCGCGGTCGGCCAGGAAGCAGGTGACGCCGCCGTTCGCGCCCTTGTCGGGGTCGGTCACCGCGAACACCATCACGAAATCGGCCTCGTTGCCGCCGGTGATGAAGGTCTTCTCGCCGTTGATGACCCAGTCGCCGCCGTCCTTGACGGCACGCGTACGGATGTTGCGGGCGTCCGAGCCCGCGCCCGGCTCGGTGATGGCGAAGCAGGAACGACGCTCGCCCTCGATGGTCGGGATGAGGTAGCGGCGCTTCTGCTCCTCGGTGCCGGCGTAGAGGATGTTGTCGGCCGACCCGCCGAAGCTGAACGGCACGAACGTGCGTCCCATCTCCATGGTGATGATCGCGGACATGACCGGGCCCAGGGCGGCTCCGCCGTACTCCTCGGGGGTGTTGATGCCCCAGAAGCCCATCCTCTTCGCCTTGAGCCGCAGGTCGCGCAGGACCGAGGGATCGAGCCCGGGGCCGCCGGCGCGCTCGTTGCGCAGCACCTCGGGTTCGAGCGGCATGATCTCCCGCTCCACGAACGTGCGGATGGTGTCACGGATCTGCAGTTCCTCTGGGCTCAGGGAGAAGTCCATCGACGCGACTCTTTTCTAGAATTGCTCTCTAGGAATCGGTTCCAGACTGGTTCTCCGCCGGAGGGGTGTCAAGAGGTCTGGAATCAGTTTCTAGAATTAGACCGGTTACGATGTCCTCGTCCCTGGAAAACGCGCCGACCGTGGACACGCCGTCCCCGGAAACAAGGAGCCCCAGATGGCACGCAAGCCCGGCGGCAAGAGCGGCTCATGGGAGTGGAGCCGCACCGCCCAGACGCGAAAGAGCATGCTTCAGGCCGCCCGTGAGGTCTTCTCCGAGCACGGCTTCGCCGACGCCAACGTCGCGGACGTCGTCGCGCGCGCGGGCTCCAGCGTCGGCAGCCTCTATCACCACTTCGGGGGCAAGACCGAGCTGTTCCTCGCGCTGTACGAGGAGCACCAGGCCGCCCACGAGGAGGCCGCCGCCGCCAGCGTCGCCGCGGCCAAGCAGGCGGGCGTGAAGGACCCCGTCGAGCTGTTCATCGCCGGGGCCAGGGCGTTCCTCGAAGGGTCGTGGCAGCGGCGCGACCTGGCCCGGCTGTTCATGGACGGCGACGGCCCGCCGGGGTTCGAGCTGATGCGGCGCACCCGCGGCCGGGAGTGGGTCAGGCAGAACGCCGTCCTGCTCGGCGCGGCGAACACCCCGACCGACCGCCTCACGGTCTCGGTGCTCACCAGCGTGATCGGCGAGGCCGGCCGCGAGGTGGCCATGAGCGAGACCGAGGAGGAGGCCCAGGAGGTCGTCGAGGCGGCGATCGCGCTCATCCGCCGCTTCGGCGACCCCCTGGCCACCCACGACGCCGCCACCGACGCGGCCACCGACGCGGCCACCGGTGTCATGGGCGCGGCGGACGACGCCGAGGCCGCGCTGAGCTGACCCCTGCCGACCCAGCAGGCTTCGGCAGACCGCAGCGGCTGCCGCGGCGCGCTGACCTCCGCTGACCTTGGTGCACTAACCTCGGCGGGCTGACCCCGGCCGACTCGATGACGCCCTGACGCGCCGGCCCTCACCAACCTCGGCCGGCCCGTCCGCCACCCCGGCGGGCCTCTGCGGCGCCCAGCGCGTCAGCGCGTCAGGCGGGACGGAAGGCGGCCCTGCCATGGTCGATGACGACCGTGCCGTCCTCCTTCGCCGTACGGAACGACGCGGTCAGGCCGTCCACCCAGATCGACACGGTCAGCGTCTCGCCCGGGAAGACGGGCCTGCTGAACCGTCCCGACATGGCCGCGAAGCGCGCCGGGTCCGACCCCGCCACCGTGTGGAGCAGCGCCCGCCCGGTGATCCCGTACGTGCACAGCCCGTGCAGGATCGGCCGGGGGAAACCGGCGCGGGCGGCGAAGACGGGATCGGAGTGCAGCGGGTTGCGGTCTCCGGACAGGCGGTAGAGCAATGCCTGGTCCCGGCGGGTCTCGTAGGTCACGGTGTGGTCCGGCGGCCTGCCGGGCTCGGCCCACTCGTCGTGGGGCCCCCGGTCGCCGCCGAAACCGCCCTCGCCCCGGATGAACACCGAGCTGCGGCTCGTGATCAGCGCCTCGCCGCTCTCGGCGTCGGCCGCCCTGGATTCGATCACCACCAGCGCCCCCGAGCCCTTGTCGTAGATGCCGGTCACCGTCGAGGTGGTCCGTACGCGACCGGCGGGCGGCAGCTCGCGGTGCAGCTCGAACGCCTGCTCGGCGTGCACGAGCATGGCCGGGTCGAAGTCGCCGAGCCGCCGGCCCGTGGGGGCCTGGGCGGCCAGGACCGCGAACGTCGGCAAAACACGCTGCCGGATGCCCGCCGAGTTCTCCGTGGTGAAGGCGAGCTCGTCGGTGCCCGCCCCGACGCCCAGCGCGTACAGCAGGGTGTCGGCGGACGTCCACGACCGCTCGTGCGGCGCGCTCTCCACCCCGATCAGGCTGTGGTCGAGCGGCATGTCAGTCCTCCCCGTTGGGGATGCGGCCGCTGGTCAGGGCGTTCGGCGCGGCCTTCTCGACCAGGGCGGGGATCACCTCGCCCAGCTCGGCCGGATCCCAGCGGGCGTCCTTGTCGACCCCCGGCCCGGCGTGCCAGCCCTCGGCCACGCTGATGTGCCCGCCGCGCACGTTGAAGACCCGGCCCGTGATCCCCCGCGACTGCGCGCTCGCCAGCCACACCACCAGCGGCGCGATGTTGTCCGGGGCCGCCGGGTCGAATCCGCCCTCGGCGGGCCGCCTGCCGCCCGGGATGAGGTTCTCGGTCATCCGGGTGAGCGCGGCGGGCGCGACCGCGTTGACCGTCACGCCATAACGCGCCAGCTCCTTGGCCGCGATGATCGTCAGCGACGCGATGCCCGCCTTGGCCGCGCCGTAGTTGCCCTGGCCCGGGTTGCCGTAGATGCCGGACGACGAGGTGGTGTTGATCACCCGGGCGTCCACCCGCTCCCCTGCCTTGGCCCTGGACCGCCAGTAGGCGGCGGCGTGCCGCAGTGGGGCGAAGGTGCCGCGCAGGTGCACCCGGATGACCGCGTCCCACTCGTCGGCGGTCATGTTGACGAGCATCCGGTCGCGCAGGATGCCCGCGTTGTTGACCAGGACATGCAGGTCGCCGAAGGTCTCCACTGCCCTTCTGACCAGGCGCTGCGCGCCGTCGAAGTCGGAGACGTCCTCGCCGTCGACCACGGCCTCGCCGCCCATGGCCCTGATCTCCTCGACCACCTCGCCCGCGGCGCCGGTGGACGAGCCGGTGCCGTCGACCTCCGCGCCGAGGTCGTTGACGACGACCTTGGCGCCCTGGCGCGCGAACTCCAGCGCGTGTCCCCGCCCGATGCCCCGCGCGGCGCCGGTGACGATCACGACCCGGCCTTCCACGATTCCGCCCATGCGCAGCTCCCTTGACTCGACCTTGACCCGTCCCCGAATGAACGTGATTCTAGTAATGGAATCTAGAATTTGGTAGGGAGGAGCCGGTCATGATCCAGCTCGCCGTACGATGACGGCCGTGCCGCGGACCATCGCGGCGGACCCCGGCGAGCGGGAGCGGCTGCGCCGCGCCTGGCGGACGCTGTCGGTCGTGAGCATGGCCAGCGTCCTGACCGCGCTCGGCGGCAGCGCGCTCAACGTGGCGCTCCCCCAGGTCGTACGGCAGACGCACGCGAGTGCGGACGCCGCGAGCTGGATCCTGCTCGCCTTCCAGCTCACGACGACCGTGCTCATGGTCGTGTTCGGCCGGCTCGCCGACCTTTTCGGGCGGCGGGCGATGTATCTCGGCGGCCTGGCCACCTACACCGTCGCCAGCCTGCTGGCCGGGCTCGCGCCGAGCGCCTGGGTCATCGTCGGGCTGCGGGTGGCGCAGGCGGCGGGCGGGGCCATGCTGCTGACCAACAGCGCCGCCCTGGTGACCGACGCCTTCCCCAAGTCGCGGCTCGGCGAGGGGATGGGCGTCTACACCGCGTCGTTCTCCATCGCCCAGCTCGCGGGCCCGTCGCTCGGCGGCCTGTTCACCGAACATCTCGGCTGGCGCTGGGTGTTCTGGTACAACGTGCCCCTCGGCGTCGCGTGCCTGGTCTGGGGCGCGGTAGCGCTGCGTCCAGGACCGCCGCAGGGCCGCGACCGGGGGCTCGACCTGCCGGGCAACGCGCTCGTGCTCGCCTGTCTCGGCGGCCTGCTGCTCGCGCTGTCGGAGGTGACCCGGCTCGGCTGGGGACATCCGATGGTCGTGTCCGGGCTCGCCGTGTTCGCCGTGACGCTGCCGCTGTTCGTCGTTCGGGAGCTGCGGGCCCGGCATCCCGTGGTGGACATCCGGATGTTCCGCGACGTCACCTTCGCCCTCGGGACGCTGGCGTCGTTCCTCAACTCGGCCGCCCGGGTCGGGGTGGTGCTCCTGGTGTCGCTGTTCTACCAGGCCGTACGCGGGGAGGACCCGGTGCGCGCGGCGCTGAAGGTGCTGCCGCTCTCGATCGCGGCGATGGCGGCGTCGGTCGGGGCGGGCTTCGTGCTGCGCCGCCTCGGCCCGCGTACGGTGGCCGTCGCGGCGACCTCGCTGACGACGGCGGGCCTGGCCGTCCTGCTGTGCCTGATCTCCCCCGGCGTCTCGTCCGGGGCGCTCATGGCCGCGCTCGTGCTGATCGGCGCCGGCTCGGGCATGTTCCTGCCGTCCAACACCACCGCGATCCTCGACGGAGTGCCGTCACACCGGCTGGGGATCGTCAACGCCATGCGCCTGATGCTGCAGAACACCGGGGTGGTGGTCGGCACCGCGCTGGTCCTGTCGATCATCACGGTGCCGCTGCCGGCCGGGCTGCACGACGCCGTCTTCGCGGGAACGCTGTCCCACGTCTCGTCCACGGCGGTCGGGCAGCTCGTGACCGGCTATCGCTGGGCGCTGGCCTGCATGACCGCCGTCTCCGCGCTGGCCGTGCTGACCTGTTTCACCAGAAGGCGGGCGGGCTCGCCGGTCAGCTGAGGACGCGGCCGTGGCGGTCGCGGGCCTTCAGCCGCACGGTGGGCATCTCGGGGGCGGGCAGCGGCTCCTGCCCTCCCGGGACGACGCCGAAGCGGGCGCCCCGCATCCAGTCGTCGCGCGCCCGCGCGATCTCCTCGTGTGAACGGCCGACGAAGTTCCACCACATCACCAGCGGTTCCTCGAACGGCGTGCCGCCCAGCACGAACAGCCGGGCCGGACCGGCCGCCTCGATCGGGATCTCCGTACGGCCCTGGCCGAGATAGAGCAGCGAGCCGGGGCTGAGCGCGACCCCGGTCACGTCGGCCGTGCCCGACATGGCCAGCACCGCCGTCTCGAAGGCCGGGTCCACCGGCAGCCGGTGCTCTCCCGGCCCCGCGAACAGCACTTCGGCCCCGAGCAGCGGGGTGTGCACGAGGGCGGGCGAGCGCAGCGGCCCGGCCTCGCCCACCACGACGGTCACCGTGACGTCGCCGTCGCGCAGCACGGGCAGGGCGGCGTGGTGCTCGAACCGCGCCTCGCCGTGCCGGGCCTCCTCCGGCAGCGCGACCCACAGCTGCAGGCCGTGCATGCCCGGCGGGTGCTCCGGCGGCGACTGCTCCGAGTGGGCGATGCCGTGGGCGGCGGTCATCAGGTTGAGCTGACCGGGCACGATCGACTGGACGTTGCCGAGGCTGTCGCGGTGCAGGATCTCGCCCTCCGCGAGCCACGTGACCGTCTGCAGGCCGGTGTGCGGATGCGGCGGCACCTGCATGCCCGGCCGGCCGCTCACGTCGTCGGGCCCGAAGTGGTCGACGAAGCACCACGCGCCGACCATCCGGCGCGGGCGCTGCGGGAGCAGCCTGCGCACGGTCGTGTAGCGGCCGAGCGGCACGTCGTGGCCGGGCAGGAGCACGCTCTCGGCGTTCGCGGCGCCGTCGGCGACCGTGCAGCCGTACACCGCCGGCTCCGCCGGGCTCACTTCGATCCCTCCCCTCCGTCGAGGGAGAACCTGGCCCGCTGGTCGGCGGGCACCAGGTCGAGGTAGTCCGGGTGGCGCTCGATGTAGCGCTGCACGAACGGGCAGAACGGCAGGACCGACAGCCCGGCGTCCCTGGCGGCATCGAGCGCCGCCTTGACCAGCGTCGAGCCGAGGCCCCGGCCCCCGAAGGCCGGGTCGATCTCGGTGTGGGTGAAGGAGATCCTCGGCCCGTTGAGCCGATACTCGGCGAAACCGGCGAGGGCGCCGTCCACGGTGATCTCGAAGCGGCTCGCCTCCGGGTTGTCGGCGACCTTCGGTTCTGACTGCTGCATCGGTTCTCCTTCTTCCGGGCGTCTGTTCCCGACTCGTCTGTTCCGAGATCGTCTTTCCGGGCTCGTCTGTTCCGGGCTCGTGTGTTCCGGAATCGTCTTTCCGGGCTCGTCTGTTCCGGCTCGTCGTCAGGCGGCGATCGTCGCGTGCATCTCCCACACGAGGATCTCGGCGGGCTCCGTCGCGGTGACCTTCTGGCCGCCGGTGGCGGTGAACCGTACGGCGTCGCCGGTCTCCAGAGTGCCCGCACCCTCCAGGGTGACGGTCCCCCGGGGTACGAACAGGTGCAGGAACGGCGCCTCGGGCAGCTCCACGCTCTGGCCCGGCTGGAGACGGGCCGCGTACAGCGCGGCGTACCGGTTCTTGATCCGGATGGCCGCCTCACCTGCGTGCTTGTCCATGCCGCTCGCGACCGGCACCAGGCCGCCGGCCAGCAGCTCGTTCTCGATCTCCAGCTGCTCGTAGCCGGGCGTGATGCCGGGCTCGTCGGGGACCACCCACATCTGGACGAAGTGCACCGGCTTGTCGTGCGTGTCGCCGCCGGTCAGCCTCCAGGAGTCGTTCTTCTCCGAGTGGAGGATGCCGGTGCCGGCGCTCATGCGCTGGGCCAGGCCCGGGTAGATGACGCCGGAGTGGCCCTCGGAGTCCTGGTGGACCAGGGAGCCCTGGAGCACCCAGGTGACGATCTCCATGTCGCGGTGCGGGTGGGTCTCGAAGCCGGTGCCCGGGTGGACGACGTCGTCGTTGTTGACCAGCAGCAGCCCGTGGTGGGTGTTGTCGGGGTCGTAGTGGCCGCCGAACGAGAACGAGTGCTTGGAATCCAGCCAGGAGATGCGGGTCGCGAAACGCTCGGCCGCCCGGCGGACGTCCACACGAGGGGTCAGCCTGGTCGTGGTCATGGGGTGCCCTTTCCTCGTCGCCATGTAGATGATGTGTCATCTACTGGTGCCTGACAACATACATGACGTGTCATTGATTCCGGATAGCCTGGAGAGCATGAACAGCCCCCGGTGGCTCGACGCGGACGAGCAGCGCGCCTGGCGGGCGTACCTGCGCATGCAGGGCCGCCTGACCGCCCGGCTCAACCGGCAGCTGCAGGCCGACTCGGGCCTGTCCCTGGCGGACTACGACGTCCTCGTGCATCTCACCGACCACGAGGAGGGACGGCTGCGGCCGTACGAGCTGCAGCGCGACCTGCAATGGGAGCAGAGCCGGCTGTCGCACCAGCTCACCCGGATGCAGCGCCGCGGGCTCGTCCGGCGGGAGGAGTGCGCCGACGACGGCCGCGGCGCGTACGTCGTGATCACCGAAGAGGGCCGCCGGGCCATCACCGCCGCGGCCCCCGGGCACGTGGAGACCGTGCGCAGCGTGTTCTTCGACGGCCTCACCCGCGAGCAGGTCACCGCGCTCGAACGCCTCGCCACCGACGTGCTCGACCGGCTCGGCTGACGGACGATCTCCTCGGGGACGTCACGATCGGGACATTCCAGCGGCCGTGCCGCCTGGTAGCGGTGGTCGCTCACCACATCGCCGTGATCAACGTGCTGGTCGGGGCGGGCCGCACGACGATGGCGAGCGATCAGGCGGCTGCGCCTCACCACGCCGGAGAGGACGCCGGACGTTGATCACAGTGCTGCTCGTGGATGACCAGGTGCTGGTCGGTCACCGCGCTCGCCGCCCCGTCGTGCTCAACGGCGTGACGCCTGACACCGGCACCGCATCCGGTCTAGCTGACGGTGCCTTCGGGGAAGACGACGTCGACCACTCCGGGGACGGTCCTGGCCACCAGCTCGGCGATGCGGGCCGACCGCTCGTCACCCGGGCCGTACAGCTCGACGACGCCGTCCCGTACGGCCGCGCCGAAGGACGCCGTCTCGGCGCAGTCGCGCAGCGCCGCGAGCACGTCCTCGCGGATCCGCTCGTCTCCGTGGGCCAGCAGGCCCATCAGGTCGCGGCGGCTGACGATCCCCACGAGCTCGCCGTCGTGCACGACGGGGACGCTCTTCACCCCTGTCGTGATCATCAGTTCGACCACCTCCATGGTGTCGGCGTCCTCCGCCACGGTGCGGACGTGCGGCGTCATGACCTCCTCGACGAGCGCGGGCGGCCTGCTGGTGGGCGGCGCCTCGGGACGCAGGAAGGCCCGCGGGTTGGCCCCGTACTCGCCGCGCAGCAGGTCCATCTCGCTGACGATCCCGACCATCCGCCCGTTCTCGTCCACGACCGGCGCGGCCGTGATGTCCTTCTCGTACAGCAGGCGGACGGCCTGCTTGATCGTCCACGTGCGCGGGACCGTCACCACCGGCGTCGTCATGATCTCGTGGACCAGCATCGTGACCCCCTCCTACCCGGGCGGCGCGAGGGCGAGCGTGCCGCCGGGCGCCGGGACGACCCGGGTGCCGAAATCCCGGCAGGCGTGGTCGAGTGTCGCCCGCAGCCACTCGCGGTCGTCGCCGCGCGCGTGCCGCAGCCGCAGCCGCACGGCCCGCATCGGCGCCATCCGCAGCTCCAGCAGCCGCCCCGAGGCCGCTTCGGCCGTCGCGAAGTACATCAGCCGCAGGTCGTCGCGGTATGCCTCATATCCGGAGATGCCCTCGTAGTCGTTGATGAAGTCCCCGCAGCCGTAGATGATCAGCCGGTCCCGATGCACCTCGATCGGGCGGGGATGGTGCGAGGAGTGGCCGTGGACGAGATCGACGCCGCCGTCGACCAGCGCGTGCGCGAACTCGACCTGGTCGTCCTCGACCTCGTAGCCCCAGTTGGAACCCCAATGGATGGAGACGACCGCGATGTCCCCCGGCCGCTTGACCTCCCGGACCCGAGCGACCATATCCGCCGCGGCTTCGCGGGTCGCCCCGGGCAGGAAGGCCACCCCGGGCCGGTCGGGGGCGGCCGCCCATCCGGCGGGGACGCCGCTGGACGGCATCGCGACCGCGAACACCAGGACCCGCCCGCCGCCCGGGAGCGGCACGATCGCGGGCCGCCGGGCCTCGTCATCGTCCCGTCCCGCGCCCGCCTGGTCGAGCCCCGCCTCCTCCAGCACGTCCAGCGTCTCGACGAGCCCGCGTACGCCGAAGTCGAGCACGTGGTTGTTGGCCAGCACGCACACGTCGGGCCGGGCCACGGCCAGGGCGGGGATGTTGGCCGGGTTCATCCGATAGTGGATCTGCTTGCCCGGGGCGAAGTCGCCGCTGCGGGTGATGCTCGTCTCCAGGTTGAGCACGCGTACGTCGGGGGCGACCTCGTCGAGCACCTCCAGGGCGTCGCCCCAGGGCCAGGAGTAGCCGCCCTCCCGCGGGACCGGGCCGTTGACCGCCTCCGCCAGCCCGACGTACACCCGGGCGTCCCGGACGTACGGCTCTTGGAGCACGGGATCGCCGGGGTGCGGAAGGATCTGGTCGATGCCGCGGCCCAGCATGACGTCACCGCACAGGAACAGCGTCACCGGGTCCCCCGCCGCCGACCGCATGGCACCCCTCCTCCGGCACGGGCTCAACGGGGCGGAGCAGCCCAGTGGCCGTGCGCGTCGATGGACGTCGCACTTCCATCCTTCCCCCTGACCGCCAGGAGGCACCGGGCGACACCGGGCGACACCGGGAGGCACCGGGCGGCACCGGGCGGCATGGCCGCGAGCGGGGCGCTCAGGTCACGCGGCAGAGGATCTCGCCGTGCAGGACGCTGAACCAGGCGTCCTCGCTCGCGGCCCACTCCCGCCAGCCGTCGGCGATCCGCCGCAGGTCGTCCCGCGTCGCGTGGCCGCTCTCGACCGCACGGTCGGCGTACGACGACTGGACCGTGCGCTCGGCCCACAGCCCGCCCCACCACTCCCGTTCCTGCGGGGTGGCGTAGCACCAGGTGGACGACGACGAGGTGATGTCGGTGAATCCGGCCTCCCTGGCCCAGACGTGCAGGCGGCGGCCGGCGTCGGGCTCGCCGCCGTTGGCGCGGGCCACCCGGCGGTAGAGGTCCAGCCAGTCGTCCATGGCCGGGATCTGCGGATACCAGACGAAGCCGGCGAAGTCGGAGTCGCGCACCGCGACGATCCCGCCCGGCTTGGTCACCCGCCGCATCTCGCGCAGCGCGCCCACCGGGTCGCCGACATGCTGGAGCACCTGGTGGGCGTGCACCACGCAGAAGGAGGCGTCGGGGTAGTCGAGCGCGTGCACGTCGCCGGTCGTGAAGCTCACGTTGCCCAGGCCGCGGCCCTCCGCCTCGCGGCGGGCCTGCTCCAGGATCTCGGGCCCGGTGTCGAGGCCGATCACCTCGCCCTCCGGCACCAGCCCGGCCAGGTCCGCGGTGATCGTGCCCGGGCCGCAGCCGACGTCCAGGATCCGCATGTGGGGCTTCAGCGCACCCAGCAGGTACGCCGCCGAGTTGGCGGCCGTACGCCAGCGGTGGGAGCGCAGGACGGACTCGTGAAAGCCGTGGGTGTAAACGGCCGTTTCGTGTGCCATGTGGACACCCTTCCATATGTCTCGTTATTTGAGCAATTACATCTCATATTCAGAGACAGACAGCCGCCTGTGCAGGCGGCGCAGTGGCGCCGAGGACGGCGGCACCCGATCGCCGGGCAGGCCGAAGCGGACACCGCGGAAGGCCGAGGCGCGCGAGCCGAAGAAGGTGCTGCGCGGCTATCCGGCCCCGCTCGACGGTTGATTCCCCGGCCCGAGCGCGGGCATGGTGATCGGATGACCAGCGATGAGGTGCGCGACGGAGTCACGCTGACCAACCTCGACCAGCCGCTCTTCGACGACGCGGGCGCGACCAAACGCGACCTTGTCGACTACCTGGACGCCGTCCGCGACCGCATCATCCCGGTGCTGCGCGACCGGCCGCTGTCGGTGGTGCGGGTGCGGCAGGGCCAGGCGCCGTTCATGCAGAAGAACGTGCCCTCCTACGCCCCGGACTTCGTGCGTACGGTCACCGTCTGGGCCGAGTCGTCGCAGCGGCGGGTGTCGTACGCGCTGTGCGACGACCGGCGCACCCTGCTGTGGCTCGCCAACCAGAGAGCGGTGGAGTATCACCCGGCCCTCGTCCGGGCCGGCGAGTGGGACCGTCCCACCCATCTCGTGCTCGACATCGACCCGCCGTCGGCCGAGGCGTTCCCGCAGGCCGTCGCCGCCGCCCGCCTGGTCGGCCGGGCGCTGGCCGACGCCGGCCTGTCGGGCGCGGTCAAGACCAGCGGCGCCAAGGGCCTGCACGTGTTCGTGCCGCTGGAGGCGCACGCGACCGTGGACGTCGCCGCGGCCACCCGCGCGCTCGGCGTACGCGCCGAGCGTCTCGACCCGGCCCTCGCCACGACGGCGTTCATCCGCGAGGACCGTGGAGACAAGGTGTTCATCGACTCGACCCGATCCGGCGGGGCGACCGTGGTGGCGGCCTACAGCCCGCGCGTACGGCCCGGCGTCCCCGTGTCGTTCCCGGTGGCATGGGACGACCTGGACCGGATCGCCCCCGGCGACTTCACCGTCCACACGGCGGCCGGGCTGCTGCGGGACGACGACCCCTGGGCCGCGCTCATGCCGGAGCCCCAGCGGCTGCCCCGCGATCTGATCGAGGAGGGCCACACGATCCCGGTCGCCCGCGTGCAGGCCATGCACGAGGGCAAGCGCCGCGCCCGCGCCCGGCGCTCGTGAGCGAGTTGGCGACAGCGTGTTGCTATAGTTCGCGACATGTCGTCGCAAACATCGCGCCAGAGCTGGATACCCCTCATCGTGCTCGCCACGGGCGTGTCGATGGTCGTCATCGACGCCACGATCGTGAACGTCGCGGTGCCCGCGATCATCTCCGACCTGGGCCTCGGCGCCACCGACGTGGAGTGGGTCAACTCGATCTACTCGCTGATGTTCGCGGCGCTGCTCATCCCCTTCGGCCGGGCGGGCGACCGCTATGGCAGGCGCCGCCTGTTCGCCCTGGGGGTCGCGGTCTTCCTGCTGGCGAGCGTGCTGGCGGCGATGTCGGTGAACGGGCCCATGCTCATCGGCGTACGGGCCGTGCAGGGCGTGGGGGCGGCGATGGCCGTGCCGATGACCCTCGCGATCATCAACCGCGTCTACGTCGGCCGTCAGCGGGTGATCGCCTTCGCGGTCTGGGGCTCCATCATCGGCGGCATGGCCGCCGTCGGCCCGCTGGCGGGAGGCTGGCTCGTCACCGAATACGGCTGGCGGGCCGCGTTCTGGATCAACCTGCCCATCGCCGCGCTGCTCCTGCTCGGCTCGCTGCGGGTGCCCGAGTCGCGGGACGGCCACGCGACGGGCGGTGACCTGCTCGGGCTCGTCCTCGCCGTGCTCGGCACGACCGGCGTCGTCTTCGCCCTGATCGAGGGCCAGAAGTACGGCTGGTGGGAGCCGCGCCGGATCGCGGACGTGTTCGGCCTGCGGTTCGAGAGCGTCTCCCCCGTGCCGTTCGCCTTCGGCGTCGGCATCGTCGCGCTGGTCGCTCTGGTGGTGCGCGAACGGCGGCGCGGGCGCGCCGGCCTGGCGGTGCTCGTCGACCTGACCCTGTTCGAGCTGCCGAGTTTCCGCTACGGCGCGATGGCGGCGGTGATCGTGGCGCTCGGCGAGTTCGGCATGATCCTCGTGCTGCCGCTCTTCCTGCAGTCCGCGCTCGGCTACACCGCCTTCCGGGCAGGCCTCGTCATCGCCGCGCTGGCCCTCGGCACCTTCCTGGCGGGCGGGATGGTCCCCCCGCTGTCGAAGAGGTGGTCGCCGCGGACCATCGTGCGGATCGGCCTCGCCCTGGAGGCCGTCGGCGCGGCCGGGATCGGCCTGTCCCTCTCGGCGGACATGGGCGCCTGGCGGCCCGTGCCGTGGCTGCTCGTCTACGGCGCGGGCATCGGCTTCGCGACCGCGCAGCTCACCGGCGTCCTCATGGCCGACGTGCCCGCGCGGCTGTCCGGCGGCGCGTCCGCGCTGCAGAGCACGGTCCGCCAGCTCGGCGCGGCGCTGGGCGTCGCGATCCTCGGCGGGGTGCTGGTGTCCGGGCTCGGCTCGGCCGTCGAACGCGGGCTCGCCGACCGGCCCGAACAGGTGCGCACGAGCGCGGCGCGCGCGGTCGAGGAAAGCGCCGGCGCCGCCATTCCCGCGCTCCGCGACCCGGTGATCCACGCGGTGGCGGTCGACGCCGCCGCCGAGTCGACCCGCAGGGTCACGTTCATCACGGCGCTGGCGCTGCTCGCCGGGGTCGGCGTCACCCTCCTGCTCCCCCGCACGCCGGTCGCGAAGGACGAGTCGCCGGAGCCGGTCGCCGCGGGCGGGCCGGATACTGGAGGTCGCGACCTGGACATGTAGCGACCCTGGAGGGGGTAATGCCGAGGATCAGCGCGGCGACCGTCGCGGATCACCGGGCCAACCAGCACGCCGCCCTGCTGGAGGCGGCGCGGGAGATCCTGGTCTCCGAGGGCGTGCACGCGCTCACCCCGGCGGCCGTCGGCGCCCGCATCGGCCTCGCCCGCTCCAGCGTCTACCGCTACTTCTCCTCCACCGCCGACATCCTGGCCCAGCTCGTGGAGGACGCCTTTCCCCGCTGGTCGGCCCGCCTGCGCGCCGCCATCGCCCCCACCGGTCCGGACGCGTCCCTGCCCGCCAGGATCCGCGCGTACGGCAGGGCCGCGCTCGACTTCGTCGGCAGCCCCGACTACGCGCTGATCCCCGCGTTGCAGGCGATCGGGCTGCCGGGCGAGTGCCGGGTGCGGGTGGACGAGCTGCACGGCGAGCTGATCGCGCCGCTCGCCGACGCGCTGCGCGAGGCCGGGACCGACCACCCGGCGCTGCGGGCCGAGCTGGCGTGGGGCGTGCTGCGGGCGGGCGCCCGCCGCCTCATGCCCGACGCGGCACACCACCGGGAGCCGGCGGCCCGCGACCCGCAGCTCGCTGCGGCGCACGACCCGGATCCGGCGGCTCACAACCTGGAGTCCGCGGCTCACGAGCAGGAGCCCACGGCGGCGGACGCGGGCCCGGACGACATCATCGAGATCACCCTCGACGTGCTCACCCGCGCCCTGCGCTGACCCCCGCCGACCGGCGGACACGACACCGGCCGGCTCACGAGCCGGCCGGAGCGCGGGCCGGTTGACCCACGAGATGGTCGATGCGCGCGGGCGGCGTCTAATCGAGCAGTGCGTGAGCCGGCCGACGCGCGAAGGCGGCGTCAGGCCGCTCGTGGCGTCACCCTGCGCCGTTTCCCTGCTGCCGCACCCACCCGCCGTTCCCCGCAGCCGTGTGGCGCATTCATGACATCACCTAGCATCCACTCTGTACTGCCGTTTTCTGGACGGCCATCCTTATATGACATCAATATGATGCCGCCTGACGTCATTACCGATTGACATGACGTCATAATGGCGTCATAGTTGGGTCATGGATCTGATGCCGTACGTCGAGAACCTCCGCCGTCAGCTCACCGTGGCCGCCGAAGCGGGCGGTCCCGATGCTCGCGAGCTCGCCGAACGCCTCACGAGCGCTCTCGAATCCGCGACCAGGCTCACCCTGCTGGAGGCGTTGTCGGCGGCGGCGGACGAGATCACCCGAGATCTCGCCCCGGGTTCGGTCGACGTGCGGCTCCGCGGTGGCGACCCGGCGTTCGTGGTGACGCCACCGCACTCAGAACCGTCGCCGGAGGACGCTGACGCCGTGACGGAGACCGCGCCGCCGACGGCGGCAGAGGCCACCCCGCCCGCCGCGCAGCCGTACGGCGAGGAGGGCGGCACCGCGCGGGTGACCCTGCGCCTGCCCGAGCACCTCAAGGTGCGGGTCGAAGAGGCGGCCGCCCGGCAGGGCGTCTCGGTCAACGCCTGGCTGGTCCGCGCCGTCTCCGCCGCGTTCGAGCCGGGCGCCGGGAGTGCTCCCGCCGGCCGCCCGCAGCAGCCCCGGAGCGGGCGCAGCTACACCGGCTGGGTGCGCTAGCGGCGCCCCCGGTCTCGTCACCCCGCCACCACTCTTCGCCCGGCCCCGAGGCCGGGATGTTCCACCGGACCCATGAGGAGGGCTCCGCCATGCCCGCTTTCGACACCCCCGAGCCGATCACCGCCGACATCCAGATCTACCTCGGCCAGGTCCGCGTCCACGCGAGCGACCGCGCCGACACCGTGGTGGAGGTGCGCCCCAGCGACCCCTCCAGCGAGGCGAGCGTGCAGGTCGCCGAGCGGATCATCGTCGAGTTCTCCGGCGGACGGCTGCTGGTCAAGGACCCCAAGCCGAAGGCCCTGCGATATCTGCTGCCGTGGCGCGGCTCCATCGATGTGACCATCGAGCTGCCGGCCGGCTCCCGCGTCGAGACCCAGGGCGCCATGGGGCTCGTCGCCACCGGCCCGCTCGGCCAGGCCGTCCTGCACAGCTCGTACGGCGACCTGCGCCTGGACGAGACCGGCCCGCTGGAGATCAGGGCGTCGTACGGCGACGTCTCGGTCGACCGGGTGATCGGCCCCGCCGAGGTGACCACGTCCACCGGGGCGATCCGGATCGAGACCATCGACGGCCCCGGCACGCTGCGAACCTCCACCGGCGGCATCGCCATCGGCGAGGCGACCGGTGCGCTGCAGCTGAAGACCGCCCACGGCGACATCGCCGTCGACCGCGCGGTGGCCGACCTCACCGCCAAGACCGCACACGGCGGCATCCGGGTGCACGCGGTGGCGAGCGGCACCATCCACCTGGAGACCGGCTACGGCAAGATCGGCGTCGGCATCGCCGAGGGCACGTCCGCGTGGCTCGACGTGCACTCCAAGAACGGCGTGGTGCGCAACACCCTCGACCCCGCCGAAGGCCCCGGGACCACCGACAGGGTCGCCGAGGTGCACGCGAACACCAACTGGGGCGACATCGACATCCACCGGTCCTGACCTCCGCACACCCAGCAAGGAGACCCCCTATGAGCGACGCGATCACGGCCGAAGGACTGGTCAAGAGATACGGCGAGGTGACCGCTCTCGACGGGCTGAGCTTCGCCGTCCCGCAGGGGACGGTCCTCGCCCTGCTCGGCCCGAACGGCGCCGGCAAGACCACGACGGTGCGGGTCCTGACCACGCTGCTGCGGCCCGACGGCGGCCGCGCCACCGTCGCCGGATGCGATGTCGTCGGCGACGCCCGGCGGCTGCGCTCGTCCATCGGGCTGTCCGGCCAGTACGCCGCCGTCGACGAACACCTCACCGGCGCCGAGAACCTGGAGATGATCGGACGGCTCTACCACCTGGGCGCACGGCACAGCAAGGCCCGCGCCCGTGAGCTGCTCGAACGCTTCGACCTCACCGAGGCGGCGGACCGTCCGGTGAAGGGCTACTCGGGCGGCATGCGCCGCCGCATCGACCTCGCGGGCGCCCTGGTCGCCGACCCGCCGGTGCTGTTCTTCGACGAGCCCACCACGGGCCTGGACCCCCGCGCCCGGGCCGCGCTGTGGGACACCATCTCCGAACTCGTCGCGGGCGGCAGCACGCTGCTGCTCACCACGCAGTACATGGAGGAGGCCGACCGCCTGGCCGACCAGATCATGGTGGTCGACCACGGCCGCGCCATCGCCCGCGGCACCGCCGACGAGCTCAAGGACCAGGTCGGCGGCAGCCGCATCGAGCTGACCGTGACCGACGCCGCCGAGCTGGAGACCGCCCGGCAGACCCTCGCCCGGTTCGCCGCGGGCGACGTGCGGACCGTGCCGGAATCGCTCCAGGTCACCGTATCGGTCACCGACGGAGTCGAGTCGCTGCGCCGGGTCCTCGACCTGCTCGCCGACGCCGGGGTCCGGGTGCGCGACGCCGGACTGCGGCGGCCCACCCTCGACGACGTCTACCTCACGCTGACCGGGCACCAGGCGTCCGGCACCGACTCCGAGGCCCGGGAGGCCGCTCGATGAACGCGCTCACCATGCCCATCGCCGACGGCTGGACCATCGCCAGGCGCAACACCCTCAAGATCAGGCGATCGCCCGACCTGCTCGGCTCCGCGATCATGTTCCCGATCGTGTTCGTGCTGATGTTCGCCTACGTCTTCGGCAGCGTCATCCACGTCCCGGGGATGTCCTATCGAGAGTTCCTGATCCCCGGCATCTTCGTCCAGGCCGTGCTCGTGAGCGCGCAGGTCACGGGCTACACGCTGACCCTGGACCTGCAGAAGGGGATCTTCGACCGGTTCCGATCGCTGCCCATGGCCCCGTCCGGGGTGCTGATCGGCCAGACCGTCAGCGACCTGCTGATGAACCTCGCCAGCCTGGTCGTCATGGCGGTGATGGGACTGATCGTCGGCTGGCGGGTGCACTCCTCGCCGCACGAGGTCGTTCTCGGCTTCGGGCTGCTGCTGCTGTTCGCCTACGCGTTCTCCTGGTTCACCGCGACCGTCGCGCTGGCCCTGCGCACCCCGGAGAGCTTCAACAACGTCGCCACCACGCTCTCCTTTCCGCTGATGTTCATCTCCAACGCCTTCCTCGACAGCTCCGCGCTGCCCACTCCGCTCCGCGTCGTCGCCGAGTGGAACCCTGTCTCGACCATCACGCAGGGCGCGCGCGAGCTCTTCGGCAACACCAGCGCCGCGATGAAGACCGCGGACGCCTGGCCCCTGCAGCACGCCGTCCCGGCGTCGCTGCTGTGGATCGCCGTCATGCTGGTCGTGTTCGTCCCGCTGGCGACCCGGCTCTACAAGAAGGCGGTCAGCGCCTGACCACGCACGCCGCCGCGACAGCCCGCCACCGGAACCAGTGGCGGGCTTCCGCGAGCCGCCCCGTCGTACGGCCCGCTCGTCCGGCCGCCCCGCAGCGCGATGCGGGATGCCCGCTGCCGGCTATGCGACGCGCGGTGCGTGGGTGCCCGGCGCAGGATGCGGTGCGCGCGGTGCGCGATGCTGGTGCGGGATGCCCGCTGCGCGGCGCGCGGTGCCCAGAACCGGGCACCGGGTCAGAGCACAGGGCGCCGGGGCAGGACACAGGGCGCCGGGGCAGAGCACAAGGCGCCGGGGCAGGACACAGGGCGCCGGGGTCAGGGCTTGCGGCCGACGGCTCCGAGAATGCCGGAGTTGCCCGGGTCCGTCGGCACCTCCCAGGGGACGTCGGGACGCCACGCCTGCACGGGGACCACGCCGGGCTCCAGGATCTTGAGCCCGTCGAAGAACGACGTGATCTGCCCGAGCGACCGGCCCGCCAGCCCGCCGGAGGACGTGGCCGAGTAGACCTGCTTGCTCGCCTCCACGACCTCCTCCTCGATGTCGCCCTTGTAGATGTGCGACAGCACGAGGTGGCCGCCCGGGATCAGCCGTTCGCGCACCTCCGCCACGATGCGGGCGGCGGTCTCGTCCTCGGTCACGAAGTGCAACACCGAGACCAGGAGGACGGCGAACGGGCGGGTGAAGTCGATGTGGGCCCGCACCGCCGGGTCGTCGAAGATGGCGCCGGGATCATGCAGGTCGCCGTTCATGACCATCGTGTCCGGGTTGTCGGCCAGCAGCGCCCGCGCGTGGACGAGGACGACGGGGTCGTTGTCCACGTAGACGACGCGCGATCCCGGGGCGTGCCGCTGCGCGACCTGGTGGACGTTCTCCTGCGTGGGCAGCCCGGCGCCGATGTCGATGAACTGGGTGATCCCCGACTCGGCCAGGTGCCGTACGGCACGGCCGAGGAAGCCGCGGTTCTCCCGGGCGATCTCCCGCCCGTCGTTGCCCATCTGGCGGCCGATGGCGAGCATCTTCTCGGCGGCCTCCCGGTCGGCCGGGAAGTTGTCCTTTCCGCCCAGGTAGTAGTCGTACATCCGGGCGACGCTGGGCACGTTGGGATCGATGCCCGCGAGCGCCTGTCCGAAGTCGTCCATACGTCGCTCCTCGCTGGTGGGACCGCTCCCACGGATTCCGTACGATGATGATCATCTCCCGAGATTGGCTCACGGGCAACGGGGGCGGTGGTCAGAACGAGGCTGACCGGCGCCCTGATGATCTGGCGGCGAGAACGACGGGCGTGTGAAAACGGATTAATGCGGGCGACATTCCACGGACGGTGACCATGTAACAACGCCCGGTCAGACTTCGGAGTATGAGCGAACCGAGAAATGCCGCCGACGGGGGCGGTCACGCGTCTCCCGGCCCGCATCACCGGCACCCGCAGCACCGGCGGTCCTGGCGGCGGGAGATCGCGGAACTGGCCGCGCTCTTCCTCGCCGTCGGCCTCGCCCACGTGCTGACCACCCTGCTCGGCCACCGCGACCCCGGCCCGGTGATCCTCGTCGGCCTCGGCCTGGCGCTGATCCTCGGCTCGGCCGTGCACCGGCGGCTGTCGGCCCCGGGAGGCGTACGGCTACGCGCACGGGCCGGAGCGGAGCAGTCCACGAGCCTGTGGCGGGTGCGCGCCAGGGTCGCCGAACGGCCCGGCCGCCTCGCCGCGCTCGCCGGGGCGTTCGCCCGGCTGCACTGCAACATCCTCGCCCTGCAGATCGCGCCCGCCGGAAGCGCGTCGATGCTGCCGGGAGGCTGCGACGCCCTGGACGAGTTCATCGTCGAGGCCCCCGCCTCGCTGACGCCCCACGACTTGTGGCAGGCGGTCGACCGGGCCGGCGGGGCGGACGCCGTGATCGTCCCCGCCCAGGTCAGGGACCTCATCGACCCCGGCATCCAGGCGCTGCTGCTGGGCCGCCGCGTACGCGACGACCCGGGCGAGCTGGTCGCGGCCATGACCGAACTGCTGCGGACGGCCGACATCGGCATGCACGGCCCCGGCGAGCCGGTCCCCGCGGAGGAACCGACCGTGATGACCATTCCCGTGCCCACCGGGGGCGTATTGGTGGCGCGGCGGCCGGACCTGCCGTTCACGCCGACCGAGGCGGCGCGGGCCGCCGCGCTGGCCGCGGCCGCCCGGCACCGTCAGTGGGCGGACGAGTGAGTCCCCGTACGAGTCGGCTCGCACGGAGTCGGCCCGGCCCCGGAGTCGCCCCTGGACGGGTCGGCTCCCCCGGAGAAGTGAGCTCGGCCCGGACGACTCGGTCCGGCCCTGGACGAGACGACTCCGGAGAAGTGAGCCCGGCCCGGACACGTCCGCTCGGTCCGGACGGGTGTGCCGGTCCTCAGCCCGCCACGTCGAGGCGGCTGAGCTCCTCCGACGACAGCTCCAGGTCCACGGCCTTGACCGAGTCGAGGATCGTCTCCGGCCGCGAGGAGCCGGGGATCGGGATGACCACCGGCGCCTTGGCCAGCATCCAGGCCAGGCACACCTGGTAGGGGCTCACGTTGCGTTCCCGCGCCACCTCCGCGAACGGCGCGAAGCGCGAGCCCAGCTCGCCCGCCTTGGTGATGCCGCCGAACGGGCTCCACGGCAGGAACGCGATGTCGAGCTCCGCGCACAGCTCCAGCTCCGGCTCGCTGGAGCGGAAGGCCGGGGAGAACTGGTTCTGCACGCTGACCAGACGGCCACCGAGGATGTCGTTGGCCTGGCGGATCTGGTCGGGGTCGGCGTTCGAGATGCCGGCGTAGCGGATCTTGCCCGCGTCCAGCAGGTCGCGGATCGCCCCGACCGAGTCCTCGTACGGCACCTGCGGGTCGGGCCGGTGGAACTGGTAGAGGCCGATCGCGTCGACGCCCAGCCGCTTGAGCGAGGCGTCGCACGCCTGCTTGAGGTAGTCGGGCGAGCCGTTCTGCGTCCAGGTGCCGTCGCCGGGGCGCAGATGCCCGCCCTTGGTGGCGACCAGCACGTCCGAGGTGTCGCCGCCGTAGCTCGCCAGAGCCTTGGCGATCAACGTCTCGTTGTGGCCCACCTCGTTCGCGTGCAGGTGATAGGCGTCGGCCGTGTCGATGAGCGTCACCCCGGCGTCCAGTGCCGCGTGGATGGTCGCGATGGAGCGCTGCTCGTCGGGCCGCCCCTCGATGGACATCGGCATGCCCCCGAGACCGATCGCGCCGACCTGCACGTCGCCGATGCGGCGAGTCCGCATAAGAAGATCCCCCTTCGAATGGCACAGATCAGAGTTCTGTGTCCTATCCTGCGGATTCGGCATTAAGCCGTCCAACAGAAGATTCCGATCGCATTGAGCAGCGTGGGTGATAAGCGGTGGAGTTACGGCAGCTCAGATACTTCGTGGCGGTCGCCGAGGAGAGCCACTTCACACGGGCGGCCGATCGTCTGCGCATCGCGCAGTCCGGTCTGTCGGCCTCCATCCGCGCGCTCGAACGGGAGCTGGGCGCCGACCTGTTCCGCCGCAGCACCCGGCAGGTGCGGCTCACGCCCGAGGGCAGGGCGCTGCTGGTGGAGGCCAGGCGGGCGCTCGCCGCGAGCGACGCGGCACGTGAGGCCGTCGCCGCCGTCCAGGGGCTGCTGCGCGGATCGCTGTCCATCGGCTCGCTGCAGTGCCTGCACGCGGTGGACCTGCCGGCCGTGCTCGCCGGGTTCGTGCAGTCGCATCCCGGTCTCGACATCCGGCTGCGCCACGGCGGCTCGGGCGAGCTGGTCGAGCAGGTGCGCGAGGGCCGCCTCGACCTCGCCCTGGTGTCCCGCCCGGCGCACGAGCCCGACGACCTCGTGGTGGCCCCTCTCTCGTCCGAGCCGCTCGTGCTGGCCTGCGCGCCGGGGCACCCGCTGGCCGCGTCCGGGAAGGTGCGGCTGCAGGCGCTGCGGGGCGAGCGGTTCGTGGACTTCCCGCCCGACTGGGGCACCCGTACGCGGGCCGACGAGGCGCTCGCCTCCGCCGGCGTCGAGCGCCACGTGGCCCTGGAGGTCACCGACGTCCACTCCCTGCTGGATCTCGTGGGCAACGGCCTCGGCGTCGCCCTGGTCCCCCGGTCGTTCTCCCTCAAGACCACCCGCGTGCGCTTCCTGGAACTCGCCGATCCCGTTCCGATGTGGGAGACCGTGGCGGTGAGCGGAGCGCCCGGCGGCGCCGCGGGGGCGGCATTGCTCGAGGAGATCTACCACGCCTCACGTTGACTTTTGCGTCAAAAATCACCCAAATTGGTATATAACACCTCTTAAGCCTTCGGGGTTCGGCCCCAAGGCTCCTCCCGAACGGCCGACGACCACGAAGGCGACTCCCATGAGCGTGCACGTCCACGTCCGCCTCAACGACGGTTACGCAGTCACCGAGGACGGTCAGCTACTGGAGCGGACAAGCTGCCACTGCGGCGCCTCCTGGGAGACCTTCTTCCAGGTCGACGAGGGCGAGCCCGAGAACATCTGACCCCCTGACCATGCTCACCGCCCGGCGCGGGCGATGATCTCCAGCAACGCGCGGTGCGTCTCCCGGTCGGCCGCCACGACGAGCCCGCCCGCACCGGTGTGCAGCGGCTCGCCGTGGATGCCGGTCACCACGCAACCGGCGGCCTGGCACAGCGCGATCCCGCCCGCGAAGTGCACGCTGTCGCGCAGGTGGCCGTCGGTGACGTACGCGGCGCGCCGGCCGGCGGCGACCCACGCCACCGCCAGAGTGGTGGAGACGACCCGCGGGCGGAAGCGCTCGGCGAACCCCGGGTCGGCGAGGAGCGCGGCGGCCCGGAAGGCCGGCGCGTTCGGGAACGGCGGGTCGAGGTTGACGTCCACCAGCCGCGACTCGGCCGACGGCACGAGCCGCTCATCCCCGGTGCCCTGAGCCTCCCTGACCTCCCCAGCGCCTCCGGTATCCGCGCCGTCGCCACCGTCCCGGGCGCCCCTCGCGACCTCGCCATCTCCGCCATCCCAAGCGCCGTCGGCGTCCTTGACGCCCCGGGCGCCCCTCGGGTCCTGGCCGTCCTGGGCGTCGCGGGTGTCTCCGGCGTCGCGGCGGACGTACGCGTGCGCGCCGTCCGTCCAGAACACCTCGCCGGCGAAGGGGTCGGCGCAGGCCGCCGCCGTGACGGCGGAGCCCGTCCGCAGGGCGACGTTCACCGCGACGAGCATGGTGCGCGCGGCGTAGTTCAACGTGCCGCACAGGGGATCGACCAGCCACTCGCGCTCCGCGCCGTCCCGCCCGGTGCGGCCGCTCTCCTCGCCCGTCACGGCGTCGTCCGGGCGAGCCTCGCGGATGACGCCGAGGATGGCCTTCTCCGCTTCGATGTCGGCGACCGTGGCGAAGTCGTCCGCCGATTTCGCGAAGCGCGTCAGCGACGTCCCCCACATGGCGCGCACGACGGCGGCTCCGGCTCGCGCCGCCGCCAGGGCCAGCTCCTCGTCTGTGATCGGCACGAGGACAGGACTACCACTCCCGGCACCGGCCTGCGGCACGGGCGGCGTCTCACCGACCACGCCTCTGGGACTCGGCGCCGCCGACCAGCGCCGTCACACGGCAGGGCCGCCTCTCACCAGTCACGACCGTAGGCTGGGCGTCATCGTCCATGGCTCCGCCTATGGGCTCCTTCTCGGCCTTGGGACGCGTCTACCCGAATCTCGGCTCGCGACGGGCGGCATTCGTCAGACGCGCCCTCACTGGGCGGGGATCTCCCCAAGGCGAATGGTTCTCACTAGGCTGATCCAGAAGTTTCCTCTGTTCTGGTGCTGGAGCCGCTCATGTCCCCCGCCTCGCCGGATGTCGCCCTCGCCCGCCGTCAGTCGCTCGCGGACCTGCTCCGGCGCTCCGCCCGGCGGCATCCCGCCCGGCTGGCCGTGGCGGACGCCGCCCAGGCGCGCACGTACGCGGAGCTCGACGAGGACGTGACGCGGGTGGCGGGCGCGTTGACCGCCCGGGGCGTACGTCCCGGGGACCGCGTGGCGGTGCTGTCGCGCAACAGCGTGGACTACGTGCGGACCATCTTCGGCGTGGCCCGCGCCGGGGCCGTTCTCGTGCCGGTCAACTTCATGCTGGGAGCCGACGAGATCGCCTACGTCCTGTCCCACTCCGGCGCGGTCGCGCTGATCGCGCAGGACGCGCTGCTGCCGGTGGCGCGAGACGCGGCCAAGCAGGCCGACGGGCTGCGCCTGCGCATGGTCTACGGCACGCCGGACGAGGGCTGGGAGCCGTTCGACGCGCTGCTCGCCGAAGACGTGGCCGAGCCGGTCGTGCCGATCGGGCCCGACGACCCCGCGCAGATCCTCTACACCTCGGGCACGGAGTCGCGCCCGAAGGGCGCCGTGCTGTCCCACGCCGCGCTGATCGCCCAGTATGCGAGCTGCGTCATCGACGGCGGCATGACCCGCGACGACGTCGAACTGCACGCGATGCCGCTGTTCCACTGCGCCCAGCAGCACTGCTTCCTGGTGCCGGACATCCAGCTCGGCGCGTCCAGCCACATCCTTCCCGGGGCCGATCCGGCCGCCGTGCTGGAGGCGATCGAGCGCCACGGCGTGACCAAGTTCTTCGCGCCGCCCACGGTGTGGATCTCGCTGCTGCGCCACCCGGACTTCGACCGGCGCGACCTGTCCTCCCTGCGCAAGGGCTACTACGGCGCGGCGATCATGCCGGTCGAGGTGCTGCGGGAGATCGGCGAGCGGCTGCCGGACGTGCGCCTGTGGAACTTCTACGGCCAGACCGAGATGGCACCGGTCGCGGTGATGCTCCAGCCGGAGGACCAGATCCGCAAGGCGGGCTCGGCCGGCCAGGCCGCGCTGAACGTCGAGACGCGGGTCGTGGACGCCGACGGCAACGACGTCCCTCCCGGGGAGATCGGGGAGATCGTGCACCGCAGCCCGCACGCGATCCTCGGCTACCTGGACGACCCCGAGAAGACCGCCGAGGCGTTCCGCGGCGGCTGGTTCCACTCGGGCGACCTCGGGGTGATGGACGAGGAGGGCTACCTCACGGTCGTCGACCGGATCAAGGACATGATCAAGACCGGCGGGGAGAACGTCGCCAGCCGCGAGGTCGAGGAGGTCGTCTACGAGCACCCGGCGGTCGCCGAGGTGGCCGTCGTCGGGGTCCGCCACCCGAGCTGGATCGAGGCGGTCGTCGCGATCGTGGTGACCAAGCCGGGCGTGACCGTCACCGAGGAGGAGCTGCGGGCCCACGTCCGGGCGCGGCTGGCCGCGTTCAAGGTGCCCAAGGCCGTCGCGTTCGTGGACGCGCTGCCGAAGAACCCGAGCGGCAAGATCCTCAAGCGTGAGCTCAGGGAGCGCCACGCCGCCCTCGCCGACCGCATCCCCGGCCTGCGGCTTCCGGGCGGTCAGGAAGGGTAGCCGTGACGGCCGTGGAGGCGGACGAAGCGGGCCAGCGTGAGCACCCGCAGCGGTTCGAGGCCGATGACCGTGCGCTCGAACAGCACGACCTCCTCCCGGCCGCCCGAACCGATGGGCTGCACCAGGCGTCCGCCGAGCCGCAACTGCTCGACCAGCGGCGTGGGGACCGTGGGAAAGGCGGCCGAGACGATGACGGCGTCGTACGGGGCGTGCTCGGGCACCCCCCTGCTGCCGTCGCCGACGAGCACCTGCGCGTTGCGTATGCCCTGCCGGGCGAGGTTTCGGCGCGCCGCGCGCACGAGGTCGGGCCACAACTCGACGCTGACCACGTCGGCGGCCATGCGGGCCAGCAGCGCGGTCTGGTAGCCGAGACCGGTGCCGACCTCCAGCACGTGCTCCCGGCCGGTGAGCGCGAGCCCCTCGATCATCGTGGCCGACAGCGATGGCTGGGTGGTCACCTGCCCGTGCGCGATGGGGATCGGCACGTCCTCGTACGCGTGGGCGGCGTATGCCGGGGGGACGAAACCGGCTCTCGGGGTCGAGCGCACGGCCTGGAGCAGGCGCTCGTCGCGCACGCCCACCGCCCGGACGGCCCGGACGAGGTCTTCGGGACAGGCGGTTGCGGGCACGTCCACCACGCTCACGTTCGGCGATGAGCCGCACCCTCCTCCGCGGCCCGCTCATCCCCGGTGATGCCCCCTCAGCCGCGCCGGAATCCGAGGGCACCAAGCACGCCCGGACGCCGACGACCGCGAACCGGACGCGACCGGCAACGCCATGCCCTCCCGGGCCGCGTCAGGCCGGCACGGCCCGCGCCTCGACGGCATCGGGGCCGTGTGCGGCCGATCCGGTCTCCCGGGCTCAGCCGGCGGTGAAGGTCACCTCCGCCGTGGGGACCGTCCCGGCGCGGCGGCCGGGGGCGCTCTGCCACTGCCAGTAGAGGTTCGTGTGCGCGATCACCTGCTCGGTGGACGGCGCGCCGTAGGCGGTGAGGTCCTCGGTGGTGTGCGCGTCGCCGACCAGCGTCACGTCGTATCCCCGGACGAACGCCCCGTGGAGGGTCGAGCGGATGCACGCGTCGGTCTGGGCGCCCGTGACGACGACACGGCCCACCCCGCGCTCGGCGAGCAGCGCCTCAAGGCCGGTGTCCTCGAACGAGTCGCCGTACCTCTTGTGGACGAGCGGCTCCTCGTCGCGGCGGACCAGCTCGGGCACATACTGCCAGTTGTCGCTGCCCTGCTGGAGATCGTGGTCGTTGGAGTGCTGCACCCAGATCACCGGCACGTCCTCGGCGCGTGCCTTGCCCACGAGGGTGTCGATGTTGGCGATCACCGTGTCGCGGTTGGGGGCGCCCGCCACCACGCCGTTCTGCACGTCGATGACCAGCAGCGCGGTGTTCGGGCGATCGGCAAGAGTCGTCATGGGGTTCCCGTCTCGTCTCGGACCTCGTGCCTCCCACCCTAGAACCGGCCACCGACATTCCGCCCGCGTACAAAGCACCCCAAATTGGAGTGCTACATACCGATTTGCTAGCGTCGAAGGCGTGAGGTTGACGAAGTTCACGGACCTGGCCCTGCGCGTGACCATGCGCCTGGCCGTCCTGGAACCGGGGGCATCGCTCACCACCCGCCAGGTGGCAGACGCGATGCGCATCCCCTACAACCACACCGCCAAGGCCATCGCCCGCCTGCAGCACCTCGGCGTCGTGGAGGCCCGCCGGGGACGCGGGGGCGGCCTGGAGCTGACCGAGTTCGGCCACACGGCCTCGATCGGCTGGCTGGTCCGCGAACTGGAGGGAGAGGAGGAGGTCGTCACCTGCGAGGGGGAGACCCCCTGTCCGCTGCGGGCCGCCTGTAGCCTGCGCGGGGCGCTGCGTGCGGCGCAGCAGGCCTTCTACGCCTCCCTCGATCCCATCACGGTGGATCAGCTGGCCTCCTCCACGTCGAGGCCGGTGCTGCTCAGTCTCTCCTGACCTGCGTCAACGCAAAGAGCGTGCAGATTCATGGCGTTAAATTTGCATCTGTCATACCAATTTGGAGGATGTCATGCTCTCCCCGGAGTCGGCCGCGACCGTCCGCGCCACCCTGCCCGTGATCGCGGGCGCGATCCAGGACATCACCGCCCGTTTCTACGACACGATGTTCGCCGACAACCCCGAGCTGCTGCGCGACCTGTTCAACCGCGGCAACCAGGCCAACGGCGAGCAGCGCGTCGCGCTGGCGGGCTCGATCGCCGCGTTCGCGTCCGCGCTGGTGGAGCATCCCGGAGAGCCGCCCCGCACGATGCTGTCGAGGATCGCCAACAAGCACGCCTCCCTCGGCGTCACCGAGGAGCAGTACGCCGTGGTGCACAAGTACCTGTTCGGCGCGATCGTCGAGGTGCTGGGCGACACCGTGACGCCCGAGGTCGCGCAGGCCTGGGACGAGGTCTACTGGCTCATGGCCGAGACGCTGATCGGTCTGGAGCGCGGTCTCTACCGCGAGGCGGGCCGGGGCTGGACCCGCGCCACGGTGGTCGAGCGGCGCGACGAGACGGCCGACGCGGCCTCCTTCGTCCTGCGCCCCGACCTGCCCATGTCCTTCCGGCCGGGCCAGTACGTCAGCGTCCGGGTGACGCTGCCCGACGGCGCGCGGCAGATCCGGCAGTACAGCCTGTCGAGCGCCCCGGAGCGCGGCGACTGGCGGATCACGGTCAAGCGGGTGCGCGGCGAGGGCACGCCCGAGGGCGAGGTCTCCTCCTGGCTGCACGAACACATCCGGGCCGGTGACGTGCTCTCGGTCTCCGCGCCCTTCGGCGACCTGACCCTGCCCGAGGGCGACGGCCCGCTGCTGCTCGCCTCGGCCGGGATCGGGGTCACGCCCATCCTGGCGATGCTCGACCACCTGGCCGCCACCGGGTCGGAGCGGCGGGTGCTGGTCGTGCACGCCGACCGCTCGCCGGACGCGCACGTCCACCGCGAGGAGCTCGCGGAGCTGGTCGCGGCCCTGCCCGGCGCCACCCTCCACCGGTGGTACGAGGAGCTGCCGGACGGCCACGTGGGCGACCCGGCGGTCGCGGCGGGACTGGCCGACCTTTCGGCGGTCGAGCTGCCCGGCGACGTCGTCGCCTGCCTGTGCGGGCCGCTGCCGTTCATGCGGGCCGTACGCGCGCAGCTGGTCGAGCGGGGCGTGCCCGCCTCCCGCATCCACTACGAGGTGTTCGGCCCCGACCTGTGGATCGCGGCCGCGTGACCCCGGCGGCCCGCCGCCCGGCCGCGGCGGGCCCTCGCACCGGGCCCTCGCACCGGGCCCTATCGGGAGCGCAGCAGGCCGACGCCGGCGTAGCCGTCCACGCCCGGGATCCTCGGCAGCTTCGGCTCGTCGGGCTCGGGCCGCCACTCCTCGGTCAGGACCAGGCCCGGCTCCGCCAGGTCGAACCCGTCGAAGAACCGCAGCAGTTCGGCGTGGGTGCGCGGGGTGACCGCACCGGCGGAGGTGTTCTTGTACAGCTCGCGTCCCTCGCGGATCTTCTCCTCGTCGAGGTCCCCGTACGACAGGTGGCTGATGGCCATCGCACTGCCGGGGGCGAGCCGGTCGCGGAGCGTGGCGACGATGCGCTCGGCGTCGTCGTTGTCCGGGACGAAGTGCAGCACGGCCACCATGAGCAGGCCCACCGGCCGGCCGAAGTCGATGTGCTCGTTGATCCGGGGGTCGCCGAGGATGGCCTCGGGCTCGCGCAGGTCGCCGTCCACGACGATCGTCTGGTCGTTGTCGGCCAGCAGGGCCCGGCCGTGGGCGAGCACGATCGGGTCGTTGTCGACGTAGACCACCCGCGCGTCGGGGGCCTCGCGGAGCGCGACCTGGTGGACGTTCTCCTGCGTCGGCAGCCCGGCGCCGATGTCGAGGAACTGGCGGATGCCCTCCCGCGCCATGAGGGTCACGGCCCGGCGGATGAAGCGCCTGTTGGTCCGCACCCCTTCGCGCGCGTTCGGGGTCAGCTCGATGAGCTTCTCGGCCGCCGCCCGGTCGACGGCGAAGTTGTCCTTGCCGCCGAGGAGGTAGTCGTAGATCCGGGCGACACTGGGGACGGTCACGTCGATGCCCGGCGGGCCCTGCTCCATGTTCATCCCTGCCCCTGATGCGCGTACGTTGATCAAAGGTATCCGATACGTCGGAATTAGGCGCGCCAAAAGAGGAGTTGGCCGGCACGCCCGGACGCGGCCGGTCAACCCCCACAGCACGGCGGGCCCCCTCAGTCCCCCGCCGGGCGCTCACCCCCAGGGGTTCCGGCGACCAGGATGTCGACCGGACTGGTCATGACGGGACCGGTGACGACCGGGTCGGCGATGAAGTCGCGCATCCAGTGGAAGCTGGCCTTGGGCGTGCGCACCTGGGTGTCGTAGTCCACGTGCACCAGGCCGAACCTGGCGGAGTAGCCCCGGGCCCACTCGAAGTTGTCCATCAGCGACCAGCAGAAGTAGCCCCGCACGTCGGCGCCGGCCTCCATCGCGTCGCGGGTCGCGGTCAGGTGGTCGCGCAGGTAGTCGATGCGCCCGCTGTCGTCGATCACGCCGTCGTCGCCGTACCCGTTCTCGGTGATGTAGACGGGCGGCAGGTCCGGATAACGGGAGGTCAGCCCCACGAGGGTCTCGTACAGCCCCTCGGGCTCGACCACCCAGCCGAGCCCGCTGGTGCGCGCGTCCTCCGGCGTGACGGTGCGCACGCCCAGGTCGAACACCGAGCGCTTGGCGGGGTCGGCCTCCGCGTACGGCGCGGCCTCCACGTGCAGCCGGTAGTAATAGTTCACGCCGAGGAAGTCCACCGGCGTGCCGATGACGTCCAGGTCGCCGTCCCGGCGGAAGGAGAAGTCGGTGATCCGGCCGAACGTCTCCGCCATGTCGGCGGCGTAGGCCCCGCCGAACAGCGGCTCGGTGAACTGCCGGTTGACCAGCAGGTCCATCCGCCGCGCGGCCTGCACGTCCTGCGGCGAGGAGGTCGCCGGGACGGTCGGCGACATGTTGAGCGTCACCCCGATCTGCTGACCGGGCCTGGCCATCTCCCGCAGGCGCGCGACCGCCAGGCCGTGGCCGAGCAGCAGGTGGTGGGCCGCGGCCAGCGCGCCGTGCCCCTCCTTGGCGCCCGGCGCGTGCCGGCCCTCGCCGTAGCCGACGATGGACGAGCAGTAGGGCTCGTTGAGCGTGATCCAGTTCGAGACCGAGTCGCCGAGCGCGTCGTACATCACCTCGGCGTAGTCGGCGAAGCGTTCGGCGGTGTCGCGGACCCGCCAGCCCCCGCGGTCTTCCAGCGCCTGCGGCAGGTCCCAGTGGTAGAGGGTCACATACGGCTCGATCTCGCCCTCGCGAAGGGCGTCGACGAGCCGCCGGTAGAAGTCGAGCCCTCGCCGGTTCACCGGTCCCCGGCCGTCGGGCAGGACGCGCGGCCAGGCGACGGAGAATCGGTAGGCCCCCGCCCCCAGATCTTTCATGAGATCGACATCCTCTTGCCAGCGGTGATAGTGGTCGCAGGCGAACTCACCCGACTCGCCCCGTGCCACCGCGCCGGGCACCCGGCAGAAGGTGTCCCAGATCGAAGGCCCCCGGCCGTCGGTGTCGACGGCCCCCTCTATCTGGTACGCCGCGGTGGCCGTGCCCCACACGAAGCCGGCGGGAAAGGTCCGCGGCATGGCGAGGCGTGCGTCGGTCGCCGTCATTCCCTGTTCGCTCCAGGTTCCGTGCCCGCTTCGGTGAACAGCCCGGGCACGGCGGTCTGCCGTGCGGGCGAATGGACCGTTCCCCCGAAGGCCGCGGGACCCGCCAAGCCGTACGGCGGGCACATACGCGGGCAGACGGAGTTCCGCAGCGGACACCTGAACTCCCTCACAGGAGATAGGGAAGCGGCTGCGAGACGCGAAAGCGGCCGGACCCGTGGCAACGAAAAAGCCGGCCGATGTCCGCCATCAGAACATAAGAAGGCGGGAGGTTGTCAAGTCACGAAATCGTGACGAGCGGAAATTCCGCTTACTGGTTGACGCGCTCACCTCGGTTGCCTATTTTTGGGGAAACCGGTTGCATGAAACCGGTTACAGCGAGATGCGATAGCGTTTGGTCCGTGGCAACGATCAGAGAGCTTGCGCGCCTGTGCGGCGTGTCTCCCGCGACCGTCTCCCGCGTGTTCAACAACCCCGAGGTGGTGAACGCGAAGACCAGGGAGCAGGTGCTGCGGACGGCCCGCCAAATCGGCTATCTACCCAACGAGTCCGCCCGCACCCTGGCCACCAAGAAATCCTTCATGGTGGGCCTGGTGTGGGACACCGACCACCGCCGGCCCGGCTGGCGGCATCCGTTCTTCCAGGAAATCCTCATCGGCCTGAAGACGGCGCTCAGCGGGCGCGGATATCACCTTCTCATGCTCGCCACCAGCGGCGACATGGGCGGGGAGCGGACGGAGGACGCCTACGTGCGCGCCGTGCGCAGGCACAACCTCGACGGCGTCGTGATGATCGACAGCGGCACCTGGGATCCCTCCCTGCGGCGGCTGTCCGAATCGGGCGTCCCCTGCGTCAGCCTCGACCGTCCCGTCGAGGGGTCCCGCGCCACCTATGTGACCTCGGACAACGCGGGCGGCGCCCGCCTGGCCGTACGGCACCTGCACGAGCAGGGACGGCGGGCCATCGCCACGATCACCGGCCCGGCGCACACGCGGCCGGGCGCCGAGCGGCTGCGGGGCTACCAGGAGGAGCTGTCCCGGCTGGGGTTGCCGCAGCGGCCCGATTTCGTCGTGGAGGGTGACTTCTACCTGTCGGGCGGCCACGTCGCGATGCGCCGCCTGCTTGAGGCGGACGAGCGGCCCGACGCCGTGTTCGTCGCGGGCGACGAGATGGCCGTCGGCGCGCTGCGCGCGATCGGCGAGGCCGGTCTGAAGGTGCCCGAGGACATCGCCCTGGTCGGGTTCGACGATATCGAGGTGGCCGCGCTCGTGCCGCCGGGCCTGACGACGATCGCCCAGGACAAGGCCGGGTTCGGCACGGCCGCCGCGGAGGCGGTGGTCTCCATGATCAACGGCGCGGAGACCCCGCCGCCCCGGATCCTGCCGACGACGCTCGTCGTCCGCGGCTCCAGCACGCCCCCGCTCTGACGGAGGCCCAAGAGCTCACCGGCGGCGAAGCCGGGCGTCCTGCAGCGCGGGCGGCGTGGCGGCGTAGTTGTCCTCGGGATTGAGATCCACTCCCGGCGGCACGATGGCGTCGATGCGGTCGAGGATGTCGTCGGTCAGGTCCACGTCGGCGCCGGGCAGGAGCCCGTCGAGCTGGTCGGCGGTGCGCGGCCCGATCAGCACGGACGTGACGGCCGGGTGCGAGCGGGCGAAGGCGATCGCGAGCTGCGGCAGCGTCAGCCCGGCCTCGTCGGCCAGAGCGGCGAGCGCGGCGAGCGCGGCGGTCTTGAGCTTGCCGGTCGGCGTCGTCGGGTCGTAGTGCGAGGGCCGCGACGAGGCCCGGTGGCCGGTCGTGAGGTCGGCCCGGCCGGAGAGCCAGCCGCCGTTGAGAGGGCTGAAGGCGAGGACGCCGAGCCCGTGGCGCTGGGCGGTCGGGAACACCGCGCCCTCCGGCCTGCGGGTGAACACCGAGTACATGGACTGCTCGGTCAGGAACCGGTGGCTCCCCGTGCGCTGCGCCGCCCACTGCGCCTCCACGACCAGCTCCGCCGGGAACATGGAGGAGCCGAACGCCCGGATCTTCCCGGCGCGGACGAGGTCGGTCAGGGCCGACAGCGTCTCGGCGACGTCCGTCTCGTGGTCGGGGCGGTGCATCTGGTAGAGGTCGATGTGATCGACGTCCAGGCGGCGCAGGCTGTCCTCGACCGCACGGAAGATCCACCGCCGGGAACCGCCCCGCCGGTTGGGGTCCTCCCCCATCGGCAGCCCGAACTTCGTGGCGATGACGAGGTCGTCGCGGCGGCCCTTGATCGCCTTGGCGACGATCTCCTCGCACTCGCCCTGGGAGTAGACGTCGGCGGTGTCGATGACGTTGACGCCGGCGTCGAGCGCGCGGTGGATGACGCGGACCGCGTCGTCGTGGTCGCGGTTGCCCATGGCCCCGAACATCATCGCGCCGAGGGAGAGGTCGCTGACGGACATCCCGGTGGCGCCGAGAGTTCTGCGCTTCATGTCGTGTGTGCCTTCCGGATTCGCAGGGCTGCTGACCTGCTCATCCCACCAAGCCGGCCCGCCGTGGCGTGAGCCCGATCCTGGCGCCGCCTTGCACGATCCTGTCAATCTCGCGGCTCGGCCCGGGTGGTTGACTGGCGCGCATGGACCTCCTTGACGAGATGCGCCGGCTGATCACGCGCCTCACCCCCGGTGGCCTGCAGCGGGGGATCGCGGACGGCGTGACCATCGCGTCCCTCGACCGGCCCACGTCGCCGATCGCCACGTTCTCCTCGCCGTCCCTCGCGATCGTCGCGCAGGGCGTCAAACGCACGGTGCTCAACGGGGTCCCGTACGACTATCGCGCCGGGCAGTACCTCGTCGTGTCGGTGGACCTCCCGGTTATCGGCCAGGCCCTGGAGGCCGCCCCGGACAGGCCGTTCGTCGTCTTCAGCATGTCCTTGCGCCCCTCGGACATCGCGCCGCTCCTGCTGGAGACGGGCGCGGCCGGCAGGCCCCCGGCGTTCACCGGCATGGCGGTGAGCGAGGCCACTCCGGAGCTGCTGGACCCTGTCGTACGTCTGCTGCGCATCACGGACCGGCCCGGCGACCTGCGCGTGCTCGCGCCCGGATATCGCCGCGAGATCCTCTGGTGGCTGATCAACGGCGACCAGGGCGCGCTCGTGCGGCAGATCGGCCTCGTCGACGGCAATCTCGCGCACATCTCCCGGGGAATCCGCTGGATCCGCGAGCACTACCGGGAGCAGTTCTCCGTCACGGACCTGGCGGCGCTGTGCGGCATGAGCCCGTCGTCCTTTCACCGGCACTTCCGCGCGGCGACGTCGATGACACCGGTCCAGTTCCAGAAGCAGATCCGTCTCCAGGCGGCCCGCACCCTGCTCATGACCCGCTCGGGAAACGTGGCGGAGATCGGCTATTTCGTCGGTTACGAGAGCGCGTCGCAGTTCAGCAGGGACTATCGCAAGGTGTTCGGGGCCTCCCCCGGCCGGGACGCCGCGCGGCTGAGCGCCATGGCGCCGGACGCCCCGAGGCTGCCGGAGCTGATGGACGAGCCCGCCTGATCCGGCCACCGGTACGTCGTACGACACAAAGGGCGTATCTCGCGTACGAGCCGAGCGGCGAGGAACCGAAGAGCGTCGGGGACTGGTTCCCCCCGCCGCTGCTCGACCGAAGCCCGGACAAGGGGGCGATGCGCCGCGCTCCCGATGGTTGTATAAGCTTCCTATGTAATTTTGCTTCCGTCCGGAGGAACTCCTGTGTCCGACACCCCGAGCGCCGACACCCCTGAGGACCATCAGGCGGTCGCGGCCGTCCTGGACGACCTCGCGGTGCTCGCCATACGGCGGCTGTCCACGCAGAGCGATCTCAGCCTCACGGCGACCATGACCCTGTCGCACCTGGACCGCTACGGCCCGGAGCGGCTGAGCGTCCTGGCCGCCCGCCAGTCCGTCACCCAGCCGTCGATGACCCAGCTCGTGCAGCGCCTTGAGCGTGAGGGCCTGGTGCGCAGGACGGCTGACGACCTCGACGGCCGCGCGGTGCGGGTCAGCGTGACCGACGCCGGCCGGGCGCTGCTGGCCGAGCGGCGCCGCCGGCGCAGAGAGCGGCTCGCCGAGATGCTCGGCACGCTGTCCCCCGGCGAGCTGCGCGAGCTGACGCGGGTCGCCGGCGAGTTCCTCCCCCTGCTCCGGCGCCTGCTTGAGAGCACCGCCGACGAGTAGGGATCAGGGCGCTCCCCTCGCTATCTCCCAGGAGGTCCGGTGAGCTCTGCTCATGCCCCCGTCTCCAACCCCTTCAAGCAGCCGAAGGCGGTCTGGGCCGTCGCCTTCGCCTGCGTGATCTCCTTCATGGGGATCGGGCTGGTGGACCCGATCCTGCCCGCACTCAGCGTGAAGCTGCACGCCACGCCCGCCCAGGTGTCGCTGCTGTTCACGAGCTACCTGGTCGTCACCGCCGTGGCGATGCTGGTCACCGGATGGGTCTCCAGCCGCATCGGCGCCAAGCGCACCCTCATCGTGGGCCTCGCCCTGATCGTGGTGTTCGCCGCCCTCGCCGGGACGTCCGGCAGCATCGGCGGCATCGTCGGTTTCCGCGCCGGCTGGGGCCTCGGCAACGCCCTGTTCATCGCCACCTCGCTCGCCGTCATCGTCGCGTCGAGCAGCGGCGGCTTCGCCGGGGCGATCATCCTGTACGAGACCGCGCTCGGCGTCGGCATCGCGGTCGGGCCCCTGCTGGGCGGCGTGCTCGGCGGCATCAGCTGGCGCGGCCCGTTCTACGGCGTCGCGGTCCTGATGGGGATCGCGCTGATCGCCACCGTCACCCTGGTGCGGCCCACGCCCACGCCGGCGAAGAAGACGAGCGTCGCGGCCCCGATCAAGGCGCTGCGCCACCGCGGCCTGCTCGTCCTGGGCCTGACCGCGCTCCTCTACAACTGGGGCTTCTTCACCCTGCTGGGCTACGCCCCCTATCCGATGGAGCTGAACGAGCACCAGCTCGGCCTCGTCTTCACCGGCTGGGGCATCCTCGTCGCGGTCTTCTCGGTCTTCGCCGCCCCGCGGCTGCAGGCCCGCTTCGGCATCGCCCGCACGCTGTACGCCAACCTCATCCTGTTCAGCCTCGACATCCTGGTGATGGCGGTGTTCACCGGCAACCGGGTCGTCGTGATCTGCGGCGTGATCGTCGCCGGGATCTTCATCGGCGTCAACAACACGGTCACCACCCAGGCGGTCATGACCATCTCGCCCGTGGAGCGGCCCGTCGCCTCCGCGGCCTACGGGTTCATCCGCTTCATCGGCGGCGGCCTCGCACCCTTCGTCGCGGGCAAGCTCGCCGAGTATTTCGACAGCCAGCACGCGCCGTTCTACATGGGGGCGACGGCCGTGCTCCTCAGCGTGGTCGTCCTCGCCACCGCGCACCGGCAGCTCGGCGAGGCCGAGCGCGCCCAGGCGGCCGAGGCGGCCGCCGCCGCACCGGCCGCCGCGCGGCGGGAGGAACTGGAGGAGGCGGCCCTGGCCGAGGACCTCGGCTCGGCCACCTGATCGAGACGCCGGGGGCCGGGCGCGGCGGCCCCCGGCCCTGCCCTGCGGCTCGCCGCCCCGGAATCGGCGGCACGTTCCGGGGTTCTGGGGGCCGGGTCAGATCCGCGTGACCAGGTCGGGAGTGAGCGCGGCGGCCCCAGGGCGGCCGGAAAGCGCCAGCGTGAGGTCGGTCTCCGCCAGCACGCAACGGATCACGTGCTCCACTCCCGCCTGCCCGTCCAGGCCCAGCCCGTACGCGTACGGGCGGCCGAGCAGCACGGTCCGCGCGCCGAGGGCGAGCGCCTTGACGACGTCGTCGCCGGTGCGGATGCCGCCGTCGAACAGCACGGTGAGCCGGTCGGCCACGGCGTCGGCGACGGCAGGCAGGGCGTCGGCCGCCCCGATCGAGCCGTTGACCTGGCGTCCCCCGTGGTTGGAGACGACGACGCCGTCCATGCCCGCGTCGGCCGCCAGACGGGCGTCGTCGGGGTGCAGCACACCCTTCAGCACGATCGGGCCGTCCCAGTGCTCGCGCAGCAGCGCGAGGTCCGGCCAGGTCTTGCCCGGGTCGCCGAACATCCCCACGAAGTGCAGGACGGCGGCGTTCGGGTCCTCGTGCACCGGCCGGGCGAGCCCGGCCTGGAACGCCGGGTCGGTGAAGTAGTTGGCGGTGCCGACGCCGCGCAGGAACGGCAGGTAGGCCTGGTCGAGGTCGCGGGGCCGCCAGGCCAGCAGCGGCGTGTCGAGGGTGACGACCAGCACGGTGAACCCCGCCGCCTTGGCCCGGGCGAGGAAGCTGAGGGTGACCTCGCGGTCCTTGCCCCAATAGAGCTGGAACCACCGCTCGCCGTCGCCCATGGCCGCCGCGACGTCCTCCATCGGCGTGCTGGAGGCCGACGACAGGACGAAGGGCACGCCCGTCGCGGCGGCCGCGCGGGCGGCGGCCCGCTCGGCCTCCGGATGCATGATCGACAGCACGCCGATCGGCGCGAGCGCCAGCGGCGCGGGCAGCCTCCTGCCCAGCACTGTCACCGACAGGTCGCGTTCACGCACGTCGCGGAGCATCCGCGGCACGATCCGCCAGCGGTCGAGCGCCTCGCGGTTGGCGCGCTCGGTGCGCCCGCTGCCCGCGCTGCCGGCGACGTAGCTGAACGGGCCGGGCCCGAGCCGCCGCTCGGCCATCTCCTCCAGCCGGGTCAGGTCGGTCGGCAGCCGGGGCACGGCGCCGGTCATGCCGTTGAGGTAGATCTCGTACTGGAAGTCCGCCCAGCTCATCGCGTTCGCCCTCGCTCCGCTTCCGTCCGGCCGTCGCCCCGGCGGCTTCCGGCGAACACATTATCGGGAACCGGTCAGCGGGCCCCGTGCACCAGGTGGGGGTCAGAGCGCACCAGCGCTGATCGCCGATAAGCGTGTCCGCTGAGTGGGAGCAGCGCCGCCGGGCGGGTTCGGCTCCTGGCCGGGGACGGCGGTCAGCGGGGGCCGGGGGCGCGGCGGAAGAGGAAGGGCCGGCTCTCCCGGCCCGGCACGACGAACCAGCACTCGCCGGTGCCCTCGCTCGCCAGCAGCGAGAAGAACGCGTCGACGACCGTCTCGACGTCGAGGATGGGGAACTTCAGCTCGTCGAGCAGCTCCTTGATGTCGCCGCTCAGGATCCCGGTGTCCGCGAACGACGGGCACAGCCCCTGCACCCGGATGCCGAGGGGTTCGAGCTGCGGGCCGAGCGAGCGGACGAGCCCGACGACCGCGTGCTTGTTGGCCGCGTAGACGGGGTCCTGCGGAATGCCCACGATCCCCGCCATGCTGGCGGTCGCCACGATCACGCCCCCGGCCCGCATCGCCGGCAGCGCGGCGTGCACGCCGAAGACGACGCCGTCGAGGTTGATCCCCATCACGCGCCGGTAGCGGTCGAGATCGAAGTCCTCGCCGAGCCCGCAGCCCGAGGCGACGCCCGCGTTGAGGAAGGCGAGGTCGAGCCCGCCGTGCCGCTCGACCGCGAGCGCCACCGCGGCCTGGTTGTCCTCAAGCCGCGACACGTCGGTCCGCACGAACGCGGCGCCGATCTCCTCGGCGGTGCGCGCCCCGGCCTCGGCGTCGACGTCCGCCAGCACCACGTGCGCGCCGTACGCCGCGAGGCGGCGGGCCACACCCGCGCCGATGCCGCTCGCGCCCCCGGTGACGAGCGCGACCTTGCCGGAGATGTCGTCGGTGTTCACAGCGGAAGTCCTCCCGTGGCGGCCCTGGTCGTGCCGGTGGCCCGATAGGCGTCGATGGTGCGTTCGGCGATGCGCATCTGGTGGATCTCGTCGGCGCCGTCCGCGAACCGCGCCCATCGGGCGTGCTGGAACATGTGCGCCAGCGGGGTGTCGGTCGAGTAGCCGAGCGCGCCGTGGACCTGGACGGCCCGGTCGACGATCCGGTTGAGGCTGTTCGCCACGAAGTGCTTGGCCATCGAGACCTCCGTACGGAAGTCCTCGCCCTTGTCGATCTTCGAGGCGGCGTGCAGGACCATGAGCTTGCACTGGTAGAGCTCCATGGCCGAGTCGGCGATCATCCACTGCACGCCCTGCTTGTCGGCGAGCAGCGACCCGTGGCTGAACCTGTCGAGCGCCCTGCCCACCATCATGTCAAGGGCCGTCTCCGCCTGTGATATCCAGCGCATGCAGTGCGCCAGCCGGGCCGGGCCGAGACGATACTGGCCCAGCCGGTGGCCGTTGCCCCGCCCGCCGAGCACGGCGGAGCCGGGCACGCGCAGGTCGGTGATGACGATCTCGCTGTGGCCGGTCGAGCCGTGCATGGTCTCGATCTCGCGTACGTCGTTCCAGCCGTCGGCCGGCAGGTCCACGAGGAAGGCGGTGTTGGCGCCCCGCGCGCCCTCCGGCAGGTCGAACTCGGTCTTGGCGATCAGGATGGCGAAGCTCGCCCTCCGTGCGTTGGAGATGAACCACTTGTGCCCGCTGATCACCCATTCGTCGCCGTCCTGCACGGCGCTCGTACGGATGAGCGTGGGATCGGAGCCGGCCACCTCGGGCTCGGTCATCGCGAAGCACGACATCTTCACGCCGTCGAGCAGCGGCCGCAGGTAGCGCTCCTTCTGCTCGTCGGTGCCCCAGTGGAGCAGCGTGTGCATGTTGCCCTCGTCGGGGGCCGCGCAGTTGAGCACCCATGGTCCGAGCCTGGTCTTGGCCGCCTCGGCCTGCACCATGGCCAGCTCGACGTGGCCGAGGCCCATGCCGCCCCACTCCTTGGGCATGTGCGGCAGCCAGAGCCCCTCCTCCTTGGCCCGGCGGCGCAGGCCGAAGATCGTGCGCAGGTATTCGTCCCGGGTGAGCGCCTTCTCCTCGGAGTCCTCGAACGGTTTGACCGCCGGGATCACCGTCTCCTGGATGAACGCCCGCACCCGCGCGCGTATCTCCTCGTGCTCGGGGGCGAGCGTGAAGTCGATGGCCATGGCCCTCCCTCGGGCACGATAATGCGGCTGGATCACGAAATAATGCGATCGCCTGAAATACCGTATCCTTCAGCCGTAGGAGCGACAAGGCACGAGCGACAAGGGAGGCGTGATGCCGGCGGAGACCACGGTCCGGAGGCTCGTGGACGCCGCCGAGCGCCTGTTCGCCGAGCGCGGCATCGACGCGGTCTCGCTGCGCGAGATCAACGCCGCCGCCGGGCAGCGCAACTCCACCGCGCTGCAGTATCACTTCGGCGACCGCGCCGGGCTGCTGAAGGCGGTGCTCGCCAAGCACCGGCCCGAGATCGAGGCGCGGCGCCACCAGCTCCTGGACGAGTACGAGGCACGCGGCCCGCTGCCGCCGGGCGAGGCGCTGCGCACGCTCGCCGCCGCGCTCGTCCGCCCGGCCGCCGCCAAGCTGGCCGACCCCGACGGCGGGCGCGACTACCTGCGCGTGATGGAGCAGCTCGTGCACCGCGTGCCGCCCAGCCTCCCCGAGGACGGCGGCGGCAGCATCGGCCGCTGGCGGGAGCTCGTCGCCCCCCTGCTGCCCGAGGCCGCCGTACGCCTGCACCAGCGCTTCATGGCGATCCGCATGACGTACGTCGAGCTGGCCCGGCGCGCGGGCGGTCCCCCTGCCCGGGACGACCGGCTGTTCACCAGCCATCTGATCGACGTGGTCGCGGCGGTCCTCGCCAGCGAAGTCTCCGGCGAGACCGCCCGGCTCCTCGCCGAACGCGAGCAGCGCTCCTGAGACCGGCCCGGGTGTCGTCGCCGTACTTTTGCCCTGTCCGGGGAATTCGCTGCCGAAGCGCGGCGGCATCGGGGGCACACACTCGGTAGGACGACCGCCGCGCGGCGGTGTCATCGGGCATCAGGGAATCCCGCGGCGGACCTGATTCCGCGTCCCTTCCGCGGGTCGCACGGACGCTCTCCGTGCGCATCGACCGCACCCGCTCACGCCATACGCGATCGGCCAAAGGGTGATCATGCCGAGTCACGCATCGCGAACAGCACGGACCGAGAACGGCTCGCGGATCTCGTTAAGGCGGTCGCACGGACGGCTGCACCACGTCTTCGAGGCGCGGTGCGACCTGACGCCGGGGGCGACTGCGCTGGAGTGCGGGCCGGTGCGGCTGACCTACGCCGCGCTGGACGCCCGGGCGAACCGGCTGGCGCACCTGCTGCGGGGCATGGGGATCGGCTGCGGATCCCGCGTCGCGATCCTGCTGCCGAGGTCGGTGCACACCTACGTGGCGCTGCTCGCGGTCGGCAAGGCGGGCGCGGCGTTCGTGCCGATCGACCCGCAGTCGCCGCCGGACCGGGTCGGCTACATCCTCGACGACGCCGGCGTCGACCTCGTGCTCACCACGGCCGGCCGGTCGCCCGCCGCCGTCGCGCCGGGGCGCCGCGTGCTCGACCTCGACGCATCCGCCGCTCTCGCCGCCGCCGCGCCGGCCACCCGCCCGCTCGACGGCGCGCCCGGCGACGACCCGGTCGCGTACGTCATGTACACCTCCGGGTCGAGCGGCCGGCCGAAGGGCGTCGAGGTGGCGCAGTCGAGCATCACCAACTTCCTCGACGTCGTGCCCGGCCTGTACGGCGTGCGCCCGGACGACCGGGTCTACCAGGGCATGACGATCTCCTTCGACTTCTCCATCGAGGAGATCTGGCCGACGTGGTCGGCCGGGGCCACCCTCGTCGCGGGCCCGGCGGGCTTACCCCAGTTCGGCGCGGAGCTCGCGGACTTCCTGGACCACAGCGAGATCACGATGCTCTACTGCGTGCCGACGCTGCTCGCGACGATCCCCCGCGACCTGCCGCGCCTGCGCACGGTGTTCGTCGGGGGCGAGCCCTGCCCGCCCCGCCTGGTGGAGCGGTGGAGCCGGCCGGGCCGCCGGATCCTCAACACGTACGGGCCCACCGAGGCGACCGTCACCGCGACCTGCGCCGAGCTGCTGCCGGGACGGCCGGTCACCATCGGCAGGCCGCTGCCGACCTACTCCGTGGTGCTGCTGGACGAGCGGCGCGAGCCGGTGCCGGACGGCGAGATCGGCGAGATCTGCATCGGCGGGCCCGGCGTCGCCCGCGGCTACGTCGGCCGCCCCGACCTGACCGCCGACCGCTTCATCGAGCATCCGCTGGCCTCCCCCGGCGGCAGGCTGTACCGCACCGGCGACCTCGGCCGGGTGACCGCGACCGGGGACATCGAATATCTGGGCCGCGCCGACGCCGAGGTGAAGATCCGGGGACATCGGGTGGACCTCGGCGAGATCGAGAACGTGCTGCTGGAGGACCCCGGTGTCGCCGAGGCCGTGGCCGCCCTCATGCCCGTGCCCGGCGCCTCCGCCGAGGAGCTCGCCGCCTACGTCGTGCCCGCGGCGAGCGACGGCGACCCGGCCCTCGCCGGGCGGCTCCACGACCGGCTGCGCCGCAGGCTTCCGGCCTACATGGTGCCCTCGTTCCTCGACGTCGTGACCGCGCTGCCGGCCATGCCGAGCGGCAAGGTGGACCGCCGGAGGCTGCCCCCGCCGACCGGCCGCCGCCTCGTGGGCTCCGGGCCGGTGACGCCCGCCGAGGGCGAGCTGGAGACGCGCCTGCGCGCGGTGTGGGCCGAGGCGTTCGGCGTCGCCCCCGAGACGCTGTCGGTCGAGGCGGACTTCTTCACCGACCTCGGCGGTCACTCCCTGCTGGCGGCACGTGTGGTGTCGCTGCTGCGCGCCGGCGAGATCGGCGCGGGCCTCGCCGTACGCGACCTCTACGCCAACCCCCCCGTGCGCCGCCTCGCCGCGCATCTGGGCTCCCGTACCGGCGGGCCGGAGCCGGCCGCCCCGCCCCGCCCGGCTCCCCTGCGGCACACCGGACGCCGGATCGCGCTGGCCGGGGCCGCGCAGGGCGCGGCCGTCTACGCGCTGCTGCTCGTGATCACACTGCCGCTGTCCGTCACGTTGTACGGGTGGGCCAACCCCCGCCCGGCCCCCGGCGTCCCGATGACGGACGAGGGGTGGCTGCTGCTGCCCGGTCAGGGCGCCGAGCTGCTCTCCTCGCTGGCGATGGCCGCGCTGACCGCGTACGTCTGCGTGCACTGGCTGCTGCCGGTGCTGCTCGCCCGGCCGCTCACGGCCGGCGTGCGGCCCGGCCGATATCCGCTGTGGGGCGTCACCTACGTGCGGTTGTGGGCGCTGCACCTGCTGCTGTCGGTCTCCCCGCTGCCGCTGCTGAGCGGCTCCCCGATGATGGGGCCCTACCTGCGGCTGCTCGGCGCGCGGGTCGGGCCCGGCGCCGCCGTCGCGACGGCCGACGTCAACCTCCCGGCGCTGCTGCGGATCGGCGCGGGCGCCTCGGTCGGATATCGCTCCTCCCTGCACGCGTGGGTGGTGGTGGACGGATGGGTGGTCGTCGCCCCCGTGGAGATCGGCCCGCACGCGTTCGTCGGGAACGGCGCAGTGCTCGGGCCGGGCACGCGGGTCGGCGCCCACGCCGGGCTCGGCGACCAGTCCGCGCTGACGCAGGGCGAGACGGTGCCGGACGGAGCGCGGTGGGCCGGGTCGCCGCCGAGCCCCGTGGAGTCGCTCGGGCCCGTGGTGGAGACGATGCTGGGCGCCCCCGCCCCGCCGGGTTGGAAGGCGCGTCACGTGGCCGCGGCGGTGGCCGGCCTCTGCTGCCTTGAGGCGGTCGCGGTGGCCTCGATCGTGCCGAGCGTCCTGCTCGTCTGGGCGGCCGTGGCCACCTGGGGCATCGCGGCCGGCCCGGCCGCCGTCCTGGTGGCGGGCCCGCTGTACGTCGCCGTCGTCTGCGCGGCGGTGGCCGCGGGCAAGCGCCTGGTCCTGCGGAAGGCGCCGGCCGGCGTCCACCCGGCGCGCTCCTGGCTCGGCGTACGCAAGTGGGTGGCGGACAAGCTCCTGGAGTTCAGCCTGCGGTCGACCAACTCGCTCTACGGCACGCTCTACACCGCCCCGTGGCTGCGGCTGCTCGGCGCGCGGGTCGGCCGCCGCGCGGAGGTGTCCACGGCCGCGCAGCTCGACCCCGATCTCCTCACGCTGCGGGAGGAGAGCTTCGTCGCCGACATGGCGAGCGTGGGGGCCGCGGGCTTCGCCCGGGGCCGGGTCGCCTTCCTGCCGACCGAGGTGGGCAGGCGGGCGTTCGTCGGCAACGCCGCGGTCATCCCGGCGGGCACCCGGATGGGGCCGGGGTCGCTGGTGGGCGTGAGCACGATCCCGCCGCGCGACGGCGTGCCCGAGGGCACCTCGTGGCTCGGCTCTCCCCCGATGCACCTGCCCGTACGGCAGGACAGCGGCTCGTTCTCCGAGGAGCAAACGTTCCGGCCGCCCCGCCGGCTGGTGCTGCACCGCCTGGGCGTCGAGTTCTTCCGCGCCACGCTCCCGGCGACGCTGTTCGGCACCGCCTTCTACCTTTACCTGCTGGGCGTGCACGCGCTCGCCCGCGTCCTGCCCCTGCCCGCGGTCGTGGCCGCCTCGCCGCTCGCCGCCTGCGCGGCGGGGCTGACGGTGATCGGCTGCTGCGCCGGGCTCAAGCGGCTGCTCATCGGCGTCTACCGGCCGAGGGTGGAGCCGCTGTGGAGCACGTTCGTCCGGCGTACGGAGTTCGTCACCGGGCTGTACGAGGCCGCCGCGGTCCCGGCCGGGGTCGCGCTGCTGTCCGGCACCCCGTTCCTGCCGCCCGTGCTGCGCTGGTTCGGGGCCCGCATCGGCAGGCGCACCTGCATCGCGACGACCTACATGACCGAGTTCGACCTGGTGGAGATCGGCGACGACGTCGCGATCGGATCGGGGGTGTCCCTGCAGACCCACCTCTTCGAAGACCGGGTCATGAAGATGTCCGCCGTGACCGTGCGGTCCGGCGCGAGCATCGGCCCGCGTGCCGTCGTGCTCTACGACTCCGTGGTGGGCGAGGACGTCTCGCTCGGCGCGCTGTCGCTGCTGATGAAGGGCGAGCGGCTCACGCCGGGCACGAGCTGGCGGGGCATCCCGGCGCAGGCCGCCACCGCCTGAGAGAGGAACACCATGGGATCCACCGGCGTACGCGGGGCCCTGCGCCGCCTCTTCCGCAAGGAGAAGCCCCTTCCTCCGCGCTCCGGACGGCCGCTCGCGCTCGTCTATCGGGGCCCGGCCTCGCTTCCCGGCTGCTCGGAGGCGGTCGCCGGGCTGCTGGAGGGGAGCCGCTGGGGCTTCGACGTCCGTTACACGGGCCCGCGCGAGGAGATCCCGCTCTCGGCGGAGGCGCTGGCCGGGGCCGCCGTGTACGCCCAGCCCGGCGGGGGCGACCTCGACCTCGGCTATCGGCATCTCAAGCGGCATCGCGACCTGCTCCGCGACTTCGTCGCCCGGGGCGGCCGCTATCTCGGCTTCTGCCTCGGCGGCTATCTCGCCGGAGCCACCCCGGGGTTCGCCCTGCTGCCGGGCGACACCGACCAGTACATCGCCACGCCGGGCGCGACCGTGGATGACGAGGAGGACACGCTCGTCGACGTGCGGTGGCGCGGCCGGGACAGGACCGTGTTCTTCCAGGACGGCCCCTGCTTCCTGCTCGAACCGGGCAGCCGGGCCAGCGTCCTCGCCACCTATCCCAACGGCGCCGTCGCCGCTCTCGTCACACCGTACGGCGCGGGCCGGGTCGCCGTGGTCGGCCCGCATCCGGAGGCCACCGACGACTGGTTCACCGACGCCGGTCTGCCGGTGCGGCACGCGCAGGATCTCGGCCTCGACCTCGTGGACGCGGTCATGGCCGGGTGACTGCCGTGACGCATGTACCCAATGAGAATATTCGCCATTTAAGTGACAAATATGGACGAATTACCGCTTTTACCTAAAAATCCCCATGATGGGGGAATGGTGCGTAGCTTGGCCGCCCTCGCCGTGGGCCTCACCCTGATCGCCGCTTCGGCCGCTCCCAACGCTCCCGCCGCCGCGGGGCCGGTCACCTTCCTCCCCGGATCGGAGGGAATGGGCGACCCCTACTACCCCCTCCAGGGCAACGGCGGCTACGACGTCGGACACTACGACCTGCGCCTGCGGTTCGACCCTGACGACCACTCGGTGGACGCCACCACGACCATCACCGCGACCGCCGTACAGAACCTGTCGCGGTTCAATCTCGACTTCTCCGGGCCGCAGATCAGCGGCGTGCTGGTGAACGGCGCCCAGGCGTCCTACCACCGCGACGGCCAGGAGCTGGTCATCACCCCGCCGAACGGCCTGCTGTCGGGGAGCACCTTCACGGTCGCGGTCTCCTACGCCGGCGCCCCGAAGGCGGTCTCGGACGCGACCGGCGAGCAGGGATGGCTCAGGACCGAGGACGGCGTGTACGTGGCGTCCCAGCCGGACGGCGCGCGCAGCTGGTTCCCGGCCAACGACAGCCCGGCGGACAAGGCCACCTTCTCCTTCCGGATCTCCGCGCCCGAGGATCTCGCCGTACTGGCCAACGGCGAGCACACGGGCACGGACAGCGCGGACGACGACGGCTACCGCACCGTGCACTGGGAGATGAAGCAGCCGATGGCGCCCTATCTCGCCACGCTCGCGATCGGGCACTTCGTGGTGAACGAGGGCACGGTCGGCGGCATGCCCAACGTGACCGCCTACGACCCGTCGCTCGCGGACGAGTCGAAGGACCTGCACGACTTCACGGCGAAGGCGGTCGCGTGGGAGACCGGCCTGTTCGGCCCCTACCCGTTCTCCTCCACGGGCGGCATCGCCGACGGCGACGGCTCGGTGACCGCGCTGGAGACGCAGGGCAGGCCCGTCTACAGCGGCGGCCCGTCCGACGACCTGGAGATCGTGCACGAGCTGGCGCACCAGTGGTTCGGCGACAGCGTCGGCGTGCGGAGCTGGCGCGACATCTGGCTCAACGAGGGCTTCGCGACGTACGCCGAATGGCTCTACCAGGAGCAGCACGGCGGGCCGTCCGCCAAGGAGATCTTCGACGAGCACTACCGGAAGACCGGCGGCTTCTGGCACCTCAAGACCGGCGATCCCGGCCAGGCGGACATGTTCGACGAGAACGCGGTGTACCTCCGGGGCGCCATGACCGTCCAGGCCCTGCGTACGAAGATCGGCGACAAGGTGTTCTTCCCGCTGCTGAAGACCTGGGCGCAGCAGAACAGGCACGGCACGGCCACCACGGCCGACTTCGTCTCCCTCGCCGAGAAGCTCAGCGGGCAGAACCTCCGCCCGTTCTTCGACGCATGGCTCTACCAGGCCGCCAAGCCCCGCGTCTGATCCCGGCGCGATCTTCGCTGCCGGGCCCCGGGCGCACGAAACGGGAGGTTTGCCCTGGTGGTGAATGGGGAGGGAGGACAGCGCCCACGCACCCCGCGTGACCACAAGACGCGAGGGGCGCGACAGGGAAGGGGCGAGGTGAGCGGGCTGCCGACCATCAAGAGCCCGGACGAGCCGACCAAGCTCGTGGAGCACCGGCCCGGTCTGCATCTGCGCTACTCCAAGGACCCCGACGCCGACGCCGGCAGGCCGAGCGTCGGCATGGGCCGCGGCCCCGACCACGAGCCGCTCGGTCGACCGGGCCGAGCCGGTCGCGTGGCTCGACGACTCGATGGCCGAGCAGGCGCGCGAGCACTACGACAAGATGTTCGACGCAGGCCGTGACTCCACCGGCCGAGCAGAACATGCACGCCACCGATGTATCCCGACGCCGTGATCGACACCGACACGTCGCCTGCGGGGGCGCTCCGCGGAGATCGCCTGCTCGGTAGCCTTGCAGGGCGGTGAACCCGCCGCGTCCACGCCCGCGGTCACGGCGGCCGATACGTTCTTAGTGCTTAATATGCTTTTTCTCCTGTTATGACGGTGATCGCGAGGGTGGACCATGGTCGAGAGGACAGGCACCACGAAGCGGACGCGATCAGCGCGCGCGACCGGCGGTGACTCCGAACGGGATCTGCGGCAGCTCCTGGCCGGCCTCACCGCCGTACGGGACGGCGACTTCGGCACCCGGCTTCCCGAGGACGGAGACGACGGCCTGCTGACGGAGATCGCGACCGTCTTCAACGGGATGGTCGACCAGCTCTCCCTGTTCACCTCCGAGGTGACGCGCGTGGCGCGGGAGGTGGGCACCGAGGGACAGCTCGGCGGTCAGGCCGAGGTGCCGGCGGTGTCCGGCACCTGGAAGGACCTGACCGACTCGGTGAACGCGATGGCGGGCAACCTCACCAGCCAGGTGCGTTCCATCGCCGAGGTCACCACCGCCGTCGCCAAGGGCGACCTCTCCCAGAAGATCACCGTCGACGCCCAGGGCGAGATCCTCGAACTCAAGAACACCGTCAACACCATGGTCGACCAGCTCTCCTCCTTCGCCGACGAGGTCACCCGCGTCGCCCGCGAAGTCGGCACCGAAGGACAACTGGGCGGCCAGGCCGACGTCAAAGGCGTCTCCGGCACCTGGCGCGACCTCACCGACTCCGTCAACTTCATGGCCGGCAACCTCACCAGCCAGGTGCGCTCCATCGCCCAGGTGACCACGGCCGTGGCGCGCGGCGACCTCTCCCAGAAGATCACCGTCGACGCCCGCGGCGAGATCCTCGAACTCAAGAACACCGTCAACACCATGGTCGACCAGCTCTCCTCCTTCGCCGACGAGGTCACCCGCGTCGCCCGCGAAGTCGGCACCGAAGGACAACTGGGCGGCCAGGCCGACGTCAAAGGCGTCTCCGGCACCTGGCGCGACCTCACCGACTCCGTCAACTTCATGGCCGGCAACCTCACCAGCCAGGTCCGCAACATCTCCCAGGTCGCCACGGCGGTCGCCAAGGGCGACCTCTCCCAGAAGATCACCGTCGAGGCCAAGGGCGAGGTCGCGGCCCTCGCCCAGACCATCAACACCATGGTCGACACCCTCAGCGCGTTCGCCGACGAGGTCACCCGCGTCGCCCGCGAAGTCGGCACCGAAGGCCAGCTCGGCGGCCAGGCCCGCGTGCCCAACGTCGCCGGCACCTGGAAAGACCTCACCGACAACGTCAACTCCATGGCCGACAACCTCACCAACCAGGTGCGCTCCATCGCCCAGGTGACCACGGCCGTCGCCAAGGGCGACCTGTCGCAGAAGATCCGCGTCGACGCCCGGGGCGAGATCCTGGAGCTGAAGGAGACCATCAACACGATGGTCGACCAGCTCTCCTCCTTCGCCGACGAGGTCACCCGCGTCGCCCGCGAGGTCGGCACCGAGGGAGGGCTGGGCGGCCAGGCCACCGTACGCGGCGTGTCGGGCACCTGGAAGGACCTCACCGACTCCGTCAACGTGATGGCGTCCAACCTCACCAGCCAGGTGCGTTCGATCGCCCAGGTCGCCACGGCGGTCGCCAAGGGCGACCTCTCCCAGAAGATCACCGTCGAGGCCAAGGGCGAGGTCGCCGCGCTCGCCCAGACCATCAACACCATGGTCGACACCCTCAGCGCGTTCGCCGACGAGGTCACCCGCGTCGCCCGCGAAGTCGGCACCGAAGGCCAGCTCGGCGGCCAGGCCCGCGTGCCCAACGTCGCCGGCACCTGGAAGGACCTCACCGACAACGTCAACTCCATGGCCGACAACCTCACCAACCAGGTGCGCTCCATCGCCCAGGTGACCACGGCCGTCGCAGAGGGCGACCTCACCAGGAAGATCGACGTCGTCGCCCGCGGCGAGATCCTCGCGCTGAAGACGACCATCAACACGATGGTCGACCAGCTGTCGTCGTTCGCCGCCGAGGTCACCCGCGTGGCCCGCGAGGTGGGCAGCGAGGGCAGGCTGGGCGGCCAGGCCGAGGTCGAGGGCGTGTCAGGCACCTGGAAGCGGCTGACCGAGAACGTCAACGAGCTGGCCGGCAACCTCACCCGCCAGGTGCGTGCCATCGCCGAGGTGACCAGCGCGGTCACCTCCGGCGACCTGACCCGGTCGATCACCGTGGACGCCGAGGGCGAGCTGGCCGACCTCAAGGACAACGTCAACTCCATGGTGGAGTCGCTGCGCGAGTCGACCAGGGCCAACCAGGAGCAGGACTGGCTCAAGACCAACCTCGCCCGCCTCTCCGGGCTGATGCAGGGCCACCGCGACCTGTCGGCGGTCGCCGAGCTGGTCATGAACGAGCTGGCCCCGCTGGTCAACGCGCAGCACGGCACGTTCCTGCTGGCCGAGGAGACCACGGCCGGCGCGGAGCTGCGGGTGGTCGGCTGCTACGGCCACCGCGACACCACGCGCCGCTTCGCGTTCGGCGAGTCGCTGGTCGGGCAGGCCGCGCAGGCCAGGCGGACGATCCTGGTGGAGGACATCCCGCCGGGCTATCTGACCGTGTCGTCCAGTCTCGGCCAGGCCGGGCCGGTCAACCTCATCGTGCTGCCGATCGTGGTCGAAGACCAGGTGCTCGGCGTGATCGAGCTGGCCAGCCTGGGGCGCTTCGCCGGCATCCACCGGGCCTTCCTCGAACAGCTCGTCGAGACGATCGGCGTCAACGTCAACACGATCGTGGCCAACGCCCGCACCGACGCGCTGCTGGCCGAGTCGCAGCGTCTCGCCACCGAGCTCCAGGTGCGGCAGGAGGAGCTTCAGCGTTCGAACGCCGAGCTGGAGGAGAAGGCGGAACTGCTGGCCCAGCAGAACCGCGACATCGAGACCAAGAACAGCGAGATCGAGCAGGCCCGCCAGGAGCTGGAGGACCGGGCCCAGCAGCTCGCGCTCGCGTCCAAATACAAGAGCGAGTTCCTCGCCAACATGAGCCACGAGCTGCGCACCCCGCTCAACTCGCTGCTCATCCTGGCGCAGCTCCTCTCCCAGAACCCCACCCGCAACCTCACGGCCAAGCAGGTGGAATATGCCAACGTCATCCACTCGGCCGGCACCGACCTGCTCCAGCTCATCAACGACATCCTCGACCTGTCCAAGATCGAGGCCGGCAAGATGGACGTCACGCCCGAGCCGGTCAGCCTGCGTCAGCTCCTCGACTACGTGGACGCCAACTTCCGCCCGCTGACCAGCCAGAAGGGGCTGCGGTTCGAGATGACCGTGGCCTCCGATGTGCCGGCCCGGCTGCTCACCGACGAGCAGCGGCTGCGGCAGGTGCTGCGCAACCTGCTGTCGAACGCGGTCAAGTTCACCGAGTCGGGCTCGGTGGAGCTGCGCATCGAACGGGCGGCAGGCGTGGACCTGCCGGGCGTCGCCGGCCAGGAGATCCTGGCCTTCCACGTGATGGACACCGGCATCGGCATCGCCGCGGAGAACCTCTCGCAGATCTTCGACGCGTTCCAGCAGGCCGACGGCACCACCAGCCGCAAGTACGGCGGCACCGGCCTCGGCCTGTCGATCAGCCGGGAGATCGCGACCCTGCTCGGCGGCGAGATCCGCGCGACCAGCACGCCGGACGAGGGCAGCACGTTCACGCTCTATCTTCCGCTGGCCCACTTCGGCGGCGCGCGCAGGGAGCAACCCGCCACACGGGCGGAGGGAGTGCCGCTGTTCGCCCCGCACTCCACCACCGCACACTCCAGCGCCGCGTACTCCGCCGCCGGGCACTCCGCCGCCGGGCACTCCGCCGCCGGGCACTCCGCCGATGGAGGTTCCGCCGTCACGCACGACGCGCCCGCGGCGGCCCGGACCCCGTACGGCACGAACGGCAAGGGCGGACGGGACGGCAGGAACGGCAGGGCGAGGCGCCACCTGCTGGTCGTCGAGGCCAAGCCCGGAGGCCTGCTGTCCATGCTGGCCCAGAGGGTCGCGGCCGACCTGCACGACATCCACGGACCGGTGCGGGTGTCGACCGCGGGCGACGCCCGGTCGGCGCTGTCGATGCTGCGGCAGGAGAGCGTCCACTGTGTGGTGCTCGACCTCGGCCTGCCGCACGACACCACGGCCGACCTCCTCAAGGGGCTCGACGCCGATCCCGCGCTGCGCGCGCTGCCGGTGCTCGCGCATCACTCGCGTACGCTGTCGCGCCGGCAGGAGGACCTGCTGCAGGTGCGTTCCCGCAACCAGCCGCTGGAGCGCCTGCCCAGCCTCGACGAGCTGCGCGAACGGATCACCCTGCACCTGTCCGCCGATGAGCCCGGCAGCGTCCTGCCGCTCGTGCAGCCGCCCTCGGAGGAGGGGGCGCGGGAGCCCGGAAAACTCGACACCGCGCTCGTGGGCCGCAAGGTGCTGGTCGTGGACGACGACGTGCGCAACGTCTTCGCGCTCACCACGATCCTCGAACTGCACGGCATGGAGGTGCTGTACGCGGAGAACGGCCGCAAGGGCATCGAGATGCTGACGCGCAACGACGACGTCGACCTGGTGCTGATGGACATCATGATGCCGGAGATGGACGGCTACGCCGCCACCGCGGCCATCCGGTCGATGCCGCGCTTCGCCCAGCTCCCGATCATCGTGGTCACCGCCAAGGCCATGCACGGCGACCGGGAGAAGACGCTGTCATCGGGCGCGAGCGACTACGTCACCAAGCCGGTGGACGCCGATGAGCTCATCGTCTGCATGCGGCGCTGGCTGGAGCTGCCCGGCGACGGCGACCAGTAGGCGCGGCGGCTCCAAGCCGACGGGCCTCAAAGCTGACGGGCTCAGAGCTGACGGGCTCAGGACCGACGGGCTCAGGACCGACGGGCTCAGGACCGACGGGCTCAGGACCGACGGGCTCAGGACCGACGGGCTCAGGACCGACGGGCTCAGGACCGACGGGCTCAGGACTGACGGGCTCAGGATTGACGCGCCGGGGTGGCCCGACGGTCCCGCACCCGCGCCGCCCGGCTCAGGTCCTCAAGCACAGCCTGGGCGGCCCGTCGTCCGGAGACCAGCGCGCCCTGCTGGGAACCGGTGTCCCGGTGGTCGCCGCAGACGTAGCGCCGGACGCCCCGCCCCACCGCCTCCGTACGCACAGGGCGGCGCAGCGGCATCGGGGGCGGCATGGCGGGCAGGGCCGCCTCGATCGCGTAGGTCGCGATGTGCTCCCACGACGAGGTGTCACCGTAGATCTCGGTGAGCCGGGCGCGCACCCGGGGCTCGTCCCGGTCGCCGTGGACGCCGAGGAGCGAGGTGGCGATCAGGGCGCGGCCGTCCGCGGAATATCCGGGCGCGGCGTCGGTGATCACAATCGTGTCGGTGACGATCCCCTCGACGTCCACGACCAGCGTGGGCTCGCCGAGCGGCGAGGCGGGGGCGGCGTGGTAGAAGGTCGTGACCGCCCGCATCGCGGGCACCGGCAGGCCGGGCACCAGCCGCGCCGCGGCCGGCGGGTCCACCGCCACCACCACGGCCGCGCCGGCGATCTCGCCCCCGCCCGCGAGGGCCACGCCGTCGGCCGTCAGGGCGCTCACCGGCGTCTCCAGCGAGATCGCGTCGTCCGGCAGGCGGGCGGCGAGCTGCGCGGGGATCCGTTCCATGCCGAGGGCAGGCACGCCGATCCTGCCGCGGGCGAACGACCGCCACAGCAGATGGAAGATCCGGCCGGAGGTCTCCAGCTCCCGTTCCAGCACGATTCCGGCGAGGAGGGGCCGGAAGAGGTTCTCGACGATCTCGGGAGACGCGCCCCAGCGCCGCAGCTCGGCCAGGGTGGTGCGCCCGGCGCCGCCGCGCCGCCGTACGAGGGCGTCGGGGAGCAGCAGATCGCGGGCGGTCACCGCGGCGAGCACCGCCTTGTCGAACGGCGTGCCCACGTGGGCGAGCAGGCCGCTGAGCGCGTGCCGGGGATGCCGCCAGGGCAGCACGACCCGTTCGCGCCGGCCGTCCTTGAAGATCATCGCTCCGTTGGTGAACCGCCGCAGGTCCAGCGCGCCGATGTCGAGGACCCGGCGGGCCTCGGGATAGCTGGTGTTGAAGACCTGGTACCCACGGTCGAGCCGGAAGCCGTCCAGCCGGTCGGTGCGGATCCGGCCGCCCACGCCGTCGGACGCCTCCAGCACGCGGACCGGCACCCCCTCCTGACGCAGGTGCCAGGCGCAGGCGAGGCCCGCGAGCCCCGCGCCGACGACGATCACGGTGGCGGGCTGTGGCATGGGCGGATCTCCTCCCCGGCGGCCGCACGCGCGACGGCTCCCTTCAGTGACTTCGAACGGAAACGGCGGGGCGGATGCAGCGGCTCCGTACGGGCTCGGAACCGGGAGTGAGAGATCAGATCTGTGATCGTTCACAGGAGTCCGTAAGCCGGCGTGACTGAAAGTTTCAATGATCGGTGGTCGGCGTCGATGCGCAGGTGACACGCCCGCGGTGGCTCCGACCAGCCGCAGATCGCCAGGGCCGGATGCCTCGGATGATTGCGTTCACATCGATGAACCGGGCTGATTGACCACACCACCGGTTTCGCGTTGTGATGACGCACCCCGGCGCATCCCGTCGCACCCCACCCATCGCACCCCACCCATCGCACCCCAACCCGTCGCACCCCAACCCGTCGCACGCCAACCCGTCGCACGCCAACCCGTCGCACGCCAGCCGCCGCACCCAGCCGCCGGGCCAGGTCCGATCCCGGAGGTCCCGCATCGGAGAACCCCGATCACTCCCCTGCTTCCAGCGCCCTCACGGCTGAACACCGCCGGACACCGCTGAACACCGGCTCAGCACCGCCGGACACCGCCGGACACCGGCCCAGCACCGGCCGAGCACCGGCCGAGCACCGGCCGAGCACCGCTGAGCGCCGCTGGAGCACTGCGCCCCCCATCGGCACCCCCTCATGGAGTTCCAGATGACCACACGACGAAGATCTGCTCTGGTCGCCGCCGTGGCCTCGGCCGCCGCGCTCGCGGGGACCGCGGTCCTGCCGTCCCTGCCCGCCTCCGCGGCGGCGGGCTGCCGGGTGGACTACCAGGTGACCAGCCAGTGGCAGGACGGATTCGGAGCCGCCGTCACGATCACCAACCTCGGCGACGCCGTCAACGGCTGGACGCTCACCTGGTCGTACGCGGCGGGCCAGACCGTCACGCAGGCGTGGAACGCCACGGTCACCCAGAGCGGCGCGCAGTTCAGCGCCAAAGACGCCGGCTACAACGCCTCGATCCCCACCGGCGGCACGACGTCGTTCGGCTTCAACGGCTCGTGGAACAACTCGTCCAACCCCGCGCCCACGAGCTTCGCACTCAACGGCACGACCTGCACCGGCGGGGTCACGAGCAGCCCCTCTCCGAGTCCCAGCGCCTCGCCCAGCGCTTCTCCCAGTGCTTCCCCCAGTGCGAGCCCGACGCAGTCGCCGAGCCCCTCACCAAGCCCTTCACCGAGCCCGTCCCCCAGCCCGTCCCCCAGTCCCACGAGCATCCCGGCGGGCGCGCGGCAGATGGAGGACCTCGACCGCGGCCTGATCAGCGTGCGGTCGGGCAACGGCAACCTGGTCTCCTGGCGCCTGCTCGGCACCGAGAGCATCGGCACCGGGTTCAACGTCTATCGAGGCTCGACGAAGCTGAACTCCTCGCCGATCACCAACTCCACGAACTACTTCGACTCCGGGGCCGCCGCCGACGCCACGTACACCGTGCGGGCCGTGGTGAACGGCACGGAGCAGGCGGCGTCGGAGTCGTCGCTGCGCTTCACCGGCGGCGACTACCTGGATGTGCCGATCCAGCGGCCGTCCGGCGGCACCACACCCGACGGGGTGTCCTACACCTACAGCGCCAACGACGCGAGCGTGGGCGACCTCGACGGCGACGGACAGTACGAGTTCGTGCTGAAGTGGGACCCGTCCAACGCCAAGGACAACTCCCAGTCCGGCTACACCGGCAACGTGTTCGTCGACGCGTACAAGCTGAACGGCACCCGGCTGTGGCGCATCGACCTCGGTCGCAACATCCGCGCCGGCGCCCACTACACGCAGTTCCAGGTGTACGACTACGACGGCGACGGCCGGGCCGAGGTGGCGATGAAGACCGCCGACGGCACCAGGGACGGCACCGGCAGGGTCATCGGCAACGCGAACGCCGACTACCGCAACTCCTCCGGCTATGTGCTGTCCGGGCCCGAGTATCTGACCATGTTCAACGGCCAGACCGGCGCGGCGATGTCCACGGTGGACTATGACCCGCCGCGCGGCACGGTCTCCTCCTGGGGCGACAACTACGGCAACCGGGTCGACCGTTTCCTCGCCGCCACCGCCTATCTCGACGGCACCCGCCCGTCGCTGATCATGTCGCGCGGCTATTACACGCGTACGGTGATCGCGGCGTGGGACTTCCGCAACGGCTCGCTCACCAAGCGGTGGACGTTCGACTCCAACTCCGCAGGCAGCCAGTACACCGGCCAGGGCAACCACAACCTCGCCGTCGCCGACGTGGACGCCGACGGCAAGGACGAGATCGTCTTCGGCGCGATGGCGATCAACGACAACGGCCAGCCGCTGTGGAACACCCGCAACGGCCACGGCGACGCCATGCACGTCGGCGACCTCGACCCGTCGCGCGCCGGCCTTGAGGTGTTCAAGGTGGACGAGGACACCAGCAAGCCCGGCGCGTTCATGGCCGACGCCCGCACCGGCTCGGTCCTGTGGAGCCAGTCCTGCGGCTGTGACAACGGGCGCGGCGTCTCCGACGACATCTGGTCCGGCAGCCCGGGCGCCGAGTCGTGGTCGTCCGGCGTCAGCGGCATGTTCAACACCAGGGGGCAGAACGTCGGCCGCAAGCCGGGCTCGGCGAACTTCCTCGCCTGGTGGGACGCCGACCCGGTGCGTGAGCTGCTCGACGGCACCCACATCGACAAGTACGGCACCGGCGGCGACACCCGCCTGCTGACCGCCTCCGGCGTGCACTCCAACAACGGCACCAAGTCCACCCCGTCGCTGTCGGCCGACCTGTTCGGCGACTGGCGCGAGGAGGTCGTCTGGCCGACGAGCAACGACAACGCTCTGCGGATCTACAGCACGACCGCGACGACGAACCGCCAGATCTACACGCTGATGCACGACCCGACCTACCGGGTCGCGATCGCGTGGCAGAACACCGCCTACAACCAGCCGCCGCACACGGGCTTCTTCCTCGGCGACGGCATGTCCACCCCCGCCAGACCGAACATCTATCTGAGGTGATCCGCCGACGGCGGCCGCGGGCGAACCTGGCGAGGTCCGCGGCCGCCGCCGCGCTGCCCGACCGGCCGACGTCCCGCGCCCGCGCACCCGGAAAGCACGCAACCCACGCCCGCGCCCGCGCACCCGGAACGCTCAGCCCGCGGCGTCCGAGCTTTCCGAGTCTTCCGGGACCTCCGCGAGGCACAGACCGAGCTGGGTGTAGATCTCCAACTGGTCGAAATACTCCCGATGGGTCTTGATCTTGCCGTCCTCGATGAAGGACGCACAGGTGCCCCGGAAGGTGACCGGGCGACCGGTCCCGTCCAGCTCGCGCCCGCTCGGCAGCAGGATCGGCCCGAGGTGCGTGCCCGTGGCCGTCCACTCCACCATCATGGGCGCGTCACAGCCGGTGGCCTCGTACCACACCAACAGCTGGAAATCGGGAAAGCTCTTGAAGACCTGCTCGTACATCCACCCGATCTGCTCATGTCCCTCCGCGATCCCGAAGGGCGAGACGAGCACGGCGTCCGGGCTGAAGGTGTCGAGTAAGGCCTCCAGATCGTGTTCGTTCAGCGCTCGGGCCAGCCGGCGTTTCACTTCCCACGCATCGGACATGGCGACAATCCTTTGACGATCGGTTTGCAACGCTGCCTGACAACGTTACCCAGCAGCCAGTCAGGAGTCTGTCACGCTTACGCCGCCGGAACACCACACATGGGTCCCAGTTTTTACACATTTGCGCGGTTTTCTTACACCGGTTCCAGCGGCGGCGTGTCGAGAGTCTCCAGGTCCCCGGCCGCCGCGTGACCTGTGCCTTTGTGGGTAGGCCAGTCACAGCAGAGGTCCGAGGGGGTGGCAGGGATGCGATCATCGATCAGTCTCGGCCGTGTGGGCGGGGTCCCGGTCGGGCTCAACATCAGCGTCATCGTGATCGTCGTGATCCTGGTGGTCGGCCTGGCCTTCGGGCGTTTCCCCATCGCCTTCCCCGGCCTGTCCACGGCGGCGTACGTGCTGGCCGCGGTGGTGTCGGCACTGCTTTTCCTGGCCTCGCTGCTGGCCCACGAGGTGGCCCACGCGATCGTCGCCAAGCGGCACGGGCTGGGGGTCAACGGCATCACGCTCTGGCTGCTCGGCGGGGTGGCCGAACTGCGCGGTGAGCCCCGCTCCCCCGGCGCCGACCTCAAGATCGCCGGGGTTGGGCCGCTGACCAGCGTCGTGCTCGGCGGCCTGTTCGCCCTGGTGGCCTGGGGAGTCTCGGCCATCGCGGCGCCACCGCTGATCAGCGGGATGTTCGCCTATCTGGCCGTGGTGAACGTGCTGCTCGCCGTGTTCAACCTGGTGCCCGCCGCACCGCTGGACGGCGGCCGGGTGCTGCGCGCCTTCCTGTGGGCCCGCTGGCACGACCGCATGCGGGCCGCCGTGGCCGCCGCCCGGGCGGGCCGGGTCTTCGGCTACGTCCTGATCGCGCTCGGCTTCCTCAACCTCGTCTCCGGCCTCGGCCTCCAGGGATTCTGGCTGGCCCTGATCGGCCTGTTCCTGGTGAACGCGGCCACCGCCGAGGAGCAGCAGACGCAGATCGACGCCGCGCTGCACGGCATCACGGTGGGCGAGGTGATGTCGCGCGACCCGGTCGTCGCGCACCCCGACGAGACGGTGGCCGGCCTGATCGACCGGCTCGTGCTGCGCCGTCACCTGTCCACCTATCCACTGCTGGGCGACGACGGCCGGTTCGCGGGACTGGTGACCCTGGGCCGCGTCCGGCGGGTGCCACCCGACGACCGCGCGATCACCCGGCTGCGCGACATCGCGTGCCCGCCGTCGGACGTACCCACCGCGCACCCCGGCGACCAGCTCACGGAGCTGCTCCAGCGAATGAGCGGCGACGCGGACGGCCGGGCCGTGGTGCTCGACGACGCCGGACGCCTCATCGGCCTGGTCACACCCACCGACATCAGCCGGATCATCCAGACGGTGGATCTGCGGGCGCGCGAGCCGTACCGGACGCCGCGCGGCGCCGACCTCGCCCCGCCGCCGCCCGCGGGCCGTACGCCCGGCGGACCTGATTCCGGAGGCCCTGCTTCTGGAGGCCCGGCTCCTGGCGGAACCGTCCCGCCATCCGGTCGCCGCGACGCCGCCTGAACGCCGCCGGCTCCCGCGTCAGCCGAGAGCAGTCGTAACGGATAAGGGCAGGCTCTCAGGGAGGTGGGGACATGACGATCGTCGACGACACGGCGGCCGAACGACGGCGGCTGCGGTTCGAGCGGGACGCGCTGCCGTACATCGACCAGATCTACGCCGGCGCCCTACGGCTCGCGCGCAACCCCGCCGACGCCGAAGACCTGGTGCAGGACGTCTACATGCGGGCCTTCAGCAACTTCCATCAGTTCCGCGAGGGCACGAACCTGCGGGCCTGGCTCTACCGCATCCTGACCAACACCTACATCAACACCTACCGCAGGCAGCAGCGGCAGCCGCAGCGGTCCGCGGCCGAGGACATCGAGGACTGGCAGCTCGCCGAGGCGGCCTCGCACACCTCGTCGGGGCTCAAGTCCGCCGAGGTGGAGGCTCTGGAGGGGCTGCCCGACTCGCGGGTGAAGCGCGCGCAGCAGGAGCTGCCCGAGGACTTCCGGATGGCGGTCTACCTCGCCGACGTGGAGGGCTTCGCCTACAAGGAGATCGCGCAGATCACCGACGTCCCCATCGGCACGGTCATGTCACGGCTGCACCGGGGACGCCGGCAGCTGCGGACCAAGCTGGAGGACTACGCCGCCGAGCTCGGTCTGCTCCGGTCGGCGAGCGCCGCCGCACCGGACGGCCAGAAAGCCCAGGACGCCGAAACGCCCTGAAACGAAAGGAGCTCAGGCGTCCGCGTGCTCGGGGCTCTCCAGCCGGAAGAAGTTGCTCGGGCTGCCGTCCTTGCGGTGCTCCTGGTAGATGAAGTTGAGGTCGCGCTCCTCGAACGTCCTGAACCACTCGTCCCAGGAGATCTCCTTCAGGTCTTCACCGCCGTATCCCGGAAAGTCGAACCGGAGGACGCCTGGGCGGCCCTCGTGCTCGCTGCCGGGAACGGTGGCGGGCTTGGCGCCCCGTTCCCCGGCCCACCGCCTGATGACCTCGTGGTCGGTCGTGATCAGGCTGCGTCCGGGGCGCTCCTCGTGCTCCTCGGCAGAGGAGATCTCCTGCTCGTACTTGTGCTCGCCGGTGACCGGGTGGTGCTGCTCGGACATCTCGCCACCTCCCCTTTGGTCGCCCTACCCCGCGCCACCGGCCCTACCCGGGGCCTTCCCCGGCAGCCGCACCCACGCGGGGGACTCCTCCCCCGGCGCGTACGCGGAGTCGAGGCGCTTGCCCACGACGCCGGGCAGGCCCTGCTCGGCCGCCGCCCGCCGCCCCGCGCCCGCCTCCCCCGGCCAGGACGGCGCCGTCTGCCAGCGCGGCCCGCCGACCGCGAGGTCCTCCAGGCTCGCACGGCGGCGCTCGAACGGCTCGCCGAGCAACGACCGGCCGTCGTCGTAGAGCAGGTCGTAGGCGACGTAGACGGGGGTGCCGGCGATCGTGACGACCTCGCCGTCCAGCACGACGGCCCTGCTGCCCAACGACTCGGCGAGCGGGCGCAGCCAGCGGTGCTCCCCGGTGACGTCCGCGCCGCCCGCGTCGCGCAGCGTGAGCCTGCCGCCCTCCACGTACGCCGGCGCCCGCGTGCCGCCCCACCAGAACTCCCAGGCGTACGCCTCGGGGTCGCGGGGCACCCGGGCGCGGGTCACGGGCGTCATCGGCGCGAGCGAGGCGGGCGGGGGCTCCCACTGCCCGTCGGGCGGGTCCATCCGGTGGATCATCCAGTTGCGTCCCCGGGTCCGGAACAGCACGTAGCGGCCCGTGACCCGAGAGCCGCTCAGCACGATCTTGACCTCGCGGTCGCTCCACTTCTCGGTCGCGTAATGGCCGCGGTCCCAGATCGTCATCGTGCCGCCGCCGTACTCGCCCTGGGGGATCTCGCCCTCGAACCGGGCATATTCCATCGGGTGGTCCTCGGTGTGGACGGCGAGGTGGTTGGTCGCGGGGTCGGGCGGCAGGCCCTTGGGGATGGCCCAGGAGACCAGCACCCCGCCCCGCTCCAGGCGCAGGTCCCAGTGGAGGGAGCGGGCGTGGTGCTCCTGGATGACGAACGTGTCGTCCTCGCCCCGCGGCAGCGGCCCTTCGGCGGGGATCGGCTCGCGGGTGCGCGTCGCGTCGCGTTTGGCCCGGTAGGTCTCGAGTTTGTCCGCCATCTCCGTGGTCCTACCCACGGCATGACCCACTGTGGGTGACAAGCGTGTCACCTTGTAGCGACATGTCCGGTTAAGGACTTCGTGACCACTTGGTGATTGGGGGTGGCTATCGTCGCCCAGCATGAGTTCAGCGATCAGGTTGACCGCCGGCGCCACGATCGTGGCCCTCGGTCTCCTCCTGCCCGGCCCCCCCGCCACAGCGGCCCCGAGCCACACGGTCAAGATCACCGTCATGGCCAGCTCCGACATCCACGGAAACGCGCTCAACTGGGACTACTACAAGAACGCGGAGTACGACGACAGCGCGCACAACGACGTCGGCCTCGCGAAGATCTCGACGATGGTGTCGAAGATCAGGGCCGACCGCGGCGCCGACCACACCCTGCTGTTCGACTCCGGCGACATCCTCCAGGGCACGCCGCTGGACTACTACTACGCGAAGGTCGAGCCGATCACCTCGACCCACGCGACCCACCCCATGGCCAAGGCCATGAACGCCATCGGGTACGACGCCGTGACCCTGGGCAACCACGAGTTCAACTACGGCCTGCCGCTGCTCGGCGCCTGGGTCGAGCAGATGAAGGCGCCCGTCCTCGGCGCGAACGCCGTCTCGGCCACGACCGGCCAGCCGGCCTACGAGCCGTACATCATCAAGACCATGAAGGTGAAGGGCGAAAAGCCGATCAAGGTGGGCGTGCTCGGCCTCACCAACCCCGGCGTCGCGATCTGGGACAAGGCGAACGTCGACGGCAAGCTGAAGTTCCTCGACCTCGTCGCGACCGCCAAGAAGTGGGTGCCCGTCATCCGCGACCACGGCGCCGACGTCGTGCTGGTCACCGCCCACTCGGGCGACGACGGCATGTCTTCCTACGGCTCGGAGCTGCCCGTCGAGAACGCCGCCGCCCTGGTCGCCGAGCAGGTGCCGGGCATCGACGCCGTCCTGTTCGGCCACGCGCACAACGAGGTGCCCCAGCGCTTCGTCACCAACAAGGTCACCGGGCAGCAGGTGCTGCTGACCGAACCCAGCAAGTGGGGCCAGCGCCTCAGCGTCGTCGACTTCACGCTCGACAAGCAGCGCGGGAAGTGGACGGTGACCGGCAAGTCGTCCACCACGCTCAACACCAACACCGTGGCCGAGGACCCGAAGATCGTCGCCCTCATGAAGGAGGCGCACAACAAGACCGTCGGCTACGTCAACAAGGTCATCGCCCAGTCGTCCCAGGAGCTGTCGGCCGCCGAGTCGCCGTACAAGGACACGCCGATCCTCGACTACATCCAGAAGGTCCAGACCGACCTCGTCAGCAAGGCCATCGCCGGCACCGCCGACGCCTCGCTGCCCGTGCTGTCGATCGCCGCGCCGTTCAGCCGCACCGCCGTGTTCCCGGCCGGGCCGGTCAGCGTCCGCGACATGGCCGGGCTGTACGTCTACGACAACACGCTGCTCGGCATCAAGCTGACCGGTGCCCAGATCAAGGACTTCCTGGAGTATTCGGCGAAGTACTTCGCCCAGGTCGCCCCGGGCGCGCCGATCGACCTCGGCACGCTCACCAACGCCGGCGGCACGCCCGACTACAACTACGACCAGCTCTCCGGCGTGACGTACGACATCGACATCTCCAAGCCGGTCGGCCAGCGCATCGTCAACCTGGCGTACCAGGGCCAGCCCGTCACCGCCGACCAGCAGTTCGTGGTGGCCATCAACAACTACCGCCAGTCGGGCGGCGGCGGCTTCCCGCACGTCTCGACCGCCCCGGTGGTCTACAACGCCCAGGTGGAGATCCGCCAGGCGCTGATCGAGTACGCCGCCGCGACCGGCACCATCGACCCGGCCTCGTTCGCCGAGCCGAACTGGAAGCTCGTCCGCGACGGGGTTCCCGTCTTCTCCGAGTGACCTTCACGGAGTGACATTCGGGGGTGGCCCATCCCGGGCCGCCCCCTTCTTCGTTGAGCGGTCGTGCTCGGAGGGCGTTTTCACTCCCCATAGGTGATCGTGGAACGCGCGCATCGACGGTTCGTCGAGCCCGCCTGCGGAAAGTCTCCGCAACATCGCTTCGCTGCCGCGGCGCCTCACCTGCGGATTCAGGGCGCCGCAGCGCTCGGGATCAGTGTTGCGGGCCCGGCGAGCCCTCGTGACCGGGGCCTCCGTCCGCCTCGGCGAAGCCACCAGCTCGCGAGTCTTCACCCGGATGCGCTCTGGTCTCTTGCTTCCTGGTAGCGCGCCCAGCCTTCATCGAGAAGCCGGAACCCCGCGTCGATGGTCGATTCCGGATTCGCCTCGTGGGTGGCGCTGAGCTGGATCTGCAGAGCGAAACGGACGTAGAAGCGGATCTCGTCGGTCGGCTCCGTGTACCCGAACTCCTTGGTGATCGCGGCGACGAGGGCGTCCTCATGGCGGAACCACATCTTCTCCGCGTAATCGATCAGGGCCGGCGTCTCTTCCATGAGGGTGAGGATCTGGCGTTGGGGCCCGGACCTCATCGCGGCGATCTCGGAGAGGTAGTGCGCCTTCAGCGCGTCGGAGATCGTCGTCCCCGGCGCCCGGCCACTGACCGCGGCCACGAGGCGCTCATGCCGTTCGTCCTCGTCGCCGAAGACAAGCGCCTCCTTCTGCGGGAAATGCGTGAAGACCGTCTTGGGTGAGACGTCCGCCTTGTCGGCGATCTCGCGAACGCTGACCCCGTCGAAGCCGCGCTCGAGAAAGAGTGCCATCGCCGCGTCCAAGATCGCCGCCCGCGTTGCCGCCTTCTTGCGTTCCCGCCGTCCCACGGCCGTTCCGTCAACCATGACCAGATCCTACTAGTCCCGAGCTACAACTACATTGACGGTAAAAGTAGTCTCGATATAGTAAGTGTGCGAGTGAAGTTATCGGGTGGCTGCGATCCCCATGCTGCGCCGCCTCGGCACGACCCCCTGCACCGACCCCGGCGCCCAGCGCCGACACCGGAAAGGACCATGACCATGGGCGGCAACATCGACTCGTTCTCGAGCCTCGAACGAAACGAACCCGCGAACGACGCGAAGCCCGAAGCGCTCGTCTCCGACGCGTGGCGGCCTTGGCAGCACCGAACCGCGGGAGCCTTGCTCATCGCGGGGCCGATGATCTTCTTACTCGCCGAGTTCATCGCCGCCGCGGCATGGACGGATCCGCCCTACAGCTACACGTACCACTTCATCAGCAATCTCGGAGTCCACGGGCCCTCGACGCTGTTCGGGCAGTACATGTACTCACCACTGGCATGGGTGATGAACACCGGCTTCTTCCTGTTCGGGATCCCGATTCCGGCCGGTGTGGCCGTGCTGCGCGGTCTACACGGCCGGTACCGCTGGGCAGCGCTCGCGCCCGCGACGCTGCTGGCCGCCGGCGGCGTCCTGCTGGGACTGTTTCCCGGATCCGGCGAGGCGATGAACGACGGCACCGGCGACTTCCACGCCTTGGGCGCCCTGGCAGGCTTCGTCGGCGGAAACGTCCTGGCCATCGCGCTCGGGAGCATGCACCGACGCGTCGGGCTCTCCCTGAAACTCGGGCGGACGCTGGTCACGGTCGGCGCGATCGGCCTGGTCTCGATGGTGGCCTACTTCGCCGACCTCATCTCCGGGGCCAACGTCCTCGTCGGCCTCATCGAACGCGGCGCCGTCCATCCGTTCCTGCTCGGCCTCATCTGCGCGGGGGTCGCCCTCTGGCGTGGGTACAGCCGCCCCTCGGCGACCGGCTGAGCCGGGTTGTTCACTGCCCGCGACCCAGCACGATTACGCCCTCATCTCCCGATACAAGATCACATTCGGGATCCGAGGCACCCTCTTCCAGCCCCACCCTTATCCACGAGAACAGGTGAGCCGCGAGCGTGGGGTGGAGGTCTCGCCAGCGAGGCGGAGGCCCACCGCATCGCGGTGCGCATGCGCCGGGCGGCCATCGCCGCCCACCTGCTGTCGGCCGTCCTGCTCGCGGCCGTCACCTGCTTCTCCGGCGAGACCGTCGGCGGCTCGACGCGACGGACGGGACGTTCGAGGACTCCCTCAGCCGTCTGACCCGACAACCAGGAGGTCCTGGCCGGCATCAAGGCGTTCCTCCGCCTGGTCAGAGCCGAGACGGCGTAGCGCAAAACCGGAAATTCCCGATTGTGTGGACGGTCCTGTCACTGCCCGATAACCTCTGCCGGGTCAAGATTGTCGGATCTTCAACAACAGGGGCGGGGACGGCGTGACGCGCTCGTGGAGGGAGCTACCCACGGGCCGTGTCGTGCATCTGCACGCGGGGCGAGACGTGCATGCGCCCGCGAGATCGGACGAGCAAGCGCGCGCAGGACAAGACGTGCACCCGCACACAGACCACGACATGCACCCGCACGCCGGCCAGGACGCGTACCCGCAGGCACGATCGGACGTGCATCTGCGTGCGAGACTGAACCCGCCTCTGCACGGCGACTCGGACGTCGTCGCGCTGGCGCTCGACCCCCTGCCCGACGACGCGCCCGCGCTGGTCACCTACGTCCCCCACCCGGCTTTGATCCCCACGTCCCTGACCCCTGCGTCCCTCGCCTCCGCGCCCCTGACCCCCGCGGACCTGGTCGCCGACGTGCTGCGGGAGCTGGAGCACGCCGCGCTGGCGATGTTCCCCGCCTGGCTGCAAGAGGCCGCCGGCATCACCGGGTCCGGCGGCGCGGCCGTGCCCGCCGTCCGCGCCCTCGCACTGCGTACGGGCTCGGCCAGCAGGCACTTCGCGCCCTTCCTCGCCGACCTGGCCGAACGCGCCCTGCGCGAGCGGGCCGCCTCGGACAGGTTCACAGCCGGGGGCACGGGCCGGGTCACGGTAGGAGTCACGGACAGGTTCACGGGCGGCGTGACGTCCGGAGGCCGTACGGCCGGCCGGGCCCGCACGTTCCCGCCCGAGATCCGTGCCGCCGGGCTGGCCCGGGTGCTCCGCGCGGGCTACCGGCGGCCGGAGGCCGCGATCCTCGTGCGGGTTCCCTCCGGTCTCCCGCCCGCCGCCGAGGAGGTGCTGGTCACAGCCTGCGAATGGCTCGCCCAGCACGGCGGGTTCGGCGTCTGGCTCACCGGACCACCCCCGCGCGCCGTCGACCGCATCGAGTCCGTGGCCGCCCCGATCCCCGACGATGTGGCGGCGCTCATCCACGGGATCGAGCCGGGCGACGCCGAGGAGTCCGACCTGCCGGCGCTCACCTATCCGCCTCTCGCCGGGCTGCCGCACCCGGGCAGTGCCGCCGAGCGACGGTTGGAGGCGGCGCTGTCGCCGTGCGACTGGGCGGCGGGCCGCGAGTGGAACCAGCTCCACGCCTCCGGACCGCTCAACAACCCGATCCGCGTCGACCTGCTCTGGCGTGCCGAACGATGCGTGGTCGAAATCGACGGTCCCGAGCACCTCGGCCCGCTCCGCCGCGCCGCCGACATACAGCGCGACGAGCGCCTGCGCCGGGACGGCTACGCCGTCCGCCGATTCACCAACGAGCAGGTGCTGAAACGTCTCAGCACCGTGCTCGCCGAGTTGGAACGCTTCCTCCACCAGTGCCGCAATGGAACGTTCGAAGGGTCACCCCATGCCTGACAAACCCCTGTCCTTCTCCGCGACCTGCGCCCTGCTGATCCTGATGGCGGAAGACCGGGAGATGCCCAATCCCGAGCTCAAGGAGAAGTACGGCGTCACCATCACGGGCAAGGAGCGGACAACCCTCAACGAGGGCGGATTCGTCACCAGCCGGAAGACGGGGCGCTCCTTCAGCCACGTGCTTACCGACAAGGGCTGGCACCACGCGTCCGAACTCGCCCGGGACGGCATCAGCGCGCCGGGCACCGGTTTCGCGGCGGCGGCGGTCAAGGCCCTCGTCGGCAACCTCCAGCGGCACATCGTCCGGAGCGAGCACAGCCTCGCCGAGATCTACAGCCGTCAGGAGGACCTCCTCACTGAGGTGAACGAGGCGCCGAAGGCAGAGACGACGCCAGAACCGATCGCACAGCCCCCGATCGCCCAGCCCCCGATCGCACAGTCACCGATTCCGCAGCCGCCGGTCGCACAGACGCCGGTCGCACAGACGCCGGCCGCCCAGCCCTCAGTCGCTGAGACGCCGACCACGGAGACGTCGATCTCCGAGACGCCCACCGCGCAACCGCCGATCGTGGAGACCCCGCCCGCGAGCGTGCCCGCACTCTCGTCCGAGGACATCGAGACTCTGATCCGCAAGGCGTACGCGCAGCTCGCCGACAAGCCGAACACCTGGGTGAGCCTGACCCAGTTGCGTCCGCTGCTGGGCGACGCCCCCAGGGACAAGGTCGACGCCACCCTCGTGGAGATGACTCGCCGGCCCGACGTGCGTTTCGTTCCCTGGGAGAACCAGAAGACCCTCACCCAGGCGGATCGGGACGCCGCCGTCGTCATCGGTGACCAGCCCAAGCACCGCATCTGGATCGGAGCATGATGTCCGGCAAGGAACTGGACGCCCTGTCGGCGTTGAGGTTCAACTACGCCAGGGTCCCCGACGACGTCTGGCGCCCCCTGCCGTTCCATGTCGGAACCCTGCACCGGCAGGCCGCGCAGACCGTCCTCGACGGGTTCATCGAGGCCGAGGAGAGCGCCGACGCGAGCCCCATCGGCATCGTCATCGAGGGACAGCGCGGCTCCGGCAAGACGCACCTGCTCGGCTGGGTCCGGCAGAAGGTGCACGAGGAGGACGGCTATTTCTTCCTGGTGAGCCTGCTCGACGCCAGGAGCTTCTGGGAGAGCGTGCTGCTGTCCATGCTGGACAGCCTTTCCCGGCCCATCCCGGGATCGGGGACCCAGCTCATGGAGCTTCTGTGGCGGCTGTGCCTGCTGGCCGAGATCCCGGAAGAAGCACGCCGGTCGCTGACCGGTGAGGCGCCGCTCTCCCGGCAGAACCTGGACGACTTCGTGCGCGCCCTGCGCCGGTACGACCGGCACGTCGGCGGCGTCGCCCAAGACGTCGCCAGGGCACTCGTCCTGCGCGCGGCCGACGACCCGTCCGCGCAGGACGTCGGAGACGCCTACCTCACCTCGGCGCCGGAAGGAGAACCGGGCGAGCGGGCCGGCTGGGGTTTCACCACGATCGTGAAGTCTCCGCAGGAGATCGTCAGGGACCTGTCCCGCCTGGTGGCGCTGACCGGTCCTTCCGTCATCGCGGTGGACCAGATCGACGTCCTGATCGCGCAGTCGTCCGTCGCCATGGCGGGAGACACCAGGGACTCCTGGCAGCAGGCAGCGGTGATCGAACAGATCGCGGGCGGCCTGATGAACCTCCGTGAGATGACCCGCCGCACGCTGACCGTGCTCTCCTGCCTTCCCGCGACGTGGGAGCTTATCCGCACGAAAGCCACCGACACGGTGCAGGACCGGTTCCGGGAAGCCGTGCCGCTCGACAACATCCCCGATGCGCGGACGGGCATCGAGCTGATCGAGAAGCGGTTCAGCGCGCAGTACGGCGCGGTCGGGTTCACCCCGCCATATCCGACGTGGCCGCTGAAGCCGGAGGCGTTCGAGGATGCGCACCAGTACACCCCGCGCCAGTTGCTCATCCGGATCGACAAGCACGTCCGGTCGTGCCTGGCGAGCGGGCAGGTCGTGGAGCTGGAACGGCTGACCGGCTCCCAGCCAGTCAGGGTCGTTCCTGTATCTCCGCCGCCGCAGCCGGAGCCCGACTTCGGCGCGCTCGACAGGCGGTTCGCGGAGTTGCGGCAGCGTGCGGACGTGGTGGACGCGCTTGACCCGATCACCGAGGACGTCGTGATGCCGGGGCTGCTGTCGGCCGGACTGTCCGCCTGGATCGCCGAGCAGGGCGAGGACGGGCGCCTGTTCACCCAGGACCCGCCCCCGAGCACGAAGCCGCCCCTGCACGCGCGCCTGCGGCGGACGCTGGACGAGGCGACGGAGAACGAGGCCCACTGGTGCTTCCGCGCCATCTCGGCGTCCCATCACACCGCCGCGCTCAACCGGCTGAAGGCCGCGTCCACGGCGGCCGGGCTCGACGAGCGGATCCCCGCGCGCAAGCTGTTCGTGCTCAGGAACCAGAGCTGGGCCAAGGGACCGGCCACCCAGGCGGCCCTGGCCGCCTTCGAGCAGGCGGGCGGCCGGGTGCTCCAGGTCGAAGAGGACGACCTGCGGATCTTCTCGGCGCTTCGCACCCTGCTGACGGAGAACTCGCCGGACCTCCGGGCGTGGCTCGTCTCGCGTAAGCCGACGAGCGAGGTGAAGCTGTTCGCGGAGGCGCTGGGCGACGCGGCCGTTCCGCGTGTGTCCGACTCCGTCACCGGAAGGTCCGCCCGGTCGAACCGGGCGCAGGACCGCCCCCGGCGCACCGCCAACCCCGAACGGCGTCTGCTCCGCCGGGAGGCGGTGCCGGGACTCACGACGCTGCCGTTGACCGAAGCGCCCTCCCCGGCCTCCGGCACCACGCCGTCGCCCGCCACTGGCAGCGCACCGTCCCCCATCACCGACAGCGCGCCGCCGCCCGCACAGGACACCGCGGCGTCCCCCGCCACGGGCATCGTCCCGCCCCTGGCCACGGACATCGCACCGTCCCCCATCACCGACAGCGCGCCGTCCCCCGCTCCGGACACCGCGGCGTCCCCCGCCACGGGCATCGCCCCGCCCCTGGCCACGGACATCGCACCGTCCCCCATCACCGACAGCGCGCCGCCGCCCGCACAGGACACCGCGGCGTCTCCGGTCACGGGCATAGCGCAGCTCCCGGCTACGGAGACCGCACCGCAGCCGGCCACCGATGGCGAGTCGCCTCCGGCTTCCGGGGATGTGCCGGAACCTTCCGATACGGGCGTCGCGAGTTCCGGCGGCCTGACCCTTGGTCCGGCCGTTCCCGATCTGCAGGTCTGGCCGCCGCTGCCCGCCCCTGAGGCGTCACCGGTCGAAGCACCGGCCCCGGAGATGCCGACTGTGGAGATTCCGGCCTCGGAGCTACCGGTGGTGGAGGCAGCGGTTCCCCGGCCGCGAAGGCCGCTGTCGGCGGATGAGGACCCGGCGTCGCCGTACCTGACGATCGGGGCGGCGACCGCGGACGGCCGGCCGGTGCGCGTGCACCTGGAGACCCTGCGCAAGCACACGGCGATCTTCGCCGGATCGGGCTCCGGCAAGACGGTGCTGATCCGCCGTCTCGTGGAGGAGTGCGCCCTTCAGGGGGTCTCGGCGATCGTCCTCGACGCGAACAACGACCTCGCGCGGCTGGGCGACCGGTGGCCGGAGCCACCCGCGGAGTGGGGCGAGGGCGACGCGGCCAGGGCCGACGACTACCTGGCCAACACCGACGTGGTGATCTGGACGCCGCGCAAGGAGGCGGGACGGCCGCTGAGCTTCCAGCCGCTGCCCGACTTCGGCAGCGTCGCCGACGACCCTGACGAGTTCGGCGAGGCGGTGGACGCCGCCCTCGCCGCGCTCGTGCCCCGGGCGAAGCTGGAGGCCAAGACGGCCAAGGCGCATCTCGGCCAGGCGGTGCTCCGCGAGGCCGTCGCCCACTACGGACGGCGCGGCGGCACGAGCCTCGCCGGCCTGATCGCCCTCCTCGACGACCTGCCGGACGGCGTGAGCACTCTCGAAGGCGCGCCCAGGCTCGCGACCGAGATGGCCCAGCACCTGAGGGCGGAGACGATCAGCGATCCCCTGTTCGCGGGGACCGGGACGCCCGTCGATCCGGGCGTCCTGCTGACGCCGCCGGAGGGCAAGCGGGCCCGTGTCTCGGTGATCAGCCTCACCGGCCTGGCCTCCGACCAGCAGCGGCAGGGCTTCGTCAACCAGCTGCAGATGGCGCTGTTCTCCTGGATCAAGCGGCATCCCGCCGGAGACCGGCCGCTCGGCGGGCTGTTCGTGATGGACGAGGCCCAGACGTTCGCGCCGTCCGGTACGACGACCGTGTGCACCCAGAGCACGCTCGCTCTCGCCGCGCAGGCCCGCAAGTACGGCCTGGGGCTGGTGTTCGCCACCCAGGCGCCGAAGGGGCTGCACAACCGGATCACGGGCAACGCCGCCACCCAGTTCTTCGGCCTGCTCAACGCGCCGGCCCAGATCACGGCGGCGCGGGAGCTGGCCAGGGCCAAGGGCGGCGACGTCCCCGACGTGGCGCGGCTGCGGTCGGGCCAGTTCTACGCGGCGTTCGAGGGCGGGTCGTTCACGAAGGTCCGTACGCCGCTGTGCCTGACCCACCACCCGAGCAGCCCCCTGACGAGCGAGGAGGTCGTGGCCCGGGCGAACCGGTAGGGCGCCGCCGCCCATGCTCCCTGCCCGTGCTCCCTGCCGCCGCCCGTCCTTCCTGCCGCCGCCCGTGCTCCCCTTCCGGCGGTCTATCGCCGGAAAGCGGCGCCACCGGCGGCGGCGATCGCCACCGACAGGACGATGACGACGGTGAGCGTGCCCAGGGGGTTGCGGTGCCGTACGGGCGCGATCGCGCGCATGGCCGGCACACGGTAGACCGGTGACGGCGACGGAGTGGGCCGCGGCGTCGGACGAGGGCGCGGGGACGGCGCCGCCACGGGCGGCCGGGCCACGGCCACCACCCGGTGCGGAGCATGCCGGGGCGTCGGTGCGGGCTTCTCGGGAGCCGGTGGCGGAGGCTTCTGGGAGGGCGCGGGCGGCGGCACGGGCCTGGGTGACGTGCAGCCGGGCCGTCCGATGCCGACCTCGGCGTGCAGGCCGATGAGCACGTCGACGTCGAGGCAGACACCGACCCGCAGGCCCGGTCCGTCCGGATCGGGTGCCGTGAGGGACACATCGGCCGCTGCCCGCACCATCCCCCGGGCCACCGTGCCGCCCGCGCCCGTGTCCTGCCGCTCGGCCCGCACCTGCTGCTCGGCCGCCGGGGCGGGAGCCGCCGCGGCCGGCACGGCGCAGGCCGGCACGGCACAGGCCAGCGCGGCGCAGGCGGAAACGGCCGCGACCGCGACGGCCACGCGCGGGCCCGCCGTCCTGCCCATGTCAGTGGCCCTCGGGGATCCGCTGGAACTCGTGCAGGGCGCTCACGAACGCGTCGGGCTGCACCGCCAGGCCGCCGCTGAAGGGGTGGGAGATGTTCCACGCGAGATAGACGCCGACGCCGAGCAGGACCGCCATCGTCAGCACCGGCACGAGCGTGAGCCCCCGGGGCCGCGCCCCTGCCAGGAACGGGAAGACGATGACCAGGACGCCCGTGAGCACCGTCAGCAGCATGACGCCGGGGGGCGGCTCGGTACCCGCGTCGGCGGCGCGCTGCCGCCGGGCGGCGGACATGTCCGCCATCCGCTCCAGCACGGCGTCTCTGGCGTCGCGCGCCTCGTCGGTCGTGACCGGCAGTTCGGTCACGTGGGCGCGTAACGCCTCCAGCCGCGCCGTTCCCTCGCTGCCGAGATGTCCGGCCGCCATCTGCGGCCACTCGTCCTCGACGACGTATCTCGCGTACTCGCGGAGCCCCTCGCGCACCTGGGCGGCGTCGGGGGCCGGGAGCGGCGCGGCGGCCCAGTAGGCCTCCACGAGCGCGTGGGTCTCCGCGTAGGTGTTCTGCCGCGCGGAGTCGGCCGAGGTCCACGGCACGACGATCGCGATGGCGAACACGAGCAGGAACAGCGAGGAGAGCATCGACCCGGCGTGACCGGCGGACGCGCCGCCGGGATCGCGGTCGTCGGTGCCCCGGCCCAGCGCGCGGAAGAGAAGGGCCGCCACGGCCACCAGCCCGACGGCCGCCGCGACCGCGAGTACGCCCAAGAGCATGACATCTCCACAGACACTTTGCCGATTACTTGTGGTGACATGACTATCACACGAAGTAATCATTGACCAGCCAAGACAGGCAAGTCACGGCGCGGCCTGCCCGGCCGGGCGGGAGAGGTCATGGCAGGATCGGCGCGGAGGTGATCGCATGCGCGTGGTGATCGCGGGCGGACACGGGAAGATCGCCCTTCGGCTGGCGCGCCTGCTGAGCGGGCGGGGCGACGCGCCCGTGGGGCTGATCCGCAACCCGGACCAGGTCGCGGACGTGGAGGCGGCCGGCGCCGAGGCGGTGGTGTGCGACCTGGAGCGGACCACGCCGGAGAAGGTGGCCGAGATCCTGCTGGGGGCGGGAGCCGTCGTCTTCGCCGCCGGGGCGGGGCCCGGCAGCGGCGTCGCGCGCAAGTTCACCGTGGACCAGGGCGCCTCGGTGCTGCTCGCCGACGCGGCCGAACGGGCCGGGGTGTCCCGCTTCATCCAGATCTCCTCGATGGGCGCGGGATCGCCGCCCGCACCGGGGAGCGACGAGGTCTGGGCGGCCTACATCACCGCGAAGACGGCGGCGGAGGAGGACCTGCGCGCCCGCCCGCTCGACTGGACGATCCTGCGGCCCGGGCGGCTCACCGACGAGCCTGGCACCGGCCTGGTGACGCTCGCCGACCCGCCGCTTCCCCCCGGTTCGGTGCCGCGCGACGACGTGGCCGCCGTGATCGCCGCACTGATCGACACACCGGAGACGCGGCTTCGCGTCCTCGAACTCATCGGCGGAGGCGTGCCCATCGACGAGGCCATACGGCTCGTGCTGATGTGACGACCGCACAGCGGCGTTTTCAGGACCGTTACCCAAACCGCCCCGAATAGCAAGAGGTACTAAATACCCAATTGGGCACTAGATCATCTCGTTACGGAAAAATCCCGAATTTGTGGGGTTCATGCGGCTTGACGCGTTTTGCGGGGTGACGAAGACTTCCCTCGAACTTCGCGTGATCCACTCCGGGCCGGCCCCCCTCCCCGGAAGGCACGCCAGATGGAGGAACTCGATGAGTAGCTCTCCCCGGAGAGCGCGTCGCTATGCCGCCGCGCTCGCACTCCCCCTGGCGATCACTCTGAACGCCCTCCCGGCGCTCGCCGATCCTTCCCCGGATCCGGTCCCGCCGGACCGGGCCTCCAGCACCGCGCAGAACGGCGTAGCGCTCATGCGCGTCGTCGTCGCCGACCAGGCGGGCGTGGACAAGCTGGTCGCCATGGGCGTCGACCTGGCCGAATACACCAAGCCCGTCGACGGCGGCATCGAGGTGCACGCCGTGCTCAGCCCCGACGAGGCGCGGAGCCTGCGCGACCAGGGCTTCGACGTCCGCGACGCCATCTCCGACCAGAGCGACTACGCCGCGAACCTGGCAGAACGGCGGCAGGCTCTCGCCGTCGCATCGGCCGACGCGGCCGAGACCGACACACTGACCCCGCTGCGCGCCGAGTGGTTCACCAGCCTCGACAACCAGCGCTTCCTGTCGGTGGAAGTGAAGACGAGCGCGACCGACGCCCAGACCGTGCTCACCGCCACCTGGGACAGCGGCCCCGGCACGGCCCCCGACTCCGGCGGCTCGACGACGATGTCCCGCTTCACCGACGCGGGCCAGTACATGTACCACCGGTTCAACTCGCCGCTGCCGATCACGGAGACCCCCACCCAGGTCACGATCACCAGCAGCCGGGGCGGCACGGTCACCGTGCCGGTGACCAAGTGGCTGGGCGAGCCGCGCAAGGCGCCGGGCAAGCACTACGTGCAGGACTTCGTCGACCACTACATGGACCCCACCGAGGTCACCGGCCGGATCGTGGCGCTGGCCAAGCAGTTCCCGAACATCTCGGAGATCATCGACCTCCCGTACAAGACGAACGGCTACCGCCGCCAGGCGCAGGCGCAGTTCGGCAGCGGCTCGGGGAGCGCGCTGGCGAGCACGTTCTACGTGACGTCCAAGGCGTACGGCAGCGAGGGCGGCAACGACGTCAGCGTCGCGCTGGCGAACCCCGGCACCGCCTCGGCCCCGCTCTCGGTCACCGTCAACGGCAAGGACGTCGTGGTCAACCTGGCGACGGACGCCTCCGGCTCGGTCACCAGCACGGCCTCCGAGGTGGTCGCCGCGCTGAACGGCGACCCCGCGGCCTCGGCGCTGCTGACCGCCGCCCTCTATCGCACCAGCCCGGGCACCGGCGTGGTGGCCGCGGCCGCGGCGACGAAGCTGACCGACGGCCTGAAGGCGCCGGCGACCGTCTCGCGCCAGCCGTTCCAGATGAAGGCGCTGCGCATCGGCAAGAGCCGGGACGGCTCGAAGACCGGGGTGTTCCTCTACTGCCAGGAGCACGCCCGCGAGTGGGTGACCCCGCTGACCTGTGTGGAGACCGCCGAGCGGCTGCTGCGCAACTACGCGCTCGACGCGGACACCAAGAAGCTGGTGAACAACCTCGACATCTTCATCGTGCCGACGATCAACCCCGACGGCGCGCACTACTCGATGTACGACTACAACATGCAGCGCAAGAACATGGTGAACTACTGCGCTGCCGACGGGTCGGACCCGGCGCGCCGCAACTCCTGGGGCGTCGACCTCAACCGCAACTTCTCGGTGGGCAGCGCTTTCGACGGCTACGTCGGCGGTTCGACCACCTGCACCGGTGAGACCTACTCCGGGCCGTCCGAGCTGTCGGAGCCGGAGACCCGCAACGAGGTCTGGCTGACGGAGCAGTACCCGAACATCAAGTTCGCGATGAACACCCACTCCTACGGCGGCTACTTCATGTGGCCTCCGGGGGCGTACAAGAGCGCCGGGCGCGAGACGCTGCCGCGGCCGGACCTGGGCACCGAGGAGTACTTCTGGAACGCCTCCGCCCACATCCTGTCGGCCGTGCAGGGCTGGCGCGGCACGGCCATCTGGCCGGGGCGCACCGGTCCGGTGATCGACGTGCTCTACTCGGCGGCCGGCAACAGCGCCGACGAGTTCTGGTACAACAAGGGCATCATCGGCTGGGACTTCGAGGTCGGCGCGGACGTCTACGACCCGGCGACCAACAGGTACACCTCGGTCGGCTTCCAGCCTCCGTTCGAGGAGGGCCACGAGGAGGCGATGGAGTTCTCCAACGGCCAGATCGGCATCCTCGAAGTCGCCCAGGCGTACGAGAAGGACAAGCAGAAGCCCGAGTCGAAGCTCGTGGTGACCGACAGGACCGACACCTCGGCCACGTTCACCTTCACCGTGGACGAGCCGGCGAACGTCTACTACACCCTCGACGGCAGCCGGCCGACGCTGAGCTCGCCCAAGCTGACCTCGTCGGGCATGCGCGAGGGCGCCGCGAAGATCACTGTCGACAAGACGACAGAGGTGCACTGGTTCGCCATGGACCTCGCGGGCAACATCGAGAAGAACTACAAGCCGGACGGCAACGGCAAGAACTACAACAAGGAGACCGTCACCGTCGACAAGGCGCCGGTGGTGCCGCTGACCGTGACCGCCTCGTCCCGTTGCACGGGCAGCTCGGCGTACGTCGCCGCGACGGCCGTCAACGCCGGTGACGGGCCGGCGACGGTGGAGCTGACCACCCCGTACGGTTCCAAGACGGTGGCCGACGTGGCCCCGGGCAAGCAGGCCTACCAGTCCTTCAACACCCGGGCCGGGAGCATCGACGCCGGCACGGTCACCGTGAAGGCGACCGCCACGATCGACGGCAAGCAGGTCACCTCGTCCTACGACGCCGCCTACAGCGCGGCCGACTGCCACTGAGCCGCTGACACCGCTGTAGCACAGACCCGGGGCCGGCCGCCCATCCGGCCGGCCCCGCCCCCCATAAATGGAGCGATCCGCATGAGAATCACCAGGACCACCCAGATAATCGCCGCCTCCGTGCTCGGCCTGGCCCTCGCCGCCGCGGCCACCCCCGCGCTGGCCGACGACGACCCCGCCGGCACCGGCGGCATCGACGTGTCGGTGAACATCCAGCCGACCACCACCCCCGGCCAGCTGTCGATGACGGTGGCCGACAACACGGGGGTGTCGCTGGAGGAGAACGGCTCGGACGCCACCGCCCGCCAGTTCACCGGCACCCTGCCGACGGTCACCGTGACCGACACCCGCACCCCCGAGGAGATCCCCGACGGTGAGTACTGGGCG